>NZ_JAVCWL010000029.1:0-99142 GCF_030846505.1 Massilia pseudoviolaceinigra | reverse complement strand
ATTGTTCATCCAGGAATCGATGATTTTCTGGTCGCTCAGTGGTTTCATGATGGGACGTTGTCCGGGTCGGATTGAGGGATGCGTGTGTACATCGATGACTGCCCGGCGATTTTACCGTGTCGATCGCCGCGCGCCTGCTGCCCTATAGGTTAGGTGCGCCACATACCGCCCCGCCGTTGTTACGTACCATGAAGCCTGCCTGCTTCGCTACCGAAGCGCATCGAACGTATTGACACTGAAAGCGGAGACGACATGGACTCGATTAACAAGAACCAGCCGGAAGATAATTACAAGGATTTGGGCGGCAGCGAAGCGCTCGAGAAACTGAAAGAGCTAGTCGATAGCGCGGAAACATGCTTCTTCTGCACCCGGCATGAAGGCAGTGCAAGGCCAATGAGCGTGCGCCAGGCGGATGAACAGGGCAACCTGTGGTTTCTCAGCGCCGACGACAGCCACAAGAATAAGGAGATCGCCGCCGATCCGGCCGTGAAGCTGTATTTCCAGGGCTCGACCAACTCCGAATTCCTCGTCCTCGACGGCGTGGCCACCATCACGCGCGACAAGGCCAGGATCAAGGAACTGTGGACCTTCATCCTGAAAACCTGGTTCACCGAAGGCGAAGACGATCCGCGCATCACGGCCATTAAAGTCACGCCGGGCCAGGGCTACTACTGGGATAACAAGCACGGCAAGGCCGTCGCGGGCGTGAAAATGCTGGTGGGTGCGGTGATCGGCAAGACCCTCGACGATTCGATCGAAGGCAATATCGCCGTATAACGCCGCGCCGCCCAGCCGGCGACAAACCGCGCGTGGCGAAACGTTGGCGGCGGCCGTTCTCCAGTCAGATTAAAAGGCAGCTCACGCCACGCCCATCGCCCGCGCCAGTTTGCATAGATAGTCATAGAGTCGCGCACTGGAGTGCGGCATGTGCGGGAGCAGCGATTTGTAATCGAAGTTGGGGCGAGTGGTCGCCCACGTCAGCGCCGCCGCTATCCGTTCGAGCGTCTCATCGTCGTGATCGGCCCTGATCAGGCTTGCCTGGGTTTGCGCCAGCCCGGCAAAATCGGTGACGTCTCGCGTGAATAATATGCGGTAGAGAACGAGGCGCAAGGACTGGACGCGTCCGAGGTCGCGCTCCGCACGGGTCTGCATCAAGCGGGCACTCCGGCCTGAACGCTGTCGACGTCCTCGAAGAAAACGCCGATCCAGGCATCGAGCGCTGCCCAGAAATTGACCACGTCGGGGTGCCCCGGATCGTCATGCCACCAGATCAAGCCCGTTGCGATGCCGTCAGGCGCCGAAAAATCGAGGCACAGGTAATCGCCACCGCCGTTGTGAAAGACGGTCAGGACCTTGCCGATATCGACGGGCATGCCGGCGGCCGTCTCGTCATCGATATCGAAGCGGTCAGCGGACAGGTAAGCCCAGTCCCCGACAGGCAGCGGCCCCATGGAATTGGCGGACAAAAAGGTCCAGCCCTTATGGACCATGGTGTAAAAGTCGCGCAACTGTTGCGGGATGCGCGCCCACACCGCCTGGAACTGTCCAGGCGCAGCCGGCAGCGGCGGATGCCCCCGATACGCGTACACCTCGCCGCCGGAGGTAAACGGATACAGCAGCGACACGGCACGGTCCACATCGGCCAGCAATAGCAGCGGCCTGGCCTGTTTGTTGAAAAAAGCCGCCACGTTCGGCAATTGCGCCGAAAAATCGCGCCAGCCGGCGGATGCCTCCAGGCGCCCGCTCGCCTGCTGCGCCTGCAGGATCGCCACCCATTGCGGCGGCACCGCCAAGCCGGACGGGAGTTCAGCCGCCGTTTCCGCCAACACCGACGCCCGGATGAAGCGCGGCAGCGCATCCCACATCATTTGCTTGCTGATATTCATGATCATGCCGAATGACCGAGACGACCGGGCTTGCTATCTGGTGCTTGAAAGGACATCCGGCGTTGCTCCCGCAAGTGTGAAAAACAGATCGATCCGGACCGCAGCCCGGGCCCGAACGGCCGCGCAACATGTAAAAAAAGGAAGCTTATCGTTTTGGAAATTGGCTATACTAGCATGATTATGTTGATTTTTAGATACTGAATTCAGCCTTCCGACGACCACGACCAAGCACGAGCCCGCATGACAAATCATTTCGATTCAAACGGTTGGACCAGTTTCAATAGTACCTTGCGAAAAATGCAGCAGAGCTACGAGATGGCGGGCGACCAGGCGCGGCGCGACATGCACCGGCGCCTGCGGTGCCTGTCGAATCACATGGTGGAGTCGCTCGAACGCATCGGCGACGCCACGCTGCAGATCGAAAGTGTGCGTTGCGGCATGTTTGTTTCGACAGCGCTCGACCAGTCCGAACACCGTTTCACGGAATTGCTCAAGGCCCAGCTGGCCGGCCTGGACCTGTCGCAGGTGTGGGTGGTGCTGTGGGCGGCGGCCAAGGAAGTGGCGCTGTATGTGGGCGGCGGCGCCGTGCTCGGCGGCGCCATCGGTGGCGGCCTCGGCGCGCTGGGCGGCGGCATCGGCGCGGTGCCGGGCGCTGCGGCCGGAACCACCTTGGGGGCCCAGCTCGGCACCGAAGTCCTGGTCTGGATGGGCTTGGGCGAACTGGTCATCCACATCGGCAAGACCATTCCCGACATGGCCGTCAAGATGATCGAAGGCTTTGCCCTCGCGTGGCAGGCAGGTCGCCTGCCGGAAAACGCGCGCGCGCAGTCCGCCACCATGATGCAGCAGTCGGTCGACGCGTTTGCCCAAGGCAAGATGCTGCTGTTTATCGCGATCCTGTCGGCCATCGCGCTCTATCTGTCGCGCGGACAAGCCAAGCAGACCATGCTGCTGCAGCATCTGAGCAACAGCAAGCTGGGACCCAAATTTTCCAGCTGGGTTGGCGCCAACCGCGACAAACTGGTCAGCCATCCGGCCCTGCAGCCGCGTAGCGCCGCCGCCGATGTCAACGCCGCCGCGTCCGCCGCCAAGGCCAATCCTGCGCCGCCGGCAAGCAAGTCGGCGAGCGAGCCGGTGAACAACCCGGCGCCGGTCAAGGAAAAGCCCCGCAAGGAAGGCCAAGCCGCCGAGTCTTGCCCGGCGTGCCTGCTGGTGGCCAATCCAGTCAACCCGATTTCCGGCAGCAAGATCCTGGCAGGAAACAGCGAGCGCGATTTTGCGTTGCCCGCCGCCCTGCCCCTGGTCTGGCAACGCATCTACAGCTCGGCGCAGCGCAAGGCTGGCTGGCTTGGCCAGGGCTGGAGCACGCCGCTGTCGGACGCGCTGCACATCAGCGACGGCCAGGTGGTCGTGCTGGACGCGTTTCATCGCGAGATCACCTTTTCGCTGCCGCGCGTGGGCGACGCCCTGTATTCGCTGTCGGAAAAAATCACCCTGGAGCGCACCGGCGAACGCAGCTTCGAGCTGATCGATGAAAAGGGTTTGCGCAATCAGTTCGCCATGCTTGGAAGAGCGTACGACACCGCGGTGCTGGTCGGCATGGTCGACGCCAACGGCAACAAGATCAGCATCACCTGGAACGCGCGGCAACTGCCCGAATCAATCGAAGACAGTGCCGGGCGCGTGTTCGTGCTGGACTTCATCGAGCATCGCGGACAGATGCGGCTGGGCAGCGTCAGCGTGCAGCGCGACCCGGTCGATTACGAGGAAGCGACCAATGAGGTGCTGGTGCGGTACGCGTACGATGAACTGGGCAACCTGTCCGGGGTGCGCAACCGCATGGGCCAGGTCGTGCGCCAGTTTGCGTACAGCAATCATGTCATGGTCGAGCACGCGCAGCCGGGCGGACTGGTATCGCGCTACGAATACGATGAATATGAATGGACCGGCAAGGTCACGCGCAACTGGACCAACAATGGCATGTCGTGGGATTTCCGCTACCTTGCCGGCGAAACCATCGTCACCGATAACCTGGGGCGCCAGCAGCACTACCGCTTCGACAAGAAACGGCGCTTCACCGGCATGGTGGACGCCATCGGCGGCGAGACCACGCGGCGCCTCGACAGCAACGGCAACCTGATCGGCATCGTCCATCCGGGCGGACAGAGCACCAGTTACCGCTATGACGGCCGCAGCCGCGTGGTGCGGGTGGAAAGCGGCGGCAAGGGCACCGGAATCGTGTACGACACCGTGTTCGACAAGCCGGCCCTGATCACCGATGCGCTCGGCGCCACCACCGCGCTGCGCTACGACGAGCGCGGCAACCTGCACAGCGTGACCGACGCGCTCGGCCAGCGCACCACGTACCAGTACGACGAACAGGGTCTGCCGGTAAAGGTGGTCGACGCCGCCGGCGGCGTCAAGCGGCTGGCGTTCAACCGCGCCGCGCAACTGATCAGCTATACCGATTGCTCGGGCCAAAGCAGCTACTACAGCTACGACGTGGACGGGCGCCTGCTGCGCGTGACCGATGCCCACGGCGGCGCGACCTCGTACGCGTACGACGCCGCCGGACGATTGATGAGCGCGGTACAGCCGGACGGCAAGACCGAGCGTTACGAATACGACGCGCTGGGCCGCCTGCTGGCGCGCATCGACGCTGCCGGCAACCGCACCAGCTACGAGCTCGACGAGGACGGCAAGCCGCGCAAACGCATCGATGCGCGCGGCGGCGTGCTCGAATACCGTTACGACGACGTGCGGCGCATGGCCGAGCTGATCAACGAAAACGGCGACGTGCACCGCTTCGTCTACGATGCGCTCGACCGCCTGATCGAGGAAACCGGCTTCGATGCGCGCCTGACGCGCTACCGCTACGACGACGGCGGGCAACTGGTCGCCAAGGAAGAACACGGCAGCGGCGCGCGCACCGAATACACCCGCATCGACACCAGCTTTGTGCGCGACAGCGCGGGCCAGCTGGTCGACAAGATCATCTCGCGCGTGACCGGCGAAGCGCGCGCGGAACAGTTGCGCCTGCGCTACGCCTACGACGAGCTGGGCCGGATGACCCAGGCCGCCAATGCCGATGCGCAGGTGTCGCTGCAGTACGACGCGCTGGGCCGGCTGGTGGCCGAGCGGACCGACACCGACGGCGGCACCACGCTGCTGCGCCATGCCTACGACGAGATGGGCAACCGCATCCAGACCGTGCTGCCCGATGGCCGGGTGCTCAACAACCTGTTCTACGGCTCGGGCCATCTGCACCAGATCAATATCGATGGCGAGGTCGTCACCGACATCGAGCGCGACCAGCTGCACCGGCCGGTCAGCCGCACACACGGCGCCCTGACCAGCCAGTTCCGCTACGACTCCGCAGGGCGGCTGCTGTCGCAGGTGACCGGACAGATCGGCGCCGGCGAAGGCGCAGGTCCCGTCATCGCGCGCCAGTACGAATATGACGACAGCGGCAACCTGCTAGCCATCGACGACAAGCGCAACGGCCGCACGGCGTACAGCTACGATGTGATCGGACGCATTTTGTCGGCGGTGCAGCCGCGCTCGGACGAGCGCTTTGCGTTCGACCCCGCGCATAATCTGCTCGATGACACCATCGCCGGCGTGGGCCGGGTCGAAGGCAATCGCGTGCGCGTGTTCGAAGACAAGCGCTACGACTACGATGCGCACGGCAACCTGAGCGAAAAACTGGTCGGCGGCCACACGCGCATGCGCTTCGAGTGGAATGGCGCACATCAGCTGGTCAAGGCGGTCATTACGCGCAATGCGCAGGGCGATCAGCCGGCCGTGCACACGGTGAAGTATGCGTACGATCCGTTCGGGCGCCGCATCGCCAAGCGCGACAAACAGGGCACCACCCGCTTCTCGTGGGATGGCAACCGCCTGCTCGGCGAATCGCGTGGGGGCCACAGCCGCACCTACATTTACGAGCCGGATTCGTTCGTGCCGCTGGCGCAGTTCGACCTGACCACGCCGTCGGGCGCAGATGCGGGCACCGAGGCCCGTTCCGTTCTCCACTATCTGCACACCGACCACCTCGGCACGCCGCGCGAAGCGACCGGGCCCGATGGCGAGCTCGCGTGGGGCGCCACCTTCAAGGCATGGGGCGCGGTACTGGAAGAGACGGCGCCGCAAGCGGCAGCGCTGCCGGACGGCCTGGACCAGTTCCAGGCAATCCGTTTCCAAGGCCAATACCACGACATCGAAACCGGTTTGCACTACAACCGCTTCCGCTATTACGATCCGGATGTCGGCCGCTTTGTGTCGTGCGACCCGATCGGTCTGCAGGGTGGCAACAATCTGCATGCCTACGCCCCGAATCCCACCCAATGGGTCGATCCGCTCGGGCTGACACCGTGCCAATGCGGCGCTGATCATACGGGAATGTCGTTCGAGCAGATTTTGGTCGCCCATGGCGCCGAGAAGCGTGCCCTGATCGTCGCCGAAATCGAAGCGGCGGTTCAGCCATCGATTCAACGCATCCTGGCGCTCGATCCGAATGCGCGGGTTGGCTTCCGGGGCAGCCTGGTCGATGGCTTGAAAAACGATACGAAGCTTGGGCCGCAGGGAGAGCGGGTCGCATTCGACGGTCATGTCGCCACCAAAAACGGCGAGCCGTACACCGGGCAGCAAGGCTATGACGTCGATTTCCTTGTCGTCAGCAATGCACTGGCCAAAGGGTTCAAGAAGAACGTCTTCTTCAAGGATATCAGCAAACTGGACAGATCATTGAAGGACACGTTCCGCGAGCTGCGAACCACCTTGGAAGGCAAGGAAGTGCTCAGCGGGATGAAGAGTGAGCTGCCTGTTTTCCGGGTGTTTACCGAGAGGCAAATCGCTAATAAACCGGACGCCCCCCACTATTTCACGCCAGTCGAATAAGGATCAATACAATGTCAGACAACAGCATGCTTGCGGTCGTCGAAATTCCCGCCGCCGCGTCTCTCGAAGAAACGGCGCGCCAACTCGGTCGCGCGATGGATGGGATCGAATTCACGATCGACGACACCGGCCGTTACGAGGAGGTGCCGGCCTTCGTTGCCGGTGATCCGGACGAGGGCGCAAGCTTCATCCTGTTCGGCATACCCGAGGGTGAAGAAGGCGACGCCTATATCCTCGAATTCTCCGCCGAGACGGATGTATCCATTCCGGAGTTTCAAAAAACCGCTCCGGATTTCGTGCGTCACTTCCTGTGCGAGAAAGATGTCGATGCCAGCGGTTATCTGGACTATTCCGACGAGCTGGCAAAGGCCTTGAACCTGCGCGGCGTCTTAGCCTCGGTACCCATCGAATAGCGCTCCCGGGGTCCGCATTATTGACCCTGCGGCGCCCGCAAGAGCATTTCCAAGTCAACAAACGGTAACAAACATTCTGTAGTATTTACCGGCGCCCTGTTCGATTGAGCAGCGACTCAGTCGAACAGGCCGCGCCGGCCCTGTTGCAGCACTTCACCAGCGCCAACAGCACCAGCCATGCAACATCGGCAGGCATGAACAGCACCGGCAGGCATCACGGAATACAAGCGACGTTCCCGCGATATTGGTAGTCTTTTAAAGGCGCATCCCATGAATCGAAAATCAAACTCCGTCAACACAAATAAATCAATATGGTTCAAAGCCGCGCTGGCCTCCGGCATCGCCTTGAGCGCCGTAGCGGCGCATGCCGACGACTTCCCGAAGTGGAATGCGGCCATTACCAAATACAATGAAAAGCAGGTCAGGAATTTTCATCCGACCTTCGACTTCGATTCGGATGGCTGCTACGCTGCCACGCCATTTCACCGCAACGAGCATCTGCGGCAGAATCCGGGCAAGAACGCGACCGGTTCCGTCTCCGGCGGATGCCGCGACGCCGACTGGACCGTCTACGCCAACACCGTGCACCGGCAAATATGCAAGGCCAGCATCGAAGGCGCCGACAAAATCGAACGCTGCGCGCATTTTTACGAGCTGTATTTCGAAAAAGACCAGGCTATCGGCCTGAGCTTCCTCGGCGGCCACAGGCACGACGTGGAAACGGTCATTGTCTGGACCGGCAAAGTGAACGACCAGCCCGACTTCGTCTCGCATGTATCCACCAGCGCCCACGGAAAATACACCACGCGCGCCATTGGCCAGCTGCAGACCCATAAGGGCCACCCGCTGGTCGTCTACCACAAGGACGGCGCCGGCACCCACGCCTTCCGCTTCGCCAATGCCGAAGACAAAAAGCGTGTCGAATTCCTCGGCAACTGGGGTGAATTTTATGCGCCGGACATCATCAGCCATTACAGCGCTGTCGTCGATTGGAACAGCGATGAAACCGTCCGCTATCAAGCCAACCGCCAGTACCGGATGGCGCTGGAAGCGTCCAATTTCGGCAGCGCCACATTCAAGACGCGCAACGACAACGAGATAGCCAACGTCGCCAACAACACCGTGCCGCGCAGCGACACCTTCTGGCAACATACGTCGTTTTCGCTGGACGACGTCTGGAGCACCAGAGCGAGCGAATTCAAGGCCAACTATCCGCATACCTACCTGCAAATCCGAGAATAGAAGCACTCAGCGGCGGCGACCGGCTGTGCCGCCGCATTGGCGCCACACGTCATCCCCGGTCAGGTTGATGTGTTCCCAGAGCCCGGCGGCGACACGTTTGCAGCATCTCGTCGTCGGGCATCTTGCCGAACTTCGCGCACGGCCGGCGTTGCCCGTTCAAGGGACACGGTATTCCACAGCACGATGGCGGCCGTCACCAGAGCTGGGCGGTGGCCCCCTACTGCACAACGACACCGCCGTGAGGTGTCCAGAACAACGAGCCTCCTTGGAACCTCTGCAGCCGACCACCTGCGTGATCGCGTTCCGCATCGACCGGGTAACCGAGGTGGCTTGTTTCCCACCCCATCGAGGCCCACTTGTCCCGGATGGCACCATAGGTTTCATGTGCGCCGGATGCAGGCGACCAATGAATGGATGCCTCGGGTTTTCCTGGCAGCTGGATTGCCCGGAAGTGATTGTAGCGGCCCCTTCCATCTGCAGTCGGCGATTCATCGGTGATGGGGTAACCGAACTGTTCCCGCCCGATTTGCAACCACCGCTCACCGATCAACCCCCACACGATATGGGCACCGGTTTCCGGGTGCCACGAGACGATGCCCCCAGCGAAGTTTCGGAACCGGCCGATGCCGTCATAGGTCGGAATCTCCCCGGAGGTAGGTATACCTAGCGGACCTGCAGCCCGACCGGTTTGCGCCCACTTCTCTCCGATGACGCCAAAGACGCCAAAGTCGTTAAGGGCGTGAAAGGTCAGGCTGTAGTGGCCGCCGTCACCGTGAAACGACAGCGTTCGACTAACCAGCACGCCGCGTTCCGCGAGTGCCAATTCTTCGGTGGAGAATCGCAGTTCCTGCGGCGCCCCGACCAGATCGTCCGTGTTGGGGAACCCAGTCACGGTTTGCGAGGCCGAATTAATTTCCCTAAGCAGGGCAGTGACTTTATCTGCACGATTGAGGCTGAGACTGCTGAAGAGAGCGCCGCTAACGGATCCGGCGACGATTCCTCGTAGATTTCCCGCATTGCCGTTATCGTTTTCAATCAGGGAGACGATAAAAATAGTCGTTTCCGGGTCACTCAATTGGGCAGGAGCGCCGTTGATCCCCCAAAACGACTGGGAAATACCAGGAGCGTAATGCGTTTCGCCCTCGTCGACATCGTCAAACGGGCCATAGCGAACCACTTGGGAACCGGGCAGCGGCACCGCAAACCCCGCGACGTTTACCATCGACGCCAGATTGACCGAGGTGACAAGAACGTACGGCTCATCCGCGCCGACCTCGTCCGTCTCTTCGTGGCAGTGGATGCTGTGAAGATAGATTCGGATCATGATTTTCTCCTATAGCTGAAAGAAACTTCTAGCGGGCATGTTATCCATCGCCGCTACGACTACGTGGCCCCACCGAACTGGTACTTATGCAAAGTATTTCGGATCGCCATGCTTGCCAACGACCTTGCCGCAGTCGACATCATGGAGCCACCGTTTCTACGAAGGGTATGCCCCTGGGTATGGCGCCCATACGATTGGGCCAAATCCGAAACCGGCACGGCTTGCGGAGGATCGAACCAATATGCTTATCAGTTCGGCGCAGTCCACAGCATTAGGAGCAAGTAGGATGCTAAGAATTTTCCTGGGTTGCCCAGCTATTTTGCGAGCTTGTTGCGTTTCAACAATCGTGCCATGGTGGACGGATGGACAGTGAAACGAGCGCGAAATCGATGGCCGCTTTCTGACCGGAATCGACCACGTGGACGATTTCCTTTTGTTACCGTGGCGTGAGCTTGGGGCGGCGGCCAATGCGGCCTTCTCCGCGGCGAAACAATGCCACGATCTGCATCGTCATGCGCCCGAGCGGCGATCTAGTGTCGACGGCCTCGGTCGGGCAGAGGAATCCCTCGTCCGCCTTGCCACCGTTTGCACGAGAGTCGGCACGTCCTTGGGCGAACGTGACAGGCGGTCGAGCCTCCAGACGACGCGCACATCGTCCTTGCGCAACGGATCGAGCAGGCGGCTCAGTTCGGGACAGCCCCAGCTGCCGCCGGACAATTACGTCGACAGGTGTCCCAGCCACGATATTCGCCCGGCCGGCGTAACGTCGATCGACAGTTTTTGGCAGATCCGGAAAACTATTCCACCGGGGTCACTCCCTATATCCGCCGCGCGCGCGCCACACACCGGGCATCGACGGTTTGCTTGCTGCGTTGTATAGTCCCATCATCGACACTTCAAAAAAGCGAGCCATGGCCGAGAAATCTGACATCCTGTTCGGCGTTGCCGAAGCCAATGACGATACCCTGGCCGCCGCGCGCCTGCGCGCCATGGCCGACGAACTCGGCGAACCGGATCACATCGATCTGGACGAGGACCGCGCATTTCGCGTCAATATTTATGCGTTCGGCCGCAATTTTGTCGAGGAATGCGACGTCGATGCCGCAGATCAGGAGGGCTACGTGCTGGTCACATCGGGCATGAGCGACCGGCTCATGACGGGGCCGGACAATGAAGACCTGGACGAGTCGCTGGCGAGCGAGCTGGTCTGGTACGTGCCCGATCTCGATCCGGCCTATTTTTCCACCTTGCGCTGGCTGGCGAAACTGCCCGAGACGGACCGCACCTGGTTCGGCCAGGGCCACACGGTACCGCTGCCGGCCCCGCCGCTGGAGGGCTGCCCGTTTCAAACCTTCCTGTTCCTGCCGCCCATCATCCGCACCGACCGCGAACTGTTCGAGCATATCGAACACGGTGGCCATGACATCGGAACGCTGTGCGTGCACCTGATCGCCGACAGCGAGTACGCATTGGCCAAAAACAGCGAGGAAGGCCTCGGCGAGTTTCTCGACCTGCTCGACGACAACGATCACCCGCACGTCTTCAACCCGGCGCGCCGCCCCTACGTTTAAACGATGCACAGGATAGATTGATGCGCAGACTGATGAAGAGCCAATGGCACGATCTGCGTATAATTTCTCATGCGGACGACTATCGGTACAGCGCGTCGCCCGATCCATCGATTCGACAAGGAAAGCGTTTGAAAATGTACGACTATGTGGGTCCGAAAGACATCGCCGATGCCGTGGCCGATGTCGCCCCCGGCTTTGCGGTCCTGGCGCCGGGCGACTTGCTTCAATGGCTGGCCGATGACCAGCAAGCCGATGCGAATGGCCATGTGATCGCGACCTTCATCGTGGACCGCCACGGCACCCTGCGGGTTGCCGACCGTTGTAGCGAGCACGTCGCCTGCGCCGGGGGCGGCCCGGTTCAATCCGCCGGCGAAATGACTTTTCACGTCGACAAACAGCAGGTGCGCGTCCACGCCGTCACCAACCAATCCACCGGCTACTGCCCCGAACCCCAATCATGGCCGCGCGTGGCCGACGCCATTGGCAAAGCCGGCATGGCCCCTCCGGCCGGTTTCCATGTCGCTTACCTGTTCCGGAAATGCGTGGATTGCGACGCCCTGAACGTGATCAAGGAGGGCGTATTCGTTTGCGCAATGTGCGATGCCGATTTACCTGCGCAGTGGAATATAGCCTGACAGTCGGCACGCGAACTTTGCCTAACGTTTCCATGGTGATCACCTATTAATTCTCCCGCCTAATGATTAGGCAGGAGTAGTAGAACACCTGGGTCAGTTTTGGGTCGGCGCGAGGCCTATAGTTGGGTCAATTTTCGGTCGGCGTCAACAGATGAAGCTCCGATGGCATGACCTGCGCGATCGCTTGCTCAGGCATTCGCCACGCATCGGCGGCCCGGTCCCGATAAGGTCGGCCTACTGCACCAGCGGACTGTCCGCCCCTTCCATGCTCAAGCCCTCGATCCGCGCCTGCCCCACCAGGATATGCAGGTACTGGTGCGTTGCGCGCTGGCTCGACTGGCGGTCGAGATAGGCCGCGATCTCGCTTTTCACCGCATCGAACGGCAACAGCCGTCCTTCCACCCGGCGCAAGGCCTGCACGATATGCAAGCCGAAGCGCGTTGCCAGCAAACGCCCGGCCAGCTCGCCTTCGCGCAGGCGGAATACCAGTTCCTCGAACTCCGGCACGCACTGTCCGCGCGACAATTGCCCCAAGCTGCCGCCTACCTTGCCGGAACTGCAGTTCGAATACTCGGCGGCCAGCTCGTCGAAGCGCTCCGGATGCGCCTGCAACTCTTCCAGTACCGCTTCACCGGTGGCGCGCAGCAATTCCAGCGGCGCGCCCGGCGTCACCTGGAACAGGATATGGCGCGCTTCCACCATGTCGCCGCTGGTATAACGCTGGGCATTGTTGCGATACCACGTCGTGCATGCGGTCTCATCGGCCTTCGGCACCTTCACTTGCAGCGCCAGCAAGGCGTCGATGCGGGCATCGTCATCTTCCCCGGTGATTCCCAGCGTATCGGCCTGCTGCAGCAGCAGGGTCCTCAGCACCAGTTCATGCACCGCTTCCTTGAGCGGATTATCCGCCCCCTGATGATGCGGCAACTCTTGCTCGATCGCGACGTCGTCGATATCCACGCCATTGACTGAAATACCCATGATGATTCTCCCGATTAACGGCTACGCACAAGCTGGTAAGCGCGGCCAAGATACGTCAACGCGCCGAATCCGCTCCACACGTGCACCAGGCGGGTGAACGGAAAGATGACGAACAGCGACATGCCCATGAACAGATGCAGCTTGAACAGCAGCGGCGCGTCAACGATGAAGGCGGCCGCATCGCCGCGCAAGGTCACGATGTGCTGCGCCCAGTTCATCAGCAACACCATCATGTGCCCGTCCATGTGGCCGGCCGAGACGAAAATCGACGACAGCCCCAGCAGCAAGGTCGCCAGGATCCACAGCAGCACGATCTTGTCCTTGAAGGTCGTCGCATGGCGCAGGCGCTCGTTGCTGAAGCGGCGCACCAGCAGCAGCGCGATGCCGGCCAGGCACAGCAGCCCCATGACGCCGCCGGCCACCATCGCCACCAGCTGCTTGAGGCCGTGGCTCACGCCCAGCGTATCCCACACCCACACGGGCGTGAGCAGCCCGGCCATATGCCCGAAGAACAGGCCGATGATTCCGACGTGAAACATGATGCTGCCGGCCCGCAGGCTGCCCTGGTGCAGCACCTGGGTCGATTCCGACTTCCACGTGTACTGCTCGCGGTCGAACCGGATCAGGCTGCCGAGCAGGAAGATCGCCAGCGCGATGTAGGGATAAATCCCGAACAGAAATTGATGCAGGTAGTCCATGATGCTTCCTTTACACGCTGGCAGCGGCGCGCGCCGTGCGGGGGTAGAAATTGATCGGATGCGTGCCGGGTGCGCCGGTCGGCTTGAGCAAGGGTTCGACCCCGTCCATGCCGGGACCGAAGGTTTCCAGCGCCTCGTCCATGTCGCGCACCGGCGGCTCGCTCAGTTCCTCCGCCGCCACCGGGCTCAGATGCTCCAGCACGGCGAATACGCCGGCGTAGGCACTGCCGTTGGCGGCCAGCTTGCGCCCGATATGGGCCAGCACGTGCACCGCGTCCGACAGCAGGCGGGCCGCCTCCTCCGTGGTTTGCTGCGACAGAAATTCGAGGAACAGCGGCACGAAATCGGGCAAGTCGTCGCCCGTCATGTGCAGGCCGTGCTTCTTGTACTCTTCCATCAGGTCGACCATGGCCTGGCCGCGGTCGCGCGACTCGCCGTGAATGTGCTCGAACAGATGCAGCGAATGCGACGGATTGCGGTCGAACGTCATCACATAGTTTTGCTGCAGGTCGATCAGGGCGCCGTCGCTCAGGTAAGCGAACAGCGGCAGCAGCGGCGCGTGCAGTGCCGGCGAATGGGCCATCGCGTTCGCCAGCGCGGGCAACTCCGCGATCATCTCCGGTTCCGGGTACAGCAGCAGGCTGGAGAGCACCTGGTAGTGTTGATTGGTTTTCATCATGCCTCCTGACCGTCTTTCTTCTTGCGTGACTTGGGCATCGCCATGAAGATGGCCGACCCCTGCTTTTTCTTGCCAAACAGACTGGTTTCCGTCACGCCGTCCGAGCATCCGTTGCCGAAGCTGAAGCCGCACGAGCCTTTTTCGTTGAAGCTGTCTTCCGCCATTTCCTTGTGGCTGCTCGGAATCACGAAGCGGTCTTCGTAGTTGGCGATCGCCATGATGTGGTACATGTCCTCGACCATATCTTTGCTCAATCCGACCTGCTCCAGCACTGTCAGGTTCTCGACCTTGTCGACCGTCTTGCTGCGCATATAGGCACGCATGGCCAGCATGCGGTCGAGCGCGCGGATCACGGGCGGCTGGTCGCCGGCGGTCAGGAGGTTGGCCAGGTACTGCACCGGAATGCGCAGGCTGTTGGTATCCGGCAAAATGCCGTTCATGCCCATCTTGCCGGACTCGGCCGCAGCCTGGATCGGCGACAGCGGCGGGATGTACCACACCATCGGCAAGGTCCGGTATTCCGGATGCAGCGGGAAGGCGACCTTCCAGTCGACCGCCATCTTGTAGACGGGCGACTTCTTGGCCGACTCCAGCCACGAATCGGGAATGCCCTGGCGCCGCGCTTCCTCGATGATGGCCGGGTCGTGCGGATCGAGGAACAGGCCCAGCTGCGCCTGGTACAGGTCGCGCTCGTCCGGAACCGACGCGGCCGCTTCGATCTTGTCGGCGTCGTACAGCAGCACGCCCAGGTAGCGGATGCGGCCAACGCACGTTTCCGAGCACACCGTCGGCTGGCCCGCTTCGATGCGCGGATAGCAGAAGGTGCATTTTTCGGCCTTGCCGGACGACCAGTTGTAGTAAATCTTCTTGTACGGGCAGCCGGAAATGCACATGCGCCAGCCGCGGCATTTATCCTGGTCGATCAGCACGATGCCGTCGTCCTCGCGCTTGTACACCGAGCCGGACGGGCACGATGCCACGCAGGTCGGGTTCAGGCAGTGTTCGCACAGGCGCGGCAGGTACATCATGAAGGTGTTCTCGAAGGTGCCGTACATCTCCTTCTGCATGTTGTCGAACAGCTTGTCCTTGCTGCGGGCGGCGAATTCTCCGCCCAGATCGTCTTCCCAGTTCGGACCCCATTCGATCTTGTCCATCTTCTTGCCGGTCAACACCGAGATCGGGCGCGCCGTCGGCGGCGTTTCCGACAGCGGCGCGTTCTGCAGGCGCTCGTAATCGTAGGTGAACGGCTCGTAATACTCGTCGATGGCCGGCAGGTTCGGGTTGGCGAAGATATTGGCGAGGATTTTCAGCCGGCCACCCTGGCGCGGCTCGATCGTCCCGGCGGCATTGCGTTTCCAGCCGCCATTCCATTTATCCTGGTTTTCCCATTCTTTGGGGTAACCGATGCCCGGTTTGGTTTCGACGTTGTTGAACCACGCGTATTCGACGCCGTCGCGGCTGGTCCAGACGTTCTTGCAGGTGACTGAACAGGTGTGGCAGCCGATGCACTTGTCCAGGTTCAACACCATGCCGATTTGGGCTCTGATCTTCATACGTGTGCTCCAGTCGTTTCTTCCACCAGGGGGCCTTCCAGCCACTCCACCTTGTTCATCTTGCGTACCAGCACAAACTCATCGCGGTTCGAGCCGACCGTGCCGTAGTAGTTGAAGCCCCACGACAACTGTGCGTAGCCGCCGATCATGTGGGTCGGCTTGGTCACGGTGCGCGTGACCGAGTTATGAATCCCGCCGCGTTTGCCCGACAATTCCGCGCCCGGCGTGTTGATGATCTTTTCCTGGGCGTGGTACATCAGGGTCATGCCTTCCGGGATGCGCTGGCTGACCACCGCCCGCGCCGTCAAGGTGCCGTTGACGTTGAACACCTCGATCCAGTCGTTGTCGACGATGCCGGCATCCTTGGCGTCGATTTCCGATATCCACACGTGCGGCCCGCCGCGCGACAGGGTCAGCATGCGCAGGTTGTCCGAATACGTGGAGTGGATGCCCCATTTCTGGTGCGGCGTCAGGAAGTTCAGCGCAATCTCCTTGTTGCCGTTCGGTGAAGCGCCCAGCATCGCCGCCGTGGTCTTGGTGTCGATAGCCGGCTTGTACACGCACAGCCCCTCGCCAAAATCGCGCATCCAGCGGTGATCCTGGTAGAACTGCTGGCGCCCGGTCAGGGTGCGCCATGGAATGAGCTCGTGCACATTGGTGTAGCCGGCCGTGTAGCTCACCTCTTCCGATTCCAGTCCGGACCAGGTCGGCGACGAGATGATCTTGCGCGGCTGCGCCTGCACGTCGCGAAAGCGAATCGTGTCGTGTTCGCGCGGCAGCGCCAGGTGCGTGTGGTCGCGTCCGGTCATGGTCGACAGCGCGGCCCAGGCCTTGACGGCCACGTGGCCATTCGTTTCCGGTGCCAGCGAGAGGATCATTTCAGCGGCGTCGATCGCCGTATCGAGGCGCGGCTGGCCCTGCGAGACGCCCTCTTCCGTTACCGTGCGGTTGATACCGCGCAGCACGTCCACTTCATGGCCCGTCTTCCAGCCGATGCCCTTGCCGCCGTTGCCCAGCTTTTCAAGCAGCGGGCCGATCGAGGTGAACTTCTTGAACACCTCCTTGTAATCGCGCGTCACCACGGTCAGGTTGGGCATGGTCTTGCCAGGAATCGGCTCGCACTCGCCGGCGCGCCAATCCTTCGGATCGAAAGGCTGGCCCAGTTCGCCCGGGGTATCGTGCATCAGCGGGGTCAGCACCAGGTCTTGCTGGGTACCCAGGTACTCGCCGCCGATTTCCGAAAATTTTTCGGCGATGCCCTTGTAGATTTCCCAGTCCGACTTCGACTGCCACAGCGGTTGCACGGCTTCCGACAACGGATGGATGAAGGGATGCATGTCCGACGTGTTCAGGTCGTCCTTTTCATACCAGGTGGCGGTCGGGAGCACGATGTCGCCGTACAGGCAGGTGGTGGACATGCGGAAGTCCAGCACCACCACCAGATCCAGCTTGCCTTCGGCGGCGGGACGGATCTTCACGTCGCGCGGCTTGACGCAGTGGGTTTCATCGCTCATCAGCGCGTTCTGGGTGCCCAGCAAGTACTTGAGGAAATACTCGTGGCCCTTGCCCGAGCTGCCCAGGATGTTCGAGCGCCATACAAACATATTGCGCGGGAAGTTGGCCGGGTTGTCCGGGTCGTCGCAGGAAAAATTGAGCTTGCCGGCCTTGATCTGCTCGACCGCGTAGGCGGCCGGGTCCATGCCGGCGGCCGCCGCGGCGCGCGTCACTTCCAGCGGGTTGGTTTCCAGTTGCGGCGCCGATGGCAGCCAGCCCATGCGTTCAGCCTTGGCGTTGTAATCGATCAGCGACATCGGCGCGACGTCGTCCCCGGCCGATGGCGAGGAAATTTCGCTCGTGTGCAGCTTTTCGTGGCGCCACTGGCTGGTGTGGGCGTAGAAGAACGAGGTACCGTTCATCTGGCGCATCGGACGGTTCCAGTCCTGGGCGAAGGCGAGCGGGGTCCAGCCGGTTTGCGGACGCAGCTTTTCCTGGCCGACGTAGTGAGCCCAGCCGCCGCCCGACTTGCCGATGCAGCCGCACATCATCAACAGATTGATGATGCCGCGGTACGTCATGTCCATGTGGTACCAGTGGTTCAGCGCGGCACCGACGATGACCATGCTCTTGCCTTGGGTCTTGTCGGCGTTCTCGGCGAACTGGCGCGCCACGGTGATGACGTCGGCGGCCTTCACCCCGGTGTGCTTGACCTGCCATGCGGGGGTGTAGGGAATGTCGTCGTCGTAACTGGTAGCAACGTTGGCGCCGCCAAGGCCACGGTCGATGCCGTAGTTGGCCAGGGTCAGGTCGAATACGGTGGTGACCAGCGCGGTCGTGCCGTCGGCCAGCACCAGCTTCTTGACCGGCACCCGTCGCGTCAGCATGTCGCTCGCATCCTTGCCGCCGAAGTAGGCGAAGCCGACTTCCTCGACCGCATCGCTGCAGCCAATCAGCGACAGCAGCGGGTCGATGGCCTTGCCGCTGGTGCCCTCTTTTTGTTCCAGGTTCCAGCGGCCCGACTCGCCCCAGCGGAAACCGATGGAGCCGGCCGGCGCGCAGATGGCACCGGTCGCTTCATCGATGACCAGGGTTTTCCAGTCGGGATTGTTGGTTTCGTCGAGATTGTTGGCCAGGTGCGAAGCGCGCAGGAAGTAATCGGGCACGAGGGAGCCGTTGGTTTCCTTGAGCATGACCAGCATCGGAAAGTCGGTGTACTGCTTGGCGTAGCCACGGAAGTAATCCGAACCGCCGTTGGCGTGGAATTCCTTGAGCACGACGTGGCCCATGGCCAGCGCCAGCGCCGCGTCGGTGCCCTGCTTCGGCGCGAGCCAGATATCCCCAAACTTCGCCATTTCGCCGAAATCGGAGGACACGGCCACCGTTTTCGTGCCTTTGTAGCGCACTTCCGTGTAGAAGTGGGCGTCCGGCGTGCGCGTCATCGGCACGTTCGAGCCCCACACCATCAGGAAAGTGGAGTTGTACCAGTCGGCCGATTCCGGCACGTCTGTCTGTTCGCCCCACACTTGCGGGCTCGCTGGCGGCAAGTCGCAGTACCAGTCGTAGAAACTGAGGGCCACGCCGCCGATCAGCGAGAGGTAGCGCGTGCCGGCTGCGTAGCTGACCATCGACATGGCCGGAATCGGCGAAAAGCCGACGATCCGGTCCGGGCCGTATTTCTTGATGGTGAAGGCATTGGCGGCGGCGATGATTTCATTGGCATCATCCCAGTTGGCGCGCACGAAACCGCCCAGGCCGCGGATCGATTTGTACGATTTGGCGCGTTCCGGGTCCTGGCTGATGTAAGCCCAGGCGGCGATCGGATCCATGGTCAGGCGAGCTTCGCGCCACATCTGCATCAGGCGGCCGCGCACCATCGGATATTTGACGCGCTGGGCCGAGTACACATACCAGGAATAGCTGGCGCCGCGCGGGCAGCCGCGCGGCTCGTGGTTAGGCAGGTCGGGACGGGTGCGCGGGTAATCGGTCTGCTGGGTTTCCCAGGTGATCAGGCCATTTTTCACGTACACCTTCCAGCTGCACGAACCGGTGCAATTGACGCCGTGGGTCGAGCGCACGATCTTGTCGTGCTGCCAGCGCTGGCGATAGGCGTTTTCCCACGTACGGTCCTCGTGGACGACGGCGCCGTGGCCGTCGGAAAACGTCTCCTTGGGGCGATTGAAGAACTTCAGACGATCCAGAAAATGACTCATGCTGCCTCCGCTTGAATGAGAGCGGCGCCTTCGACAACGGCGCAACCCGATTGAGCCCAGTCTACGCAGCGGCAGTCATGGTGCATATTGGCAAGAAGGTGGTGCGGCGCGGCGACAAGGACTAGGCTGCCTAGTCCTTTGTGGCTATGGAGGGTGCCGGATGGATACGGTATACATGCGCTATCCGAACATGAACCTGAAGGAACCAGCAATGAACATCACCAGTTATGACGACCTGATCCAAGCCGCGCGCGCGCAGCCGCAACCGCAGCGTGTGCTGTTTGCCTTTGCCCGGGCGGAGTTGCCCGACGACGCAGGCGCCGACCAGCGCGCCGGTTTCGCCGAGCGGCGCGGCGGGGCCTTGGCCCCGGTCATGTGCGTGGATAAAACTCTCGACGAGCTGGGCAGCTTTGCCGATCTGGTGACCGAGTCGGCATACACCGGCAAGGAGTGGGATATCGTCTTCGTGACCACCATGTCGGGGCGCAACGGCAAGCCACCGGCATCGACCGAAGCGGAAGCGCCGCTCAATATGATGGTGACGTATATTCACACCGGACAGATCGGACAGTTCCTGGCGTTTGGGCGCGATGGGGAATTGCGCCAGTTTGCGCCGGCATAGGGTTCGTTGCGATTGCGACGCGGTCGCTCCGCAGGTGCGCATCAAGCGCTAGCGCCAGGCCCCATGCGGGGCGCCGGGGCTCGCTGGCGATCCATCAAGCGCTGGCCAGGCCTGCGCGCAAAGGTTCGCACCGGTCCCGCGCAAGCGCCAAGACGTCGTCCAATTTGGCGCGCGCGATTGCCAGCGGGAACACGCCGCAGTCCGCCTGGCCCTCCTGATGAATCTGCATCATGCATGCCTGCGCCTGGGCCGGCGGCATGGCCAGGACCGATTCGAGCACCTCGACCACAAATAGCATCGGCGTATAGTCATCGTTAAAAATCACCAGCCGCGCTTCATCGCTGCCTGGCGCGAACGCGTGGTCCCGCTCCGCGTCTTCCGTGGCCGCACCGTGCGCGATGCGACATGCCAGACGGTAGCGATCAAGGCCATGCTCTTCCAGGGCACTGGCTGCAAGGCCAATGCGATGGCGAACGATGGCAAATAGCAGGACGCGGAGGTCGACCGGGCTCGCCATGTTGATAGCGCGGACGGTCGCCTCCAACATCGCGTGCTGCAAATGCTCGCCAGGTGATATTGTTCGTTCCAGCAAGTTATCCAACTTCGCTGCCCCGATCGTCATGTATTGCGCGAGGCGCGCACGCAAGCCGCTGGGCCCGCCGCTTGGCCATTTCAAGGCGTTCGCCCTTGCAGCAAGCTGATCAGCCACAACGGTGCGCATATTCCCGTGCAGGGCGGCCACCTTCCCCGCCGGCATACAGTCATTCAAGATCGCGCGGGCCCCATCGTCCTCGATCACATGGACCAGAACGCGTTCCAGCGTGAGGCGTTTGTCGTAGTGGCGCCGGCATGAGGCAAACGATGCGTTCAGCACGCGTTCGAGGTCGGGGGCGGGATCGCCAGCGGCGATACGCAAATTGGTCATGACGCGATCACCTCTTATCCCTGCGGGAAGAATTATAAAAGTTTCAACAAAGAACGGGATGTTATCGAGTCTTTGCATAGCGGTCAATCCGGACCGCTGGTTTGAAGGGTGATAACCTTTCCGTCGCGCGCGGCCGGGCGACACGCCTGACGTTCCGGGCTGTCTCCACGAAGCCCGCCGCGGCGGCGCCCATCAGCATCCCCGCGCACGCGCCGGCGAGCAGCGACAAACGTTGTTCTGACGCCTCATGACAAGAGATTAAACAATGGCCGGCTCTCCCGGCTCCGGCACTGCGAAGCGCGCAAGCGCAAGCCGTTTTCGCTCCCTCCACCGTCCACCCGCCCGAAACCCATTTAACTTGTAATGTGTTGACATGGATCAATGAGTTCGCGAGACTGCATTCATCACTACAGTCGCTTGCGATCTGACGGCAGCGACATCTTGTCGGGATTCTCAGACAAAGTTGAACTCATCGGGAGCTCCCATGTTAAAAAACTATTCGATCCGCGTCATTTTTACCGCGTTCTTTCTCGTCAACGTGGCGCTGTCGGTGTGCTCCCTGATGGCCTTCTCGCGCGTCTCCACAGAGCAGGGCAACACCATGCTCGCCAGCGAAAATCGCTACCAGTCCTTCCTGCTTGCCGACGAGCTGCGCCAGAGTTCCGACGACCTGACCCGCCTCGCGCGCACCTTCGTCGTCTCGGGCGATGCTGCCTACGAACGCCAGTACATGGACATTCTCGCGATCCGCAACGGCGCCAAGGCCCGTCCGCAAAACTATGAACGCATCTACTGGGACTTCGTCGCCGCCGGTGTCGACAAGCCGACGCCGGACGGGCCAGCCATCGCGCTGGCCGACCTGATGCGCAAGGCGGGATTTACCGATGCCGAATTCGCCAAGCTCAAGCAGGCCCAGGACAACTCGGATGCCTTGGTCAAGACCGAGGTGATCGCCATGAACGCCGTCAAAGGCTTGTTCGATGACGGCACCGGCAAGTTCACGCAGAAACGCGAACCCGACATGGACATGGCGCGCAAAATCATGCACGACGCGAATTACCACAAGAACAAGGCGACCATCATGGCGCCGGTCAATGAATTCCTGGCCATGCTCGACAAACGCACCGGCGAAGAGGTGCGGATCGCCGCCGCCCGCGCCGATACCGCTTTCTGGATGGCCGTTGGCGTGCTTGGCGTGTCCTTGTGCCTGTCGCTGGTCACCGTGCTCATGATCTACCGGCACATCAAGCTCGGCTTCACCCACGCGATCGATACCGCCAGCAAGATCGCCTCGGGCGACCTGAATGGCGAGGCCGCGCAAGACCGCAGCGATGAAGTCGGTGAGCTGCTGCAAAGCATGAACACCATCAGCATTAACCTGAGGCAGACGGTGCAAAAGATCCGGGAAAGTTCCGACGAAATATCGGCCGCCACCCACGACATTGCGGTCGGCAACGCCGATCTGTCCGCGCGCACCGAATCGCAGGCCAGCTCGCTGGAGGAAACCGCCTCTTCCATGGAAGAGCTGACCAGTACCGTCAAGCAAAATGCCGACAACGCCCGTCAGGCGAACCTGCTCGCCTCGTCCGCGTCCGAGGTGGCGATCAGGGGCGGCACGGTCGTCTCGCAAGTGGTCGATACAATGGGCTCGATTAACGAATCGGCACGCAAGATCGTCGACATCATCAGCGTGATCGACAGCATTGCTTTCCAGACGAATATTCTTGCGCTCAACGCGGCTGTGGAAGCGGCACGCGCCGGCGAACAAGGGCGCGGCTTCGCGGTCGTGGCCTCGGAAGTGCGCAACCTGGCCCAGCGCTCGGCCGGTGCGGCGAAGGAAATCAAGGCCTTGATCAACGATTCGGTCGACAAGGTGGACCTGGGCAGTAAACTGGTCGATCACGCCGGCACGACCATGAACGAAGTGGTGGCCAGCATCCAGCGCGTTTCCGCGATTGTCGGCGAGATCGCGACGGCCAGCCAGGAACAGTCATCGGGCATCGAGCAGGTCAACCAGGCCATCGTCCAGATGGACGCCGTTGTGCAAAGCAATTCCTCGCTGGTCGAACAAGCCGCCGCCGCTGCCGAATCGCTGGAGGAACAAGCCGGCAATCTGGTCGAGACGGTCAAGATCTTCAAGGTTGATGAGCTGGGAACGCAACGCCATGCAGCTACGCGAGCCCCTGCTGCCAGGAAGAACGGCCCCCCTGCGGCCCGGAAGAAACCTTCACCGGTGCTGATCGGCGCCGACTAGAGCGACCAGCCAGCGGGGTTTGCGTCTGCCCGTTCCGGGTCACTTTAAGGGTGCGGCGGCTGTTTCATTGCGTGCGCTTATAAAAGCGATCGCGCGCTGGGTGCTGGCGATCTTGTACTTGAAATCCCCGCCCTTCGACTTCCACCTGTAGGTGCGTCCACCCGTGGTGACGGTGATCAGATGGCGTTTCGGTCCGCTCATCAGCACGCCGCCAAAGATCAATCCGAACGCCAACGCGCCGACCGGGATGCGAGTGCCGGCCTCGACCGAACCAAACACGAACAGGGCGATAATGCCGGCCACAAGCGCGGCGCCGAACAGCATGGGAACCAGGGCCCACTTGACCTTGTACGTCATCGCGGCAGTCGGTCCGAGGTGAATGCGAACCAGTTCATACCCATTCAGGGAAAGGACTTTACGTTTCACCACAACAATTTGGTGGGTCCGGATGCTGGCGATCTGATTGTAGTGCTTTCCATACTCGTCAGTATGGACGAGCGTGGCGATATTCTGGTCTTCGGTATGGATGTCGGGCATGGCAGGGATGGCTGGCGATGAAAGACAACACTGTATGCATTAATGCAACTTTAGCGAAAGCATGTTGCAGCGATTGCTCACCTTTTTGTTCTACGCGCGGAGAACTCAAGGCGGTGACATCACATAGACAAAACCCGCGACTGCCCATGAGGCCATGATCAGCAAGGTGATCCAAGTCAAAAAGTGCTGCGTACGCGGAAACATCGGGGCACGCGCGTAAAAAGCCTCTACGACTGTGACGATAAGCTGTATGCCGCATAAACTACCCAGGGGAAGCAGGTTGAAAGCAGCCATCTTCGCCGCCGTCAGGCCCAGCACGAAACCGAACGACTGCTGCGCCAGCGCGGCGTGATAGGCAGCCAGGTACGCCTGGGCACGGGTCAAGGGGCTGAGCGCGCCGGTCAGTATCTGTGAAAAACTGCTCGCAAAATAGCGCGGAGCGTCGACACCGAGCAGCACGCAAGCGATGGCAAGCAAACAGGCAGGAATGCAGGCCGTCACCAGCAACTGCGCCCACACTGGCTGGACCTCGAGCGCGCCCTCTTTTTCGTGCGTGGTGAGCAGCGGCATGAATTGAGATGTCTTGAACCGCACCGACGAGTTGATCGGAATCAGGCGCAGAGTCACGTTTTTGCGCTTCAGCAGCACGGGGCCAGCCCCGAGCGTCAGCGCCCCCACCACAATCCCGAGGGATCGCGCAACCCAGGCAGTGACCAGGACCGGCGCGTGCGAGATGATCGCCCAAATCAGGTAAACGGTCAGCAACATCACGGGAGGGGCTGCCCCATGGTCGCAGCCGGATGTGTGCACCAGGCCAGAAGCGCATCGACCAGCGGCCCGTACAAGTTACTTCCCCTGAGCTGTTCCCGCCAGCGGCAGGGAATGCCGTGTATGCCGACGCGCACGCCCGCAATGCCGCCGGCGATGCAGGCGGTCGTATCGGTGTCGTTGCCCAGGCTGACCGCCGCGCGCACTACCTCTTCGTAGGTGCCTGCAGCCTGCACCAGCCGCGCCGAGCGCAGGGAATCGACGACGTAGCCGGAACCGCTGCCGCCCGGTGGATCGTCGGGGCGCACTGCCCATTCCAGTTCTTCCAGCGCTTCAGGCATCGACGCGTAGATGGCGCGCAGCGCCGCCACCGCATCACCCCAGGCATCGCCCGATCCCGACAGCTCGCGCCGCGCCCACAGGCAGTACAGCGCGCAGCACACTTGGGAGCGCATGTGGCCATGGGTGGGAAGGGATTGCTGGTGGGCGTCGCGCACCAGGCTGGCGTCCGACCCGCGATGCCACAGCGCCAGCGGCAAGGCGCGCATCAGCGATCCGTTGCCGTTGTCGTACTGGTCGCATGGGCCCGCCTGCGCCGCAGGCGTGCCGGACCGCAGTGCGCGAATGGCGGTTCCGGTGCTCACGCCGACATCGAACACCACGCCATCGACCGCCATATAGCCCTCGTCGTACCATGCGAGCAGCCGGGCGCCGAAGTCATGGAGGGCGAGGCTGCCACGCTCGAGCAGCGACGCCAGCAGGCACAATGCGTGGGCGCCATCATCGGACCACGTTCCTGGGGCCACTGCCTGGTGCGAGCGCGGGAACTGCGGCGGGGGTGTGAAATCGATCAGGGCGGCGGGTGGAATATCCGCTGCCTTGTGAAACTCGTAGGGAACACCCAGCGCATCGCCGACCAGCAGGCCGACGATGCCGCCAGCCAGCCTTTCCTCGTACGTTGGTTGGCGCCGCGTCATGGGGGCGTGCCTGCGGGCGAAAAGGACATCGGTACAGTTTTCTCTCGTCGAATAAGCCTCGCATTGTCTTGAATACGCTGGCAGACGGCAAGAGAAAATTAGAAGTGAGCAAAATGATGCCCGAAGCCGGTGTCAGCCGGCCCGGCCCGCTCACCGTACCGTGCACTCAGGCGGTGCCGGAATCATCATTGGCCGCCTTGATGGGCTCAGCCGGTGACATGCCATCCTTCTCCCAGCGGTCGAAGGTGGCCATGATGGCGTCACGGGTTTTCTGGCTGAGTTCGGGCAGCGTTCCGCCGAGGGCCTCGGCGGCTTCGTCAAAGCCCTGCTGCACGGCAGCCCGGATCGCGGCCAGCCTGGATGGGTCGTCGCCGATCGCTCCCTTGGCCATATTGAGGATACGCTCGGACACCTGGGCAACGCCAAACTCGCCGTCGTCGGCCGTGGCCGCCTTGGCCGCTTCGATGGCTGCCGGATCGGCATCGAGCTTTTGCTCGCCGCTGACCACTTTGGACAGGTTCAGCCCCTGCTGTTCGATCGCGGGCAGGATCAGGTTGATGACTTCCTGCGCCTGGCGGTCCGACTCGGCCAGCAGGGCGTCGAGGTCGGGCAGCGTATCGACCGCCGCCGCGGCCGCACGCGGCACGCCATAGGTCAGCGGCGCTTCGGCCGGTCCGCTCAGGGTCACCTTGTCGGTCTTGACGCTGCCGTCAGCCTGAAGGCCCTCGTTCGGCCGGCGCCCCGCTTCTCGCGGCGCGATCGGCGTGGCGCCGTTTGAGGGGGTTGTATTCGAAATGGTAATGCTCATGACCTCTCCTTCTTGGCGCGTTGCACGCCGTAACGTTAGATCTTCATAGGCAAAAGACGGCAGTGTGCCGTGCTCGTTAATGATTAACGGCAGGATTGGTAAAAAGTTGAATGATCAAACGGCGAAGGTGAATCCAGGGTCGACAGCGCGAGCAGCTCCCGCGTGGCATCGCCTGGCGCCTCGATCCACGACATTGGCAACTCGATGTATTTTGCGGAAAACCAGCGGTATCAGATGGCGTGATGAATTTCCGGTAAATTGAATTGAATTTGGCTGGGACAATAAAGATCCCAGCCATACGAGATAATTGCAATTCCGTTGACCTGACATGAGCCAGACAGTGGCTTTAGCCTAAATTGAGCGTCCAGGTGGGAACGCCTTCGTCGTCATCGTTGGATAAGGCGACGTCCTGGGTCCAGCTGGCAATATAAGTCCAGTGAGTATCTTCCAACCAGGCCAGGGTACCGAAATCGATGGCGCGCAGGCGGATGAATTTGACATACAGGTCGATGTTATCCTTGATCCACATGTCGTCGCCGTTAACCCGCAGTTTAATCTGCAGGTGCCCGCTCAAGCCGTGTGAAAACTCGAGCCCGTAGCCCGGATAGGGCATCGGAATCGTTCCTATGCCGGCTGGTAGTACCGGCGTCAGGTCGTTACGGCGGGGCAGTTTGGTCGGCCCGCTGTAGGTGTAGCCGCGGCTGTCGCCACGTTCGTGGTCATCCACCTCCGCATAATCCAGGTTGAGCACGCGGATTTCCGTTCCATTTCTTATAATGCTAGCCTGCACGAGGTTATCGGTTTCGGCGTTAGGAACATTTTTGGTTGCCGCAACCAGCCCGATCGAACCGATCCACATAATATTCTCCTCAGAATAGATGGCGATTAGCATGTGCTTTCTTTAGGAAAAGCTTCATGCATATGGGGAGTGATCGGATGCAAGCCCTCTGGAAACAGCGGGAATACCGCCAACCACCCTCATCCATTATTCTGTGGAGTCCAATGCCGGCGTTTGCGCCACATTAACCGCAGGCCAGCGCCCACCCGTGACCATCAGCGGTATGACTGGTTACCGATACATCAGGCGCCGGGGAAATCAATCAAGCGGATAACTATTTCCAATCAACCTCTTGCGAAAACGAAAATGGCGCCGGATTGCCATTGACCAGATGGGGCGTAAACTTCCCGTCTCGATAATATTTGTCGAATACCGGCAGAAGCAAATCCAACGATGCGAAGGTTTCCCCGTTCGCACTGGTAACATGTGTCGGGATCAGACTGTTCCAGGCCGCAACCACGCCAGAAACGTTGCCAGCCTCGTCCACGCTGACTTTCACGCTGACCGCGCCCGTCACACCACGCCGCTCCAGTAATTCGGGAAGAGAGACGAAGGCCTTGCCCGGGGTAAAACCCGGCCTGGCCCGCAGCGGCGCGCGCGCAGGTGCCAGCCTGTCAAATGCGGTCGAGTATTGCGCATGCGTCACACTTTTCCTGAACAAACTGGCATCGCTGACGGTTGCGTCGAGGATGGCATGGGTGGTCAGCCAGTCGCGGTCGCACTGCTCCTGCGGTGTGCCAGGAGCGCGTTTGCCGTAGGAATATTCGTTATCAAGAATTGCCGCATCAGCAGCCGGTAGCGACTTTCCGAGTTTTTTAAACGCTGCCATGACACGCATTGTCTGCACCTCCCCCACAGGCCGGTCGCCCGGCCTTGGGTTTTGAATACGCGCCAGTTCCCGCACATACGCCGCCGCGATCACGCCCGCAAGCCGATCTTTGTGTTCATCGATCAATGAATGACGGGTACGCTGCACCAGCGCTGAACTGTCGTCCGCGCTACGCGTCTGGCAGCCCTCGCGGGGACTCCCATACAGCGCCTGCGTGCCCGGCAAGCGAAACAGAATGGAAACATCCCGGTCGTCCAAAAATTCAAATGAAGCCAGCCTGATTTTCTGGTAGTGTCGCCACCAGTTGCTCACCAGTTCTTCCTGCGTGGTCGCCGCATTGGCGATGAGCCATTCCTGCAACGCATCCCGATAAGCTTTCTGCTCGCCGAGCCTGGTCAGAATCGCCGCGGCAAACTGTCGTCCTTGCTCATCGGTGCTTAAGCCTGTGACCGCAAACTGATCCTTTTCATCGCTGGCTACCTGTTTCTGCAAGATCTGAAGGAACTGGCCGGCGGTCGGCGTGGTCGCCGCGCCCGACGCCAGCGCCGCAGTGGATAGAAAAATCGCCGCAACTGCCCGCGCGGCGCGCAATCGTTTGTTCATCATGGGGGGCAGATTCGAAAATTGGCAATCATAAAGTGTGCCACGTGGAAATTTTCCATGCAAGCCTTTTACCTCCACCGTATTTGAACGGCACCCCATCACGCTGTTCCGGCCGGCAGCACCCGCCCTTTGACCGCATCGATCGGGCACACCATCGGCAAAAACTGCTGCCGGCGCGCCGAATAGCCCATCAGCGCACCGCTGTCGATATCGAAATACCAGCCATGCAGCACCAGCTTGCCCTCCTCCACCCTGCGCTTGACCCACGGGTAGGTCAGCAGATTGTCGAGCGACTGCAGGATGCTGGCCTGTTCGCACGCCTTGTGCCGCTGTTCCGAACTCTTGTGCGCCAGCTCGCGCATGACGCGCACCCGCACCGGTTCGGCGATACGCATCCAGCGCTCGACGAATCCGGTTTCGCGCTGCTCCGGTTCCAGCGGCTGCGGCGCGAGCAAGGCGCGAATGCCGCCGCAGCGCGCATGCCCGAGCACGATCACGCGCGCCACTTCCAGGTTGCAGATGGCGAACTCGATCGCCGAACTGACGCCTGGCGGTGCGTCCGGCGTGCAGGGCGGCACCAGATTGGCGATATTGCGCACCACGAACATATCGCCCGGACCGCTGCCGGTCAGCAGCATCGGATCGACCCGCGAATCGCAGCAGCCGATCAGCAAGGTGCTGGGACGCTGTCCGCCGCGCAAGGTGTCGTAGACGCCATGATCCTCGCTGAAATACTGCTGCTGGAAGCGGCTGAAACCGCGTACGAACTTCTCGATGTCTTGCATGTCGTGCTCCGTTCAGCCGGCGTGCTCGCGCAAGCCGTCGATATTCATGATCGTCACATTCCTGCCCTGCACGCCGATCAATCCATGCATGGTCAGATCGCCCAGAATGCGCGAGAAATGTTCGGGCGTCAGGTTCAGGCGCGACGCCACCACTGCCTTGCTGACCGGCAGGGTCACCTGCGCACCCTGCCCGGTCGCCTCGTCCTGCAGCAGGTAACCGATCACACGCTGCGTGCCCGACTGCAAGGCAACCGATTCCAGGTCGCAGATCAGCCCGTGCATGCGCCGGCTCAGGCCAGCGAGCATCTTGCGGGCAAAGCCGGGGTCGTGCGCGATGCCGTCGAACACCGCTTCCTTGGTCACGTGCAGCAGCAGCGAATCGGCCAGCGCCGTGGCCGAGACGATGTAGGGCTTTTCCATGAACATCAGCGCTTCGCCGAAGCTGTGCCCCGGGCCGATCAGCTCGATGATCTTTTCCGCGCCGTTGGCCACCCCGGCGGCGAGCTTGACCTGGCCGAAAATGACCAGGTGAAAGCCGCGGCAGGTATCGCCGCGCTGGAAGATGATGTCGCCGCGCGCCACATGGCGCTCGCTGGTGCCGGCCGCGATGGCGTCGAGCTCGCTAGGCGACATCGCATCGAACAGCGGCACGCGCGCCAGGAAGGTCTGGGGCGAGAATCGGGTCTTTTCCATGACCGCTCCGGCTATCAGCACGGCATGTCCGCACGGCGCCGCGCGTAGTACCACCACGTGACCGCGATGCACGAGACGTAAAAGCCGACGAAGCCCCACAGTGCCGCATCCGGACCGCCGGTCAGGGCGATCGAGGTGCCGTAGCACTTGGGAATGAAGAACGCGCCGTAAGCCGCCACCGCCGAGGTGAAACCGAGCACCGCCGCGCCTTCTTTATTGGCGTCGAGAATTGCCTGCTCCTTGGCGGCGTGGCCCTTGCCTTCGGCTGCGCGCTGGCGTTCGGTGAGAAAAATCACCGGGATCATGCGGAAAGTCGAGGCATTGCCCACGCCGGTGCCGGCGAACAGCAGCATGAACATCCAGAAAAAGCCCATGAAGTTGCCCGCCGCGCCGCCATGCGGCAAGAACTGGATCACGCCGATCACGGCCCCGATCATCAGCACAAAGGTCCACAAGGTCACGCGCGCGCCGCCCAGCTTGTCGGCCACGATGCCGCCCGCCACCCGCGCCAGCGCCCCGACCAGCGGCCCGAGGAAGGCGTAATCGAGCGGATTGACATCCGGGAACTGGGTCTTGATCAGCAGCGGAAAGCCGGCCGAATACCCGATGAAGGAACCGAAGGAGCCGGTGTACAGCCAGCACATCAGCCAGTTATGCTTGCGCTTGAAAATGATGGCCTGCTCCGAAAACGAGGCCTTGGCCGAGGCCAGGTCGTTCATGCCGAACCACGACGCGAGCGCGGTGAGCGCAATGAACGGTACCCAGATGAAGCCGGCGTTCTGCAGCCACATGGCCTTCGATGCGCCGCCCTTGACCCACAGCTGGGATTCGCCGCCCAATGCGCCGAACACGCCGGCAGTGATTACCAGCGGCACCACGAATTGCACGGCCGACACGCCCAGGTTGCCCAGGCCGGCATTCATGCCGAGTGCGTAGCCTTTCTGCGCCTTGGGATAGAAAAAGCTGATATTCGCCATCGACGAAGCAAAATTGCCGCCGCCAAAGCCGCACAGCAGGGCCAGGATCAGCATGATCGGGTAGCTGGTGTTGACGTCTTGCACCGCAAAGCCGATGCCGATGGCGGGAATGAGCAGCGAGGCGGTGGAGACGGTGGTCCACTTGCGCCCGCCGAAAATCGGCACCATGAACGAATAGAAGATGCGCAAGGTCGCGCCGGACAAGCCCGGCAGCGCAGTCAGCCAGAACAGCTGGTTGGTGCTGTACTTGAAGCCGATATTGGGCAGGTTGACCACGACCACGCTCCACACCATCCAGACGGCGAAGGCGAACAGCAGCGCCGGAATCGAAATCCACAGATTGCGGTTGGCGGTCGCCTTGCCGCTCTTTTGCCAGAAGGCCGGCACTTCGGGCTCCCAGGTGGCAATGACATATTTACTCATTTGATTTCTCCTTTAAATTAGGCGACGACAGCCAGCCGGGCCGGCGCGGCGGGCCGCGCACTGTCTTTGAAGCTGAAATGCATCCACACCAAAGACACGCACACCGTGCCGTAGAGCAGCATGAAAGCGGACGAGCGCACGCCGGTCAGGTCGACCAGGGCGCCGAACAGGATCGGCAGCACGAAGCCGCCCAGGCCCCCGGCCAGCCCGACCACGCCCGAGACGGCGCCGATGTTGTCGCTGAAGTCGTCGCCGATGAACTTGAACACCGACGCCTTGCCGACCGCCATGGCTACCCCGACCACGAACAGCAGCACCGTAAACATCACCGGCGTGAGGCCGATCTGCAGCGTGGTGCTGCCGGTCACGGTCTTGATGATCATGTTGGTCTGCGGGTAAGACAGCAGGAAGAAGCAGACCCAGCACACCCACATGACCCACCAAGTGACCTTGTAGGCGCCGTACTTGTCCGAAATCCAGCCACCGAGCGCGCGCAGCACGCCGCCGGGCAGCGAGAAGCAGGCCGCCAGCAGCGCGGCCAGGCCCATGTCGAAACCGTATTCCGTGACGTAATACTTGGTCATCCACAAGGCCAGGCCCACATAGCCGCCGAACACGACCGAGTAGTACTGGCAATAGCGCCACACGCGCGGGTCCTTGAGCACCTTCATCTGCTCCCTGAACGACACGCCGGCCGGCATCTTGTGGGCGGGGTCGCTGTAGGTGCCGAGCCAGAACACGGCGGCGGTCAGCAGCATCGCCACCGCGTACACCTTGGGCAGCATCTGCCAGCCGAAGGCGGCGATGATGGCGGGAGCGACGAACTTGGTCAGCGCCGAGCCGGAGTTGCCCGCGCCGAAGATGCCCATCGCCAGCCCGCGCCGTTCCTTGCCGAACCAGCGCGCCACATACGGCGTGCCGACAGAGAACGAGCCTCCGGCCAGGCCGACGAACAGGCCCAGCACCAGGAAGTGCCAGTAAGCGGTGGCGTGCGAGATCAGCCAGATCGGCAGCGCGGTAACCAGCATGAGGATGAAAAACACGATGCGCCCGCCGTAGCGGTCGGTCCAGATGCCGAGCGGCACGCGCACCAGCGAGCCGCTCAGCACCGGCGTTGCCGCCAGCAGGCCGAATTCGGTCTCGTTCAGGCCCAGCTGGGCCTTGATGGGAATGCCGAGTACCGCGAACATCATCCAGATCGCGAAGCAGATGGTGAAGGCGAAAGTACTGCTGGCCAGCACCGCTATTTGTTGTTGATTCTTGCTAGACACGTTCTTCTCCCGGACCGATGACCTGATACAGGAAGCTTACGTGCTGCCGTAAGGCACGACTATTAGCCTGAGGGCGAGTTTTCCGCGGCAATCTGGCTAGTCTTCTAGCCCAAAAGAACTAGTCAGCACACGTCAGGAAAGCTGTATTGATATGAATCAATGATGCGTTTGCGGATTTTGAGGTATAAGGACAGACCAAGACTATGTGAGGCCGTCCATGCAAGACATTGCAACACCCGATTCCAGCTGCGAACCCGGCTGCGCCACGCAGGATGCCGCCCAGCTCAATGCCAGCTGCTTTTGCGCCGGCCCTTCCGCCGCGGCACTGGCCGACGCGCTGCAAAACGATAGCGCCGGGCCGGAAGTGCTTGCATTGATCAGCGAACGCTGTCCGCATCTGTTCGCAGCGCTCCCGGTGTTCGTGTCGCCTGAGCAGTCGGCGCGCATGGCGCAGCTGATCGGCGCGATCGAAGAAGTGATCGCGCTGCCGGCCTGGCAGGCCGCGGTACTGGCCGACGCACCGGCCATCGCGCGCCACGATCCGGGCGCGCGCGGCGTCTTTTACGGCTACGATTTTCACGTGGGCGAAGACGCCATCGGCCTCATTGAAATCAACACCAATGCTGGCGGCGCCCTGCTCAATGCGGCGTTGGCGCGGGCCGGCCACGGGTGCAGCGCGATCGGCGAGGCCGGCAACGGTGCCGCGCGCGCGCTGGCGCTGGAAGAGGCCATCGTCGACATGTTCCGCGCCGAGTGGCGCCTGGGCGGGCGCACTACGCCGCTGCGCACCATCGTGATCGTCGACGACGACCCCGAAAACCAGTACCTGTATCCGGAATTCCTGATGTTTCGCCAGCTGTTTGCGCGCCACGACATCGAAGCGCTGATCGTCGACCCGTCGATGCTGCGCTGGGAAGCCGGCAGCCTGTGGCGCGGCGACCTGATTGTCGATCTGGTGTACAACCGCCTGACCGATTTCATGCTCGACGCGCCCGGTCACGCGGCACTGCGCGACGCCTACCTGGCATGCGCGGTGGTGCTCACGCCGCATCCGCGCGCGCACGCGCTGTACGCCGACAAACGCAATCTGGCGCTGCTGACCGACGATGCGCAACTGGCGGCGCTGGGCGTGGCCGATGAAACGCGCGCCATCCTTCTGCGCGGGATTCCGCATACGGAGCTGGTGCGGGCAGACCAGGCCGAGCGCCTGTGGCGCACGCGGCGCGAGTGGTTCTTCAAGCCGGTGGCCGGCTACGGCGGCCGTGCGGCCTACCGCGGCGACAAGCTCACCAAGCGCGCCTGGCAGGACATCCTCGATGGCGACTACGTGGCGCAGGCGATCATGGCGCCGCCGGCGCGCACCGGCGGCAGCGCCGAGGCGCCGGATCAGCTCAAGTTCGACATCCGCAGCTACACCTACGACGCCAAGGTGCAATGGACGGCCGCGCGCGTGTACCAGGGTCAGACCACCAACTTCCGCACGCCGGGCGGCGGTTTTGCGATGGTGTACACCGCGCAGGCTTAGCAACGCGTAGCGCCCTACTTCCAGACGATGATGGCCTTGTCCGCGCGTCCGCCAGGGGCCGCGCTGTGCGCAATCAGGTCCGCCAGCGTCACCGCATCGAGCACCCGCAAATACGCCGCCGTCGCCGCCCCGAGCACGCCCTTGAGCGCGCACGCCGGCGCCAGCGTGCAGGCGTTACTCGCCGGATCGAAGCACTCGGCCATGTAAAAATCGGTTTCGCTGTGGCGCACCACTGCGCCGATATTGATCTGTTCGGGCTCGAGCTTGAGGCGCAGCCCGCCGTTGCGGCCCCGTACCGTCTCCACCATGCCCGACAAGCCAAGCTGGTACACCACCTTCATCAGATGGTTCTTCGAGATCGCGTGCACGTCGGCGATGTCCTGGATGGTCGCCAGGCGATCGCGGTGCATGCCCAGGTAGATCAGGGTGCGCAGGGTGTAATCGGTATAGGCGGTCAGTCGCATCGGCGTCGGAATGGTTGGATGACAGGTTAAATGAGGCATCCAGTATACATCTATTGATCCGGATGGCATCGTGAAGACGTAAAGAAGTATTTAACTTGCTTGTTTAAATAGATGTATCTAGAATCCTTCTTTAACGGGGCGGACTGTACCGCGCCGTTCTAATAATAAGGAAACCACGCCATGCACGCCTCACGCAAACTATGGACCTGGCTCGCGGTCATCTGCGTCCTGTCCTTCGCCGTCCTCGGCTGGGTCGGGACCGAAATCTACCTGAGCGCTCCCCCGATTCCACAGCAAGTCACCAGCCGCCAGGGGGAAGTATTGTTTTCCGAAGGCGAAGTCCAGCGCGGCCAGCAAGCCTGGCTCTCGGCCGGCGGCCAGCAACTCGGCTCCGTCTGGGGTCACGGCAGCTATCTGGCGCCCGACTGGTCGGCCGACTGGCTGCATCGCGAAGCGCTGGCCCTGCGCGAGATCTACGCCACCAAACAGTTCGGCAAACCCTTCGCCCGGCTGGACTTCGAACAGCAGGCTGCCCTGGGCGAGCGCCTCAAGCGCGAGATGCGCGCCAATACCTGGGACGCGCGCACCGGCATCATCCTGCTCTCGCCGGAACGCGCGCAAGCCGTGCGTGAAGTGGCGGCCCATTACAGCGCCCTGTTCGGCGCCGACCCCAAACTCGACGCCCTGCGCGAGCAGTACGCCATGAGCGCCGGCAGCCTGTCCACTGCGCAAGACCTGCGCGCCCTGCCCGCCTTCATCTTCTGGTCTTCCTGGTCGGCCGCCACCGACCGTCCCGGCGAAACGGCAATCAGCTACACCAGCAACTGGCCGCACGAACCGCTGGTCGGCAACGGCCCCACCGCAGGCGCCGGTATCTGGTCGATCGCCAGCGTGATCCTGATGATCGCCGCCATCGCCGCCATGATCTTCTATCACGGCCGCGCCGGCGAAGGCGACGACCCCGTGCCGCCCAAGGCCGACCCGCTGTTCGACATGAAGCCGACGGCATCGATGCGCGCCACCCGCAAGTACTTCTACGTCGTCATCGCGCTGATCCTGACGCAGGTCGGCATGGGCATCATCACCGCCCACTACGCGGTCGAAGGCCAGAGCTTCTTCGGCTTCCCGCTCGGCCAGATCCTGCCGTTCGTCGTCAGCCGCACCATCCACACCCAGTTCGCCGTGCTGTGGATCGCCACCGCCTGGCTGGCCACCGGCCTGTATATCGCCCCCGCGATCTCGGGACACGAACCGAAATACCAGGCGCTCGGCGTCAACGTGCTGTTCTACGCGCTGCTGTTCATCGTGGCCGGCTCCACCATCTCCGGCTGGCTGGGCACACTGCAGCACCTGGGTAACGGCTTCAGTTTCTGGGTCGGCAACCAGGGCCTGGAATTTACCAGCATGGGACGCGTGTGGCAGATCCTGCTGTTCGTCGGCCTGCTGTTCTGGGTCCTGCTGCTCGGACGTGGCCTGCTGCCGGCCCTGCGCAAGCCATCCGAAAGCCGCGGCCTGATCGCCATGGTGTTCCTGGCCGCCCTGTGCATCGGCGGCTTTTACGCCACTTCGCTGACCTGGGGTCCGCGCACCCACTACGCCATGGTCGAATACTGGCGCTGGTGGCTGGTGCACCTGTGGGTCGAAGGCTTCTTCGAGGTGTTCGCCACCGCCGTCATCGCACTGCTGTTCACGCGCCTTGGCCTGATCGCCGCAAGCACCGCCAACAGCGCCATCATCCTGGAGACCATCGTGTTCCTGTTCGGCGGCATCCTGGGCACCCTGCACCACCTGTACTTCACCGGCACGCCGACTTTCGTCATCGCCATCGGCGCCATGTTCTCGGCGCTTGAAGTCGTGCCGCTGGCGATGATCGGCGTCGAAGCATGGCGCAACTACAAGCGCTCCAAGGCGGCCCCATGGGTGCAGGCCTACAAATGGCCGATCCTGTGCTTCATCTCGGTCGGTTTCTGGAACGTGGTGGGCGCCGGGCTGCTCGGTTTCGCCATCAACACCCCGATCGCGCTGTACTACATGCAGGGTATGAACATGACGGCGGCCCACGGCCACGCAGCGCTGTTCGGTGTCTACGGCATGCTCGGCATCGGCCTGATGCTGTTCTGCCTGCGCGGCCTGACCGAGCGCGCCGCCTGGTCCGACAAACTGCTCGCACCGATGTTCTGGTGCCTGAACATCGGCCTGGCGATGATGGTGTTTATTTCGCTGGTGCCGGCCGGGATCTACCAGGCCTGGGCCAGCGTCACGCAGGGCACCTGGTATGCGCGCTCGCCCGAGGTGGTCCACTCGCAGCTGATGGAAACGCTGGTGTGGCTGCGCGTGCCGGGTGACGTGGTGTTCTCGGTCGGCTGCGCGTTCCTGGCGCTGTTCGCCTTCAAGCTCGCCACCGGGGCACGCGGCAGCAATTACGTCGTCGGCTCGGTAGCACCGACCACGCGTTGACGTATTTTCCCCCGGCAGGGACTTCCTGCCGGGGGCTGTATCGTTTACACTACACAAGGAGTATCAACATGACACACGCTGTTTCATCGACCGCCTCGATTGGACTCTACCCGTTCGACGCGCGCGGCGTCGCCAAGCGCTTTCGCCACGCCGCCCTTTTCGGTGCGCTGGCCGCGCTGGAGCCGGGAGAGACCATGCGCTTTTATAACGACCACGATCCGCTGCCGCTGCTGGCGCAGATCGAGGCCCATTTCGGATCGCGCGTGACCATCGCCTACGTGGCGCGCGCGCCGGGCGAAATCATCATCGACTTCGGGATCGCCTGAACAGAAAGGACCACGCATGGAGTACCTCGCCGTCAAACACCTGCATATGAGCTGCGCCGCGCTCAGCATCGGCCTGTTCTTGCTGCGCGGCGTCTGGATGCTGAACGACGCGCCGCAGCTGGCGCAGCGCTGGGTGAAGGTAGCGCCACACGTGGTCGACACGGTGCTGCTGGCCAGCGCACTGACCATGGTGGTGTGGAGCGGCCAGTACCCGTTCGTCCAGCCCTGGCTCGGCGCCAAGGTGGTGGCGCTGGTACTCTACATCGTGCTCGGTGCGGTCGCGCTCAAGCCCGGCCGCCCGAAACAGGTACGCGCCATCGCTTTCGGTGCGGCCCTGCTCACCGTCACCTACATCGTCGCGGTCGCGCTGACGCGCCGGGTCTTGATCGTCGGCTGACACCAGCCGCCAATTGCCCCGAAATGTAATGCACATCAAGGAATTTACAGAACGCAAACCTTAGCATTCTGTTGACGACCGCTTCCGCGACGTCCAACAGAAAAAGAAAAGGTCACATCATGCGTTCGCTTCCTCTCCGCCTCGCCGGCACCTGCCTTGCCACCGCTTCCGCCTTCATCGTCCTGTGCTCCGCCTCCGCCAATGCCGCGCAGCCGGCGCTGCCGGTCGTCGTCCAGGAACTGGTGGCTCCGCCGGCGCTGCCGCCGCAGATCACGCGCAAGACACCGGCGCGCGTGGTGGTCAACCTGACGGTCGAGGAAATCGAGCGCGAAATCGCGCCGGGCACGCGCTACACCTTCTGGACCTTCGGCGGCACCGTGCCGGGCAAGATGATCCGCGTGCGCGAAGGCGACACGGTCGAACTGAACCTGCAAAACCTGGCCGGTAACAAGCTGCCCCACAATATCGACCTGCATGCGGTGACCGGTCCCGGTGGCGGCGCCGGACAAACCCTGATCGCACCGGGCAACCAGGCCAGCTTCACCTTCAAGGCGCTGGCTCCCGGCCTGTACGTCTACCACTGCGCCACCGCCCCTGTCGGCATGCACGTCGCAAACGGCATGTACGGCATGATCCTGGTTGAACCCAAGGAAGGCATGTCCAGGGTCGACAAGGAATACTACGTGATGCAGGGTGACTTCTACACCACCGGCGCATATCGCGCGCCCGGCCTGCAGGGCTTCGACATGCAAAAGGCGATCGACGAGCGGCCGACGTATGTACTGTTCAACGGCGCCGATGGCGCCCTCACCGGCAAAGGCACGCTGACCGCCGCCGCCGGCGACAAGGTGCGCATGTTCTTCGGCGTGGGCGGGCCGAACACCGTCTCGAGCTTCCACGTGATCGGCGCCATTTTCGACAAGGTCTATACCGAAGGCGGCACGCGCTTCCAGGAAAACGTCCAGACCACCCTCGTGCCGGCCGGCGGATCGACCATCGTCGAATTCGTGCCGCGCGTGCCGGGCAACCTGACCCTGGTCGACCACTCGCTCACGCGCGCCTTCAACAAGGGCGCGGTGGGCCTGATGGCGGTGAGCGGCCCGGAACGCCCTGAAATCTATGGCAAGGGCATCAAGACCGCTTTGCCCGGAACCAAAGCGCCGCCTGTCGTCGCCAGGGCTGCGCTACCCGCCGCCACCGATGCGCAACGCCTGCGCGGCAAGGCCGTCTACGACAGCACCTGCGCCTCGTGCCACCTGCCCGACGGCAAAGGCGTTCCCGGCGTGTTCCCGCCGCTCGCCAATTCCGACTTTTTCCAGCAGCGTCCCTACGAGATGGCCCATATCGTGCTGCATGGCCGCAGCGGCGAAATGGTCGTCAACGGCGAGCATTACAACTCGGTCATGCCACCGCAGGACCTCAATGACGAGGATGTCGCCGCCGTCATCAACTACGTGAGCACCGACCTGAATGCCGGGAAAACCGTCATCACGCCGGCCCAGGTCAAGCAGATGCGTCAGGTCAAGGCCAATTGAGCGCGCCATGAAACACCACCTGACCACCTTCGCCTGGGCGTCGCTGCTGTGCGGGGCGGCCGGCGCCGGCGACTACGTGGCGCTGCCCGGCGGCGAGCTGCGTTCGGTGATGCCCGCCGACGGCAAGGAAGCGCCGGCCGTTGTCGCGCCGTTTTCGATGCGCGCCACGGCGGTCACCAACGCCGAGTTCCGCGCGTTCGTCCTCGCACATCCGCAATGGCAGCGCGGCCAGGCAGCGGCCGTGCTGGCCGCGCCCACCTATCTGGCGGCGTGGCGCGGCGCCGCCGATCACGGCACACTGGCGCCGGATGCGCCGGTGACCAACGTCAGCTGGCACGCGGCAAACGCCTTTTGCGCCAGCGAGGGAGCGCGTTTGCCGCACTGGTACGAATGGGAATACGCCGCCGCGGCCGACGCCACCCGTGCCGACGCGCGCGACGACCCGCAATGGCTGGAGCAAATCCTCAACTGGTACGCCCATCCGGCCAGCACGCCGCCGGCCCGTGTGCGCGCCAACGCGCCAAACTATTACGGCCTGTACGACATGCATGGACTGGTGTGGGAATGGGTCGAGGATTACAGCGCGCTGTTCGTCAGCGCCGACAGCCGCAGCCAGGACCCGCGCAAGGTGCTCGACTACTGCGGCGGCGCGGCGCTGTCGCTCGGCGACCGCCGCAACTACGCTGTGCTGATGCGCATGGCCCTTCTGGCCGCGATGGACGGCGCGCAGGATGGCGGCTATCTGGGCTTTCGCTGCGCGCGTGGCGACGCCGGCCACACACCTACACCGGGACTATCGCCATGACTACCTTTAACCCCCTGCGCCGCCTCCTGCTGCGCACAAGCGCGCTCGCCGCCAGCATGATCGCGGTGCCACTGGCGCATGCCAACCCGCTTCCCGCCGAATCGCTCTACCGCCTGTCGGTGCCGCTCAAGGATAGCCAGGGCCGCCAGTTCGACTGGCGCGCGCTGGCCGGCCGTCCCCTGCTGGTAACGATGTTTTACGGCGACTGCAATGCGGCTTGCCCGATCATCATCGAAAACCTGCGCCGCACAGTCGACCAGGTCAAGCCCGCGCCCGGGCGCCTGGCGGTGCTGATGGTCAGCCTCGACCCGCTGTACGACAGGCCCGACTCCCTGGCCCAGCTGGCACGCTTGCACAAGCTCGATCCCGCCATCTTCCGCCTGGCGGTGGCCGCCAATGAAACGCATACACGGGCCATGGCGGGCGCCTTGCAGATCAAGTATCGCGCCGTCACCAACGGCGAAATCAACCACACCACGCGCGTGTGCCTGCTCGACGCCGGTGGCAAACTGCTGGCCAGCAGCACCCAACTGAGCCCACTTCCCGATCCGGCCTTCGTTGCGCAGATCAGCCTGGCGCTTAATAGGGGGGCTACTCATACGACAGATATCAGTTAAAGGCACACACGCAATGTATTGCAGAAAAAATTGATCACATCGACACCCAGTATGGAAGATTGAAAGAGCTTGTGTTCGCCCGGCAGGATTTTTTGAGTCAGCGGTTGCGCCAGTTCCAATCCATTTTCACTGTTGGTCAGCATGACAAAGCCGTCTCCCGTTCGAACGGAGGCAATGGCGAATGCGCGGTAGCCCGTATTGTTACCCCACTGCCAAATATAAGCGTCATCGGGACCATGCTCAATTCCCCAGCTTAAGCCCCAGCTGAGACCCAGGCTTGGGTCGACCGTGACGGGTGATGCGGTTATCTGTTTCATCACATCGTCATCGTTAAGCACCTTGACGAGAAATTTCCCATAATCCGCCGCGCTGGTGTGAAGGGAAAAAGCGGCGTTCGGGTTCTTCAAATCCATCGTCGCCCTGGGGGTTCCATTCGCTTTCGTCCCGGGCAGAAGATTTTTCGCGATTCGTTCGTTCCATACGTAGTCGCTGTCATTCATGTCCAGCGGCTTGAAGACCTGCGAGGTCATGAATTGATCCAGTGGCTGATTGGTGACCGCCTCCACGGCCCGCTGCAGCAGCACGTAGCCTTCCCCCGAATAATTCCATTTTGTCCCGGGAGTCGAGTCGACATTCAGTGGTCCGGAGGCCCAATTTGGCAATCCTGAAGTGTGGTTCAACACCATCCGGACGGTAATTGCCTGAAGTCGCGGGTCGGTCACCAGAGCGGAAGGCTCCGCTTTCGACGGATCGAATGGGTGCCGATAGCCTTGCGGCAGATACTTCACGACCGGCACGTCAAGCGCCAATTTTCCTTGTTCCACCAACTTCAGCACAGCATACGCAAAGACCGGTTTACTCAGGGATGCCGCTTGAAAAACGCTGTCTGCATTCAGCGTGGAGGCTGGCATGCAACCCGTCGCCGAATCGAATGAATCAAGCTGCCGGTTCTTGATGACGGCAACCGCCACAGCGCAAACATGGTGCCTTTCCGCAAGAACTTTCAATGTGTCGCGCACATTCGCTGGCGCCAAATCAGTCCGCGTGGAAGAAGCACACCCGGACAAGAATAGGGATACAACCGGCATCAGAAGCAAGTAGCCGCCATGGCCCGTGAAAAAGGCACTTCGATTGAACATCAGCACGCGTGAGGGTCGCATGAGCACCTTTTCATATCAAGACTCGCCGTGAAAAGTAGGGAGAATAACATTTCCCGAATTAATATTGGGAATCACAACGCCGCCTGCGTTGACGCCCCTGAACAGGCACTCCAGAGGGCAAAAACCAACCTGTATCAAGGATTTTACGATCGCTTCAAAACGCCGTTGACCCCACTAGATATAGTCAATAACCTCTCTGCATGCACCACATATTGTGTTTCACGGAGAGCAAATGACCATCCCACCGCTACACTTCCCTACCCAAATCCGCAAGCGAGACGGCGCCGTCAAACCGTTCGACGCCACCCGTATCGAATCGGCCATGCAGCGCGCCGCGCTGGCCAGCGGCGAATTCGATGCTGGCACTGCCCATCTGCTGACATGGAACGCGGTCCTGCCCACGCTGTCCGCACTGTGCACCGATACCCCCGGCGTCGAGCAGGTGCAGGATGCCGTGGAGGCAGCCCTGTTCGAGGCCGGCCACCGCGCGACCCTGCGCGCCTATGTCGTCTATCGCGAGCAGCACCACAGCCTGCGGCGCGACCGTAAAAGCCTGATCGACGTCGAGGCGTCGATGAACGAGTACCTGGAGCAGCGCGACTGGCGCGTCAACGCCAATGCCAACCAGGGCTACTCGCTGGGCGGGCTGATTCTCAACGTCTCCGGCAAGGTGATCGCCAACTACTGGCTCGATCACGTCTATCCACCCGCCGTCGGCGCGGCCCACCGCAACGCCGACCTGCACATCCACGACCTCGACATGCTGGCCGGCTACTGCGCCGGCTGGTCGCTGCGCACGCTCCTGAACGAAGGCTTGAACGGCGTGCCGGGCAAGATCGAATCGTCACCGCCCAAGCACATGTCGAGCGCCATCGGCCAGATCGTCAACTTCCTCGGCACCCTGCAAAACGAGTGGGCCGGGGCCCAGGCCTTCAGTTCCTTCGATACCTATATGGCGCCCTACGTGCGCGCCGACGCCCTGAGTTACGAGAGCGTCAAGCAGTACATCCAGGAGCTGATCTACAACCTGAACGTGCCCTCACGCTGGGGTACGCAGACGCCGTTCACCAACCTCACGTTCGACTGGGTGTGTCCGGAAGACCTGCGCGAGCAGGTGCCGTTCATCGCCGGCGTCGAAATGCCGTTCACCTACGGCGATCTGCAAGTGGAAATGGACATGATCAACCGCGCCTACATCGAGATCATGATGACCGGCGACGCCAAGGGCCGCGTGTTCACCTTCCCGATCCCGACCTACAACATCACCGAGGACTTCGCGTGGCACAGCCCGAACGCCGAGCTGCTGTTCGAAATGACGGCGCGCTACGGCCTGCCCTACTTCCAGAACTTCCTCAATTCGGAACTGAAACCGAACATGATCCGCTCGATGTGCTGCCGCCTGCAGCTCGACCTGCGCGAACTGCTCAAGCGCGGCAACGGCCTGTTCGGATCGGCCGAGCAAACCGGTTCGCTCGGCGTGGTGACCATCAACTGCGCCCGCCTCGGCTACCTGCATGCCGACGACGAGGATGGCCTGTTCGAGGCGCTCGACCGCCTGCTCGACCTTGGCCGCGACAGCCTGGAAATCAAGCGCAAGGTGATTGAGCGGCATATGGACAATGGCCTGTTCCCCTACACGAAGCGCTACCTGGGCACCTTGCGCAACCATTTCTCGACCCTGGGCGTGAACGGGGTGAATGAAATGATCCGCAATTTCACGTGGGGCGAGCAGGATATCGCCAGCGAATGGGGCCATGCGTTCGCCTTGCGCCTGCTGGACCATGTGCGCGCGCGCATGCTGGAATTCCAGGACCAGACCGGCCATATGTACAACCTGGAAGCGACGCCCGCCGAAGGCACCACCTACCGTTTCGCGCGCGAAGACCGCAAGCGCCATCCGGACATCCTGCAGGCCGGCACCGATGCCATGCCCTACTACACCAACTCCTCGCAACTGCCGGTCGGCTTTACGGACGACCCGTTCGAGGCGCTGGAACGCCAGGATCCGCTGCAGCGCAAATACACGGGCGGCACCGTGCTGCATCTGTACATGAGCGAGCCGCTGTCCACGGCCGACGCCTGCCGCCAGCTGGTGCGGCGCGCGCTAAGCCGCTTCGGCCTGCCGTACATCACCGTCACGCCCACGTTTTCAATCTGCCCCAAACACGGCTACCTCGGAGGCAGCCATCCGTTTTGTCCCAAATGCGATCTCGATCTGATCGCGCGCAAGCAACGCGAAGTTGCGTAACCACCCAAGGAGTAGTCCATGTCAGACCTGAGCCAAGCCGTTTTCTTCGTTCCCCAAACCATCACCCTGAGCGACGCCGAGCGCCAGCCCTGCGAAGTCTGGACCCGCGTGATGGGTTATCACCGCCCTGTGTCGTCCTTCAATACCGGCAAGAAGGGCGAGTTCCACGAGCGTACCTGGTTTACCGAGCGCGCCGTTGCGGCGCGCGGCTAGCATGGGTGCCGGCGAGCTGCGGGTGGGCGGCATCACCGCCTTCACCGCGACCGACTTTCCCGGCAAGCTGGCGGCCGCGGTGTTCATCCAGGGATGCCCGTGGCGCTGCGGCTACTGCCACAATCCGCATCTGCAGCTGCGCCAGCACGGGCCGCTGACGTGGGCCTCGGTCATGGCGCTGCTGGTGCGCCGTGCCGGTTTGCTCGACGGCGTGGTGTTCAGCGGCGGCGAGCCGACCATGGATCCGGCCCTGCCGGACGCCATGGCGGCCGTGCGCGAGTTGGGGCTTGCGGTCGGCCTGCACACGGCGTGCATCTACCCGCGCCAGTTGAAGGCGGTGTTGCCGCTGGTGGACTGGGTGGGGTTCGATATCAAGGCGCCGTTCGACGCCTACCAGCGCGTGACGGGCGTCTTCGGCAGCGGCGAGCCGGCCCGCGCCTGCCTGGAGATGATCGTCGACAGCGGCGTGCCGCACGAATGCCGGACCACGCTGCATCCGGCCCTGCTGTCGGAGGCCGAGGTGGAAGGCCTGGCGGGCACGCTGGCCGATGCTGGCGTGCGCAATTACGCTATCCAGACCTTCCGGGCGCAAGGCTGCGCCGATGCGGGCCTGAATGCGACCGCCGGCGTAGTGATGGGCGAAGCGGCACTGGCGCGCATCGCGGCGCGCTTCGAGAGCTTCGTGCTGCGGCCTGCCTAGTCTGGCCTATTCCGGCCTATTTCTGCGCCGTCGTTTCCACGCCATGGCTGCAACTGGCCGAAACGACGCGCTCTTTTCTCAATTGCCCGACATCGCTGCGCAGCTGCGCCGTCAACTCCGCGGCGTGCTCGCGGTCGAAATCGGCATGCATCCGCTTGCGCACCCCAAGTTCATTGAGCATCACATGCTAGTCCGGCACCACGCCTTGCTGCGCCAGGCACTGGCGCGCGCAGGCCAGCGGACAGCCGTCGATGGCCAGTACCGGGCGGCCGGAACGGGCCAGCTTGACCAGCGGCGCAACGCCCCCGCCCACGCCGGCGATGCACGACATTTCGGCCGCGCCGCTGCGGTCGAGCGCCAGCGCCAGATGGTTGGCCATCTGCGCCGCGCTCGAACAACCCGAACATGAATACACCAGCGGCAGCGCCGCCCTGTCCGCATCCATCATCACTCTCCTTCAGTTGGAGGCAGCCCAGCGCCAGCGCGCCGGCAGCAGGCGCTCCGGGTCGAACAGCGCCACGTCGATCGCGTCGATCGTGTTCTTTACCAGCAGCCCCAGTTCGGTATCGCCTTCCATGGTCAGGCGACGCGAAAAAAACAGGGTGTCCGGATCTTCGCGCCGCTGCGCCAGCAGCAAAAAGTCGCGCGCGCTGGCGCCGATCGACAGGTCGGCCTTGCCGGCCCCCGACAGGGCGACAAAGCGCGATCCGCGCCAGCTCACATCGAAGCGCACCCCGGCGTCGGTGACGCCGATGCTGATCGAGCGCCCTTCCAGTGCGGCGCGCACGTCGCCCGGCAGTTGCGGCCCGAGCACGCGGCTCAAGCCGGCGGCGAACAACAGCGAGCCGGGAAAACGCGGCAGGTGGCCAAGCGCCCGGGCCAGCGGCTTCGGCAGGATCGGATAGACGGGCGCTTTCATGCCGCCTCCCGCCTGTCGAACGCCATGCCCGGCTTGCCATGCCAGTAACCGTCGCAGGGCGCCGCCGGCATCAGCGGCGCCAGGCCGGCCTGCGCCTGCGCGCCGCCGATCTGGCCCAGGCGCGCCCGGTCGAACAAGCCGACGATGGCTTCGGTATGCTGCGCCTGGGGACTGATGCGCATCACGTCCGCGCCCATCGCTTCCATGTCGGGCATTTCGCCGAGCAGGTTGTACACCAGGTGCGACTGGATCTGGGTGCCGTTCAGGATCAGGAAGGTGTCGGCGTCGCGCGTGCGCAGCTCCAGGCCGTCCGGATGCGCCATGCAGCTGAACTGGCAGTCATCCTTGCCCAGGTTGCGGTGGCGCGCCGTGAAGCAGCGCGCGGAAAACGCCAGCGGCATGCGCCCGTAGGCGAACACCTCGGTTTCCAGTCCCGCCGGGCGGCTTTGCAGCATCGTCGCCAGCGCAGCGCGGCCCATTTCGAGCGGCATGACCCAGCGCCGCGCGCCCAGCTGCGCCATCAGGGCCACGCTGTCTTCGTTGTACAGGTTCAGGTGCGGCCCGGCCACAAACGGCAACGCGCCATCGAGGCAGTGCACGGCGCCGATGTCGTTCGCTTCGACCGCGAAGCGGCCGTTCGATGTCAGCTTGCGCAGGTTGGTCAGGTCGCTGCCCGATTCGAGCAGCGCCTGGGTCGACAGCACCACCTCCTTGCCGGCGTCGGCCAGCATGGCGGCAAGCGACAGCCAGTCGGGCAGGCGCAGCTCGTGGCGCCGCGAGCAAACCGTTTCGCCCAGGTAGACAATATCGACCGCGCTTGCCGCCACCGATTCGTAGAACGCCATCATCGTATCGCGCGGCCAGTAGTACAACACCGGACCGAGGGCCAGTTTCATCATAGTGCCTCCCTTACTTCCATGAGCGGTGGTAGGCGCCCAGCGTATGCTGCTGCCCCTCTGCCACCTTGTTCAGATCGGCCATCCAGGCCTGCTTGGCCGAAAAGCGCTTCGGACTGGCGCGGTACTGGTCGATTGCCTCGCGCCATACGCGCGTTACCTGCGCCACGTACGCGGGACTGCGCTGGCGCCCTTCGATCTTGATCGCGCTCACGCCCAGTTCAATGAGCTGCGGCAGCAGCTCCAGGGTATTGAGGCTGGCCGGTTCCTCGATGGCGTAAAACTGTTCGCCGGCGACGTCGAAACGGCCCTTGCAGAGAGTCGGATAATTGGCCTGCTCGGCGTCGGCGTAGCGGTCGATCAGCACGCCGTTGAGACGCGACTCCAGCCCGGCCGGCGTCTGCTGCCAGCGCACCGCCTTGGCCGGCGAACACACGCCGTGCGTGTTGGGCGACTCGCCCGTGGCGTACGACGAGAGCGCGCAGCGCCCCTCGACCATCACGCACAGGCTGCCGAAGCCGAACACCTCAATCTCGACCGGCGTGTTGCGCACCACCTGCTCCACCTGCGCCACCGACAGCACTCGCGGCAGCACCGCGCGCGCGATGCCGAAATGGCGGTGGAAAAAGTTGATGGCCTCGTAGTTGGTGGCCGAACCCTGCACCGACAGGTGCAGCCGCAGCGCCGGATAGCGCTCGGCGGCGTAGCGCATCAGTCCCGGATCGGCCAGGATCACGGCGTCGATGCCGGCGCCGGCGGCGCGGTCGATGGCGCGCCGCCACAGCGCGCCGGCGGCCGGTTGCGGATAGGTGTTCAGCGCCAGCAGTACCTTGCAGCCGCGCGCGTGGCTGTAGGCGATGCCCTGTTCGATCGCGGCCTCGTCGAAGTTCAGGCCGGCGAAGTTGCGCGCATTGGTCGCGTCGCGAAAGCCGAGGTAGACGCAGTCGGCGCCGTTGTCCACGGCCGCCTTGAGTGCCGGCAGGCTGCCGGCCGGGCACACCAGTTCAAACGGCGTGGCGCCGTCGGAAGTATTTGACATCATGTTCATTCGTCGTAAGGTGGGGCCTGCACTGTAGCCCGACGGCATGCCGGAAATCTTTGACCTGCATCAAGGATTTTCGGCATGCGAAGCGGCGACAATGACCCCATGGACAAACAGCAGGAGAACACGATGGAGACTATCGGCAGCTATCTCGAAGCCGACCATGTTCGTTGCGATGCGCTGTTCGCAAGCGCGCGCCACGCCGTGCGCAAGGGCTCGTGGCGCGAGGCGGGACACGCCTTCGCCACGTTCTGCCACGCGCTCGAACGCCATTTGCTGATGGAGGAACGGATCGTGTTCCCCGCTTTCGAGAACGCCATTGGCGCGGCCAGCGCGCCCACCGCATCGATGCGCAGCGAGCATCTGCGCATCCGCGGCGTGGTGCAGCGCCTGTCCAATGCGCTGCGCGGGCGCGACACCGAAGCCTTCCTCGATCATGCCGACACCCTGGGCATTGTGCTGTACCAGCACAGCGAAAAGGAAGAAGGCGTGCTCTATCCGATGATCGAACGCGTACTGGCGCCAAGCTGCCACAAGCTGGTGGCGGCCATGCAGGCCTTCGGTGCGATGGACGACATGGCCAGCGCCGCATGAACGCCGGCACGCCCCACATCCACCACATCGACGTGCGCGGCCTGGAGCCACCCGAGCCGCTCGAGCGCGTGCTCGACGCGCTCGAGACGCTGCCGGCCAGCGACCACCTGTGCATGCTGATCGAACGCGAACCTCGCCCGCTGTACCGCATCCTCGCGCACAACGGCTATGGCCACAGCACCACCGTCTTGCCCGACTATCAATATGAAGTGCGGATCTGGCGCCGCGCGCCGGACGCCTGACGCATGCAGCGCACCATCTCGCTCGAACAGTCGCCGCCGCTCGGCGCGGTGCTGCGCTACTTCCTCGCCACGCCGGTCTTCGCGCTGCTGGCCGGCGCGCTGCTGCTGTGGCAAGGCGCCCCGGCGCTGGCCTCGCGCTGGTCGCCCTCCACCCTGGCGCTGACCCACCTGCTGACGCTTGGTACGCTGGGCATGGCCATGGCCGGCGCGCTGATCCAGATCCTGCCCGTGGTGGCCGGCGTCACGCTGCCGCGTGCGCGCATCCTCGGTCCCGGCGTGCACGCGCTGCTCGCAGGTGGCACGGCGGCGTTGGCGGGCGCTTTCCTGTTCACCCGCCCATGGCTGTTCCAACTGGCGCTGCTCCTGCTGCTGCCCGGCTTTACGTGGCTGATCGGCGCACTCACGGTGGCCTTGTGGCAGATGCCGCCGCCCGGCGCCCTGCCGATGACGGCCACGGTCAGGCTGGCCCTCGGCAGTCTGCTTGTCACCGTGTGCCTCGGCGCGCTGCTGGCGGGCGCCTTTGCCTGGCCGGCATCGGCCGCGCTGCTGCCGCTGATGCTGGCCACCGACGTGCACGCGCTGTGGGGCGTGTTCGGCTGGGCGGGATTGCTGCTCGTTGGCGTGTCGTTCCAGGTCGTGCCCATGTTCCAGGTGACGCCCCTGTACGACAAGCCGCTGCCGCAGGTGCTGGGTGTGACGATTTTTCTGCTGCTGGTCGTGTGGACCGTGAGCGCCGCGGCGCTGCGCGCGCGCCTGGCCTGGATCGACACCCTTGCCAGCGCGCTGCTGCTGACCGCCTACGCGCTGTTCGCGCTGGCCACGCTGCGCCTGCTGGCGCGCCGCAAACGGCCGCAGGCCGACGCCATGACCCTGTTCTGGCGCCTCGCAATGGCCAGCATGCTGGCCTGCGCGGCACTGTGGGCGGCAGCGGCGCAGGTCGCCGGCGATGGCCGCACCATGGCGATGGGCGTCCTGATGCTGGCCGGCTTCCTCTACTCGACCATCAACGGCATGCTGTACAAGATCGTGCCATTCCTGCTCTGGCGCGACTTGCAGGAGCGCGCCGCCGACGGTCAGCGCGTGCCGGCGATCAAAACGCTAATCCCCGACCAGGACGCGCAGCGCCAGTTCTGGCTGCACGCGGCGGCCCTGGCCTTGCTGGTGACGGCCTGCTGGTGGCCGGCGCTGCTGGCGCGGCCGGCGGCCGCGGCGATGTGCCTGTCGGCCGGCTGGCTGTTGCTGAACCTGGCGACTGCGCTCAGGCGCGCTTGCAACGCAGTCGCCTCCGGCCCGGCGCGCACGGCCCCATGGCCGACGTCCTGATCGGGATGGCGTTACCGCCTTGACGAACACCTCATAAACACATACCTAAGCTTCCCTTAGCCAAGAGCTGTGCGGCAATCGTGTCGCACCGGAGCTTCGTCGGCAATGGCAGCTATATTCCCGATGGAACGATCCTGCCGGAACGGGTACTGGTCGGCGTGCACACCCATGCCCCGAAGAACGAGCGCATGGAAAGCGGCGACACCTGGCTCGGCTCGCCGCCGATCCACCTGCCGGCGCGCGAAAAGGTGGCGGCTACCCGGAATGGCTGACCGACCGGCCGTCCGCGCTGTGGCGCATCGGACGCACGCTGGTGGAAACTTTCCGCATTGTCGCGCCGCATGCCTTGGTGATCGCGGTCGGCTACACCGTCGTGCTCGACCTCATGCCGCTTGCCGCTGGCGGGCCGACGACCGATATTACCGAGTTCGACTGCGTGTCGATTGGCGATTACAGCGAGCTCAACGCCTTCGCCTGCCCACAGACGCACCGGTATGAAGACCGGGTGATGAAGATCGACCATGTGGAGATCGGCAGCAAAGTGACGATGGGACCCCGCAGTGCCGTGCTCTACAGCGCCAAGGTCGGCGACAACGCCCGCCTGGGTCCCTTGACCCTGGTCATGAAGGGAGAACATATCCCCAAGGGGACCAGCTGGGCGGGCTGCCCGGCGGCCCCGGCGCGCCCTTGAGCGCCTCCACAACCGGGGTCAGACCTCAATTAAGAAATGTTGCTCAATTGAGGTCTGCCCCCCGTGCGATCCATGTCATGCGCGGCCGGTAAAAACGAGGCTGGCTACCAGCGCATCGGCCAACTCAACCACCACGGCATGCCGCCTGCGCGCTTCCGAACGCTTTTTCGACTGGATCTGCTCCATATCGGGTTCCTGCACCGGCTCGCACGCAAGCCCATAATCGCCATCGGCACGACGTTCGGCGCCCAGCTCATTCCACATCTGGTCGTAGTCGGCCAACACCTTGCCGCGACGAATCGCGCCGTGCACCACGCGGTTCGCATTCCCGACCAGCCGCACGCGGCCGCAACCGAAGGCATACCCGAGCTGCCGCACCAGGGTCACCAGTAAATGCTTGGGCCGCACGCCGTGCAACTCGCGCGTTGCTGTGCGGATCGATTCAAGCCCATCGCCACCCTTGGGCCCCTGAATGCAGCCGATACACACAATCGCCGCCCCAGCCTCCTCCGCAAACGTGAACGCCAGCGAGAACACCGGCGTTCCACTTTCGCACAATTGCAGCACCAGCTCGCCTTCGCGTTCCATGGTGGACACGGCGCGCAACTGCAGCTCGTACACGGTGCCGGTTTTCCCCTCAACCGATCCGAGCGGCACGCCGGCGCGCGCGGCGGCGACGATCATCGGCCCCAGCCCGCGGCTGAATACGAAGCCGTAATGAATCGCCAGCACGCGCAGACGCGCTTCCGCGCACAGCACATTGCTCATGTAGGGGCGATAAATCTTGTACAGCAGCTTGGGGGAATCGCGGACCAGGTCGCAAAACACCGGATGCGCGTTCAGTACGCGCAGCCATTGCCCGGTAACACGGCGGTGGAATAGCGCCCGCGCATGCAGCTTGAGCCGTTCACGCCAATATTGCGACGTGGGCAAACTGGCCGGCACGCCCGAGCGCAACGTGATCGACGGCGTCAGGAAAAATGTCTCCAGCCCCCCTGCGAGAGGGCCTTCTTGAAAATTCATTGCGCACTCCGGAGGGCAATCTGAACAATGCAACAGTTGGCTTGTCGTCCGAACACCACCATCGCACTAATTGCCTATTGTAAATTAAAATAACCGTAGTAAATACATTTTATTTCCTGATGCACACATAAGCATAGACGCACGCTAATAGCTCCATGGAATTGATCCACGCTGAATGCACTGCCAATGCGATATTTCCACGCAGCATTTCAAGTAAAATGACCACTTTATCCGACCGGTCTGCAGGAATGCGTTTTCACCACACTGACATTACCCTCCTGCCGCCGTATGAACGCCTGTTCGGCCCCGTCACGCAGGCAAGAATCATTCGTCTGTGCGTTCTGTACCTGGCGTTGTTCGGCGCCGGATCGGCTTTCCTGTTCCTGTCGCACCAGGAGAACCTGCGCATCTTCGGCATGGGATTGATCGTGCCCGGGGGCGGCTTCCTGGCCCACGCCGACATCTGCACACAGAATGGCATCGGCCACCTGCTCGCCGCTCTCGCCGGTGTGGCCGCTTTTGGGTTTTCGCTGATGATCTGGTTCGGCACGGGCAATATCCTTGCGCCTCCCCTGGTCTGGCTGGGACTGGCCATCGGCGCGGCCACCATGCGCCATGGCGCGCTGCGCGAATCCACCGTCGGCATGGTCTTTGCCGGTCTGGCGCTGGCGATGAGTGCCACGGCGGTCGCCATGGCCGCCTGGTTCGCGCTGGGGCGCCGGCAAAGGCGGCTCGACAATGCTTATCTGGCCAGCCAGACCGGCCGCCTCGGCCTGATCTTCGACGCCGGCATCGCCCCCGCTCGCGCAGCCGAAATGTCGCTCGAACACCTCCAGCGCCTGCGCTTCGCGCTCGATCGCGCCCTGCAAGCGCTCGACCAGTTCAACGGCTTCGAAAAAATCGACCAGTTTCAAACCGCCGCCACCCGCTATCAGCTGAACTTCCTGGCGTACGGCGTGGCGCTGACCCAGGCGCGTTTCACGCCGGCCTTTCGCGGCTACATGCACGACGCCCAGATCGCGCTGCTCGACAAACAGGCGCAGCACCAGGTCTGGTCGTACTGGAAGCTGGAAAACCTGTGGGGCAACCTGCGAGCCGATCCCGACCCGGTGGCGCGCGAAAACATCATGTACACCGGCTTCGTGGCGTTGCAAATGGCGCTGTTCGGTGCCAGCACGGGACGCCGCGACTTTTCAGAAACCGGCCGTTTTACACTCACCCACCCGTCGGGCAAACGCTACGCGCATGATGCCGCCTCGCTGGTGGGGCGCCTTGAGCACGAGTACAGCACCTCGCCCTACTATCTGATCGCGTGCGAACCGAATTGGGTCTACCCGCTCTGCAATACCATCGGCGCGAGCGCCATCATGGCGTTCGACGCCCAGCATCAAGAGCAGCGCTGGGCCGCCCGCGCGCAGGACTTCCGCCATCACCTGGAAGCCGAGTTCCTCGACGGCTTCGGACGCTACGTCCCCTGCAAATCGGCCCGCACCGGCCTGGCCCTGCCGGCCATCGGCGGCGTGATGCCGCTGGCGATGCCGTGCTTCTTCCTCAACGTAATTGCGCCCGACCTGGCGCGCCGCCAGTGGCTGCTGCTGCGCCGACAGCTGTTCGACCGCAGTGGCGCATTGCGCCGCCGCGCCTTCTGGCCTATCGATACCGGCAACTACGGCTTCTCGCGCGCCAGCGCCTACTGTGCCACCGCCCTGGCGGCCGCGGAACTGGGCGACAGCGCCGTCTACAGCGCTTGCCTGGACGCGCTGGAAAAAGAATGCCCAAGTGTGTTCAAGGATGGCGTGATCCACCGCCGCAAGGCGTCGGTATGGGCCCATGGCGTGGAACTGATGGCCCGTGCCGGCGCGCGCGACGGCTTTCGCGATGTGATCGTCGCCCCGAAACCGGTAACGGGACCGCAGCTGGACAGCCTGGCCTACCCCGCCATCCTGGTCGCCAGCGCCCACGCCGACCACAACGCCCTGCGCGCGGTGCTCTACGCCGACGGCGTCCACGCCATCGGCTTGCGTGGCCTGCAGGCGAACGCACATTATCTTGCCAATGGCATCCCCATCACGGCCAACGCCACCGGTCAGGCGCGCTTCGATTTGGCGCTCAATGGGCGCACAAGCCTGCACGTGCAGCCCCAGGGAGGCGGATAATGGCGTGCTGCGTGCTCATTGCCGCTGTCATCGGCGGCGTAATCGGATTAAAGTCGTGGCTGACACTGGCGGCGCGGCGGCCGGGCCAGGCCCAGGACTGGCGCTTGATCAAACCTACGGACCAACCATGAACGAGACCAAAAACGTCGGCACGCCGGAGCCCTTTTCGCTGGCGGCGCGCTCCAAGAGCTTCGGCTACGCCATCGCGGGCATCGTCTTCATGCTCAAAACCCAGCACAACGCCTGGCTGCACCTGATCGCGACCATGATCGTGGCTGGAATGGCGTTCTATTTCAAGGTCAGCGCGGCCGACTGGCGCTGGCTGGTGGTGGCGATGGTCGCGGTGTGGGTGGCCGAGACCATCAACACGGCGGTCGAATACGTCTGCGATGTTGTCTCGCCGGGCTACGCGATCGCCGTCAAGCATGCCAAGGACATCGCGGCCGGCGGCGTGCTGATCGCCGCCGTCGGCGCGGTGCTGATCGGCGCGCTGACGTTCTGGCCATATTTCTGACCAGGTGGCGCGCCGGCTCTAGGCCTGGCGCTGGGCGGCGTCGCGCCGCTCGCTGTAGCGGTCGACCAGATAATCGCTGCGCTCGCGCACCAGCAGCGTGAACTTGAACAGCTCTTCCATCACGTCGACCACGCGGTCGTAATACGGCGACGGCTTCATGCGCCCGGCCTCGTCGAACTGCTCGTACGCCTTCGGCACCGACGACTGGTTCGGAATCGTCACCATGCGCATCCAGCGTCCGAGCAGGCGCAGGGTGTTGACGGTATTGAACGACTGCGAGCCGCCCGATACCTGCATCACCGCCAGCGTGCGTCCCTGGGTCGGCCGGGTGGCGCCGACTTCGAGCGGAATCCAGTCGATCTGGTTCTTCATCACGGACGTGATGGCACCATGCCGCTCCGGGCTGCACCATACCTGCCCTTCCGACCAGAGCGACAACGCGCGCAATTCGGCCACCTTGGGGTGCGTGGCCGCTTCGCTGTCGGTCACGGGCAGGCCATGCGGATCGAAAATGCGCACTTCGGCGCCCATGTGGGCCAGGATACGCGCCGCTTCTTCGGTGAGAAAGCGGCTGAACGAGCGCTCGCGCAGGGAGCCGTACAGCAGCAGGATGCGCGGCGGATGGTCGAAGCGCACCGGCGGTGCCAGCTTATCCCCGGTCGGCAGGTCGAACTGCGCTTCGCTCAGGTTGGGCAGGGTCATATCCATTCAGGCTTCCTTTGGTGGCAGGATGTCGAGTACAAGGTCGCCGGGACGGCACAGGCGCACACCGAGCGGCGTGACCACGAACGGGCGGTTGATCAGGGTCGGATGCGCCACCATGGCGTCCAGCAGGACATCGTCGCTCACGGCCGCATCGGCAAGGCCAAGATCGGCATATTCAGGTTCCTTGGTGCGCATGGCGTCGCGCACGCCAAGCCCCGCGCGTGCAATCAGGTCGGCCAGCACGGCGCGCGTGGGTGGCTCGGCAAGATAGTCGACGACATGCGGCTCGGCGCCGCTGGCGCGTATCAGTTCCAGGGCGGCGCGCGAATTGCTGCAGCGCGCATTGTGGTAAATGGTGATGGTCATTGAGGGCTTTCGGGAAGTGTCGGGCGAGTGCACGGCGCGCCGCTGCAGCAGTTCTCGGTCAGGAAACCGATCAGCGCATTCATCGTCGCAAAATCGGCGGCGTAGATCACGAAACGGCCGTCCTGGCGCGCCGTGACCAGCGCCGCATGCGTCAGTTCCTTGAGATGAAACGACAGCGACGATGGCGCGATGCCCAGCTGCGTGGCGATGTGGCTGGCGGCCATGCCGCTTGGCCCGGCCTGCACCAGCAGGCGAAACACCGCCAGGCGCGATTCCTGCGCCACGGCGCTCAGCGCCGTCAGTGCCTGCTTGGTTTGCATGATGGGATATCCACGGATTCGATCATTCAATAATAATCGAATTATGGAATCGGCGCAAGCGCTCACCCCGCAGCGCAGGAAGGTCAGGCCACCGCGGCAAGCAGCAGCACGCCCGCGGCACCGATTGCCGCGCCGGCCAGCCGCGTCACGCGCGCCCTGCCGGCCGCATAGCCGGCTGCCAGCAGCACAGCACTCGCACTAAGGAAGCCCGCGGCGCTGGCCACGCCGAGCAGTTCGCGGCCGTGCGCCTGGCCGTGCAGCAGCGCGAAGCCAGCCACCAGCGCCATCGCCAGCGCGGCCGGCACGCGCGCGGCGCCCGCCAGCAGCGCGCCGATGAGCACCACGGTGGCCGCCAGCCCTGCCTCGATCGGCACGCCCACCTGTACGGCCGCGCCCAGCGCCATCATCAATACGAACACCGGCAACAGCGCGCCCCTGCCCTGCTGCCGGCTCCACAAGCCAACGCCCAGCATGGCCAGCAGATGATCGATGCCGCCGAACGGATGCGCAAGGCCGGCCGCGAAACCGGCCACGACGTCGTGTCCCGGATGGGCTGCGGCGGGCAGCGCGAGCAGGCACAGTGCAAAGGCGAGTGTCTTTTTCATTGCGTGTTTTCTCCTGATTTGGCATCGAGCAGGCCCTGTTCGCGGATGAAGGCCACAACGGCCTCCACGCCTTCGCCGCTGCGCAGGTTGGTGAAGATGAAAGGACGCTCGCCGCGCTGGCGCCGCGCGTCGTGCGCCATGATGTCGAGATTGGCCCCGACGTGCGGCGCCAGGTCGGTCTTGTTGATGATCAGCAGATCGGAGCGCGTGATGCCGGGGCCGCCCTTGCGCGGTATTTTCTCGCCGCCGGCCACGTCGATCACATACAGGGTCAGGTCCGACAGTTCGGGACTGAAGGTCGCCGCCAGGTTGTCGCCGCCGGACTCGATCAGGATCAGGTCCAGGTCGGGAAAGTCGGCCTGCATGCGCGCGATGGCTTCCAGGTTGATCGAGGCGTCCTCGCGGATCGCCGTGTGCGGGCAGCCGCCCGTCTCCACGCCCATCAGGCGCTCGGCCGGCAGCGCCCCGGCGCGCAGCAGGATCTCCATGTCTTCGCGCGTGTAGATGTCGTTGGTGATGACCGCCATGTCGAACTGGTCGCGCATGCTTTTGCAAAGCTTCTCGCACAGTGCCGTCTTGCCGGAACCGACCGGGCCGCCAATGCCGACCCGCAGGGGATTTGATGTCATGCCTTCTCTCTCTTCCTTAATAATCATGATCGGTACAATCTGCCGTGCTGCACCTCGTGCCGCATCGACAGCATGGACAGGCCGGGCGACCAGTTCGACATGGCGTCGTCGCCCAGCGTTTGTGCGCGCCGCGCCGCCTGTTCGATCTCGCCGCGCAGCGACAGCAGCATGCGCTGGCCCGCCACCTGCCCAAGCGGAACCGACTTGACGCACACCAGCACCTGGTTCTCAACCCAAGAAAACAGCATCGCCAGCAGCGCTTCCTCATGCGGGATGCCGAGCGCGTCGACCGCGCAGGCAAACGCGGTCGGCAGCGCCACCTCCGGCCCCAGCGCCGCCACGCCGGCCACGCCCAGCTCCGCGATCAGGCGCGTGAGCGAGTAGCCCATCTGGATCGTCTCTGCGCGGAACTCCGCGCTGTCGCGCGAGGCCAGGAAACGTTCGCTCCACAAGGCGACCGATGCGTGGTCGTGCGCCTCGAACGCCTTGAGCAGGCGCCAGAACAGGGGCGCATCCCACTGCGCGACGACTTCGTCCAGGTGGCGCGCGATCCACGCACGGCCGCTGTCGGCATCAGTGACCAGGCCCGCCTCCAGCGCCGCTTCCAGCCCTTGCGAATAGCTGTAGCCGCCAATGGGCAGTGCCGGGCTGGCAAATTGCAGCAAGTGCAGCAGCGCGCTGGCGTTCATGCCGGCGCCGGATCGCTGGGCCGGTGAATCTTCTGGCGTAACGGCACCGGTGCAAGCAGATGGCCGTCATGGCCGTGGCTGTGCCCTCCACCGGCATACGCCCCCGCCTCCGGCTCGAACGGCGCGTTCTCCTGCACCACGCGCGCACCGAGTCCCTCCACCATTTCCTTGAGCACCGGGTCGACCCGGATGCGCAGGAAGCCGTCGCCGATCTGCGCCTGCGTATGCCGGTTCCCCAGGTGGAAAGCGCAGCGCGCCATGGTCAACGGGGTGTCGCAGTGGACCACGTAGGTCGGTTCGCTGGCCGCGACGACGCGCACCACGCGCTTCTCGGCACCGGTCAGCAGCTCGCCGTCGCGCAGCACCGTGCCGCGCACCATGAACAGCGCCACTTCGTCGCCGCCGGCGAGGCGTGCGCGCAGGCGGCATTTTTCGCGCTGGTCGTAGGCCAGCACCAGTTCATCGTCGACGCGTTCGGCGTGCGCCAGCTTGGTGTGCAATGTCATCATCGTAGGGCCTCTCAGAACAGGAAATAGCGCTGCGCCATCGGCAGCACGGCGGCCGCCTCGCAGACCAGCAGCTGGCCGTCGGCGCGCACTTCATAGGTTTCGGGATCGACTTCCATATGCGGCGTGGCGCCGTTGTGGATCATGTCGCGCTTGCGCAGGTGACGCATGCCGTGCACGGGAATGAGCGTCTTCGTCAAACCCAGTTGCGCGCCGATGCCCGCGTCGTAGGCGGCCTGCGAGACGAAAGTAAAGGATTTGTTCAGGCCGCCGCCAAAGGCGCCGAACATCATGCGGTAGTGCACCGGCTGCGGCGTGGGGATCGAGGCGTTCGGGTCGCCCATCTGGGCCGCCGCGATCATGCCGCCCTTGACGATCAGCGACGGCTTGACGCCGAAAAAGGCCGGCTTCCAGAGCACGATATCGGCAATCTTTCCCACTTCCAGCGAGCCGACCGCGTGCGACACGCCATGCGTGATGGCCGGGTTAATCGTGTACTTGGCGATGTAGCGCTTGACGCGAAAGTTATCGCTGCGCGACGAATCGGGCGCGAGCGGCCCGCGCTGCTGCTTCATCTTGTGGGCGGTCTGCCAGGTGCGCATGATCACCTCGCCCACCCGCCCCATGGCCTGCGAGTCGGACGACATCATCGAGATCGCGCCCAGGTCGTGCAGGATATCCTCGGCGGCGATGGTCTCGCGCCGGATGCGCGACTCGGCGAACGCCACGTCTTCCGCAATGGCCGGGTCCAGGTGATGGCACACCATCAGCATGTCGAGATGTTCGTCGAGCGTGTTGACGGTGAACGGGCGGGTCGGATTGGTTGACGACGGCAGTACGTTGTCCTGCCCGACGGCGGCGATGATGTCCGGCGCATGGCCGCCGCCTGCGCCTTCGGTATGAAAGGTGTGGATCGTGCGGTCCTTGAAGGCGTCCAGCGTGGTCTCTAAAAAACCGCCTTCGTTGAGCGTGTCCGAATGCAGGGCCACCTGCACGTCCATGCGCTCGGCCACCGCCAGGCAGTTATCGATGGCGGCCGGGGTGCTGCCCCAGTCCTCGTGCAGCTTCAGGCCGATGGCGCCGGCCAGCACCTGTTCCTCCAGCGGCCCTGGCAGGCTGACGTTCCCCTTGCCCATGAAGCCCAGGTTCATCGGAAAGGCATCGGCCGCGCCCAGCATCGCGTGCAGGTGCCAGGGCCCGGGCGTGCAGGTGGTGGCCGCGGTGCCGGTCGCAGGCCCCGTGCCGCCCCCGATCATGGTGGTGATGCCGCTCATGAGCGCTTCTTCGATCTGCTGCGGGCAGATGAAGTGGATGTGCGTATCGACTCCGCCGGCGGTGACGATCATGCCCTCGCCGGCGATGATTTCGGTGGCGCCGCCGATGGCCATGATCACGCCGGGCTGCACGTCCGGGTTGCCGGCCTTGCCGATGGCGGCGATCAGGCCGTTTTTCAGGCCGATGTCGGCCTTGACGATACCCCAATGGTCGACGATGACTGCGTTGGTGATGACGGTATCCATTACGTCGGCGTGCAGCCGCTGCGACTGGCCCATACCGTCGCGGATGGTTTTACCGCCCCCGAACTTGACCTCCTCGCCATGGATGGCGAAGTCGCGCTCGATCTCGATGAACAGGTCGGTGTCGGCGAGGCGGATGCGGTCGCCCGTGGTGGGTCCGAACATGTCGGCATAGGCGCGGCGGCTGATCGAGGGCATGCTAGTTGCCTCCGTGCGGCGGCAGTTCGCCCATCACCAGGCCGTTAAAGCCGAAAACCATGCGCGCGCCGCCAAGCGCCACCAGTTCCACGGTGCGCTGCTGGCCGGGCTCGAAACGCACCGCGGTGCCGGAGGCGATATTGAGCCGCATGCCGATCGCCGCGCTGCGCGCGAACTGCAGCGCCGTGTTGACCTCGAAGAAGTGAAAATGCGAGCCGACCTGGATCGGCCGGTCGCCGCTGTTTGCCACCACCACGGTGCGGGTGGCGCGGCCGGCGTTGAGCTCAATGTCGCCGTCGGCCAGCAGGTATTCGCCAGGTATCATCGTCATCTGCGCTCTCAGGCAATGGGGTTGTGGACGGTCACGAGCTTGCTGCCGTCCGGGAAGGTCGCTTCGACCTGGATGTCGGGGATCATCTCGGCGATGCCGTCCATGACGTCGGCGCGGGTCAGGATGGCGGCGCCTTCGGACATCAGCTGCGCCACCGTCTTGCCGTCGCGCGCACCCTCCATGATGGCCGCGCTGATCAGCGCCACGGCTTCCGGATAATTGAGTTTGAGGCCGCGCGCCATGCGCCGTTCGGCCAGCAAGGCGGCGGTGAAGATCAGCAGTTTGTCTTTTTCGCGCGGAGTCAGGTCCATGGATCGTGTTCTCTTGTCTAGGTATTCCAGATGCGCGGCAGCGGCGCGGCGCGCCCGAGCAGGTGCGGGCGCAATAACTGCCACACGGAAAAAATGGCGCGGCGCGCGCTTTCGCTGTCGTTGCCCAGGTAGCGCGCGACGAACACCGATTTGACTTGGGTGATGCCAAGTGCCGGGTCGAGCGCGCGCATGGCGTCGATCAGGGCGCCGCCGGCCGGCTTGCCGACACCGACCAGGGTGGCGCAGACGCTGGCGCCGTTCAGCCCCAATGGACTGTGCATGGCGGCGCTGCCACCAATCAGCGCGCCCTGCTCCCACCACAGCAGCTTGCCGCCACGGCGAATCTGCGTGTGCTGGGTGATGGTGCCGTTATCGAAAGTTTCGCCCGAGGCGCGCCGGCCGAAGCACAGGATGTCGCAGCCGATGTAGCAGGCGTTCGCCGCCAGTTCCACCCGTTGTTCCAGCGCCACGTGGGCGCCGTTGAAGAAGATGGCTTCCTGCGGCATCCATTCGACCGCCGCGCCGGTGCCGGCCTCGATCAGCACATCCTGGCGCGAGATGTTGCCGTTGGCGCGATACCATTTGGCGGCGCCGGGTGACGTGAGAAAGGCGTGACTGGCGTCGCCCGCAGCCACGCCCACCGACAGCCGGTCGCCGCCCACCACGCCGCCGGGCGGGTGCACGACGATGGCGTGGCAGACGCGCGGACCTTCCGGATACAGCGGTTTTTGCACGCGCAGCGGCCCGCTGTGGACACGCTCGATCAGGCGCGTGGTGCCCGCATCGTCGGCGAAGCGCAGCCGCAGGCTGGCTTGCCATGCACTCTGGGTCGGATCGGTCTGGTGGCAATCTCGCATACCTGTCGAATGAGCAGGATGCGTGCCAGCGCGCGCGGCACGTTCACGGTGCGGCGCGCCCGCAACGGGTGATCAGGCGCACCGCGACGGCGCGCGTGCACCGGCTTGGTGCGTTCGACGCGTTTTCAGCGTGCAGCTAGAACTTCACGCCCATCGACACCGACAGCACATCGCGGTCGACCTGGGTGTTGTAGACGCCGCCCCACACCGGCAGGTACGCTACCTCGGCCACGTAGCGCTTCAGGTATTCCATCCGCAGGCCGATGTTCATCGTGCGGCGGCCCTCGCTGAGCACGAAGTCGTACGACCATCCCTTCACTTCATGCTGCAGCTGCGCCCAGGCGTGCAGGTTCAGCCCTTTGAGCACCTGCGCCATGCGCGCGTCCACCCGCACGCGATAGGCATGCGCGGTCGGGCTTACGTAGCCGTCGGCGCTGCACTGGCGGGCGGCGTCGCTGCTGGTGACCTGGCAAGCCCCGTTGACGGGACCATTGCCATACTGGTCGGCGCGGCCGTAGCGCCGCACTGTGGGATCGGGCAGCCCGGCGACATGCTTGACCACTACCTCGCCCAAGGTGCTGACGGCAATCCCTCCCAGCATGGGCCAGTCCTGCTGCACACCCGCCTGCAGCTGGAAGGTACGATAGCGGTCGTAGGTGTGATACAGCGCACCTGGGGCGAGCGCATCGACATCCTTGCGCAGCAAGGTGACGATCGCCGGATTGAGGAACGCCGGCAAGGTGTCTCCTGGCGGAAGCTGGATCGGCTGATTCGGACGGTAGGTCAGCTCCCCGAACAGGCTTCCATGCGCGCGCCGGTGCGCAAGCGTCAGCGATGTCATGCCGATGCCGCCCGGGTATTCGGTGAAGTAGCGCATATTCTTGCCATCCGGGTCGCCCGCGATCAGGCCCGTGCCGGTCCGCTGTGCCTTGCGCACGCCCGGCAGCGGGTTGCGGCTGGTGTAGCGCGCATGATACAGGCCCACATCCAGGGCCAGCGGAGCGGACTTCCAGGTCAGCGCGGCGCCGTACTGGCGCTCGTCGACCGGATCGGGATTATCCATGCGCTTGACGAAAGCGCCGCGCGCCAGGCGTACCCGGTCGCTGACGGGCATCGGTCCGGCAAAGGCCTGGTTGCAGCCTTGCGCAACGTAGTCGGTGGTGGCCCAGAAGGTGCCGCACAAATCCATCGCCGATGGCCGGAAGCGGAACTGGTAAAAACCCTCGATCCCGACACCGCTGGGCGCCTCCACGCGCGCGAACAGCATGGGCGCGGGCACCAGGGATTCCTGCGGCACGGCGTCGGCGCGCCGGCGCGCAGGGAAGTCGACCGCGTTAATGGCGGACAGGCCGCCCGGAAAACCGCCGCGCTCCCCCCACGCCAGCGATTGCTGCCCCAGGCGCGCGAGCATGCGCGCGCCATCGGCCTGCGCACTGTGCTGGACGAAAACGTCGCCTAGCGCGACGCCCGAAAAACGCGACAGGCGCGCGCCGCCGGCGTCGTCGAGCGGCCTCCCGGCGGCGTAGCCATTGATGCTGTTGCCCCAAGCGCGCTCATGGTCGCTCAGGGCGAAATCGTGCCAGGCCTTCACGCGCACCAACGCACTGAAACCGCCCTCGCCGGCCGTCAGGTCGATATAGCCCTTGAGCGTGCGCGAGACGGCATCCCCACGCCGGAAGTTCAGGTTGGCGTCATCGCTGTTCTGGCCCGCGCTGGCAACCCCGGACAGACCCACGGCCGCCGCGTTATACGGAACCAGCATGTGCGGCGCCGATGCCTCGGTGCGAAAGCTCGCGCCGAAGCCGAGCCGCCCGCTGACATTGGTTTCCAGCGCGTACGCCGGCGTTCCCGCCAGGGCGGCAAGTGTGAAAGCGGCGTGAAAGTGCCGACGCCTGGGTCGATGCATGTGAAAGCCTGTCATAAGTTGCACGAAGGCGTCGCGCCGGCTAAAGATCCGCCGGCACGCGCCACTCTATTTACTTTTGGTTACAAGCTCAATTTAACACGGTGATTGGCGCTTGTCACGGTGCTCAGGTACCCCATACATCGGCTTCGGTAAAGCCCAGTTCCGCGAAATCCGGCGCCCGGTCTTCGCTCTCGCCACGGCTGTAGAATTCGTCGAGCTGCGGGGGCTCGACGCTGGTCCCGGCGAGCATCGCGTGCACCTGCCCACGGTGGTGGATCTGGTGCTGGAACAGGTGCGCCAGCAGGCGCGCGGGCGTGTCGAGTTTGAGCCCGTCGTCGCGCAGGATGCCGACGTCGCGTGCGAGGATGGCCTCGTCGAGCTGGCGGCAATAGGCGATCAGGCGCTGGTCGCACATTTTTTGCGCGGCCCACAGCTCGGCGCAGGTGGCAAACGGTTCTTCCGGCTCGAAAAAGGCTGCACAGTAGTCCGGATGCGGCCCGTCGCCGCGCGCCGCGCGTTCCATGGCGTCGATATAGAACCAGTCGACCGTCAGAATATGATTGAGCGTCATTTTGATCGACGGGAAAAAGCTGGTGCGCGTGGCCAGTTCAAACTCTTCCTGCGACAGTTGGGCGCAGGCGCGCAGCAGACGGTGATTGGCCCAGGCGTTGTTGTAGGCCTGTGCGATCAGGTAGCGCGAAAATTGACTCATGATGTGACGTTATGAAGTTGACGTAAGAAGCTAAGCGGAGGCGCCATACAGCACCTCGGCGCGCTGGAACAGGATCCACGAGGTCGCGATGTATTTGTCGCCGCTGCGCGCCACGTGGCCCTTGTGCGAATGGGTAAAGCCGGCCGGCGCGATGATCAGGCGCCCCTGGCGCGCTTCGATCTTGCGCTTCTGATAGTAGAACTCCGTCTCGCCGCCCTCTTCCACATCGTTCAGGTAGAACTGGAACAGCAGCGCGCGGTGCAGGCTCTCGCAGCTCGCGTTCTGCGGGTAAATCTCGGAATGCCAGTGATGATAGCCGCCGCTGGCCTGTGCGTATTTTTGCACGTTGATTTGGCCGGCGCGGTACATGGTGCGCATCAGCTCATCGATATGGGCGGTACCGCATTCGTCGAAATTTTCGGGCGACAGCGTCACCGGCTCGCCGGTGACCGGATGGATCACCTGCGGGGACAGCGCGCCAATGAGCATCATGCGGTATTTGTTCATGTAGGCGCACAGATGCTCACGCACCGCCTGCATCATGATGCCCGCCACGTCCCGCCACTCCTCGTGCGCCGAAATGGTCAGGTCGTAGCTGTCTTTCTTGGTCGTGTCGACGCCGTTGCCGGTCTTGCCGCGCACAACCTTGCCGCTGGCGCCGAAGCGCGCAATGATGGCCGCGCACTGCTCGCGCGTCAGGGCATTGTCGTAAATCTCGATGAAGTCGTCCAACGTCGGTCTCCGGATCTGATTTTTCTGATACCGGCATAGTACACAAGGCGCGGCGCCGGGTCACTAGTCCGATTACACGGCGACGTTCCATTCCAGGCCATGCGGCAGGGTGCGCGGGCCGAATACGAAGTGCAGCACCCGGCGCCGGCTCTGCCCGAGCGCCTTGGACGACGCATGCAGCAGCAGCGGGCGCATCACCAGCGCGCTGCCGACGCCGGCGATGCAGGCGACGGCCGCGGTAACAGCGCGAACGGCGGGCAGGTCGGCTGGCGCAATCACGCCCGCGCGGTGCGACCCCGGCACCACGACCAGCGGGCCGTCGCCGGCGCTGCACGGGTCCAAGTGCACGCGCACGGCCACCAGTTCCCGCAGCAACGCCGGCGGCGCCTGCACGAACACGGCGCCTTCCTTGACCGACCAGCCGCGCAGAGCGGGCGCATCGACGCGCGCCGCCACCGGAATGCTCAGGTCCTGGTGCATCGGCACCAGCCAGTTGCGGCCCGCCGACTTTTCAAAGTAGGTGCACTGCACCGCCAGCGCATCGGGGTCCAGGCAGGCGGCCAGCGCAGGATCGGCGCGCAGGCGCGCGGCCAGCGCGGCGCACCACGGTTGCGACAGCAGGCAGCGCGTGCCGCCCGAGGCCGACGCAACCGGTTGAACCAGCTCGCCCAGCCGCGCGCATTCGGCCGGGGACAGCACGGCGGGCGCCAGCGCATAGCCCATCTGGTCGAACTGCGCCATCATTTGAGCGCCAGCGCGTCCGACGCCATCGCCGCGCTCAGGAAAATTTTGCCGTTGATCGCGCCAATCAGGTCGCTCGTTTTCAGGCGGTCCATGACCGGCCCCTTGACTTCGGCCAGATGCAGGCCGATGCCGCGCTGGCGCAGCGTCAGATTCAGCTCGCCCAGGCCGAACAGGGCCGACGTATCGATCGAGCTGACCGCCGTCATCACCAGCACCAGGTGGCGGGTGGCCGGATGCAGCGCCAGCTCGTCTTCGATGCGGCCGTTGACCGCTTCCACATTGCCGAAAAAGAGATTGGCGTCGATGCGCAGCATCAGCACGTCGGGCACGGTGCCGGCCGGGTAGCGTTCGATATTGCGGAAATGCTCGGTGCCGGCGATACGGCCCAGTACCGCGATATGCGGACGACTGGCGCGCCAGATCAGGGTGCCCAGCGAGAGCAGCACGCCGAGGATGACGCCGTAGTCGACGCCCAGCGCGATCACGCCGCCGGCCGTCGCCAGCAGGGCCAGCGCGTCGCCGCGGTCGTAGCGCCACGCGGTGCGCAAGGTATCCAGTTCCAGCATGCCCAGTACCGCCACGATAATGGTGGCGGCCAGCGCGGGCAGCGGCAGCAGCGCCAGCCAGCCGGTCGGCGCGACCAGCGCCAATGCCAGCAGCACGCCGGTGATGATGCTCGCCAGCGGCGTATTCGCCCCAGCCGCGAAGTTCACGCCCGAACGCGACAGGCTGCCGGTGACCGGCAGGCCGCCCGTGAGCGCACTGCCGATGTTGGCCACGCCCAGGCCGACCAGCTCCATATTACTTTGCAGTTTTTCCTGGCGCTTGAGCGCGAGCGTTTGCGCGGCCGACATCCCCAGCAAAAAGATCATGAAGCCGATCAGCAGCGCCGGCTGCAGCAGCGCGCGCCAGTGGGCACTGGACGTGGCCAGGTTCAGGCCAGGCAGGCCGGAGGCGACGTCGCCGGTGCACTGCACGCCCAGCGCCGGCAGGTCCATCACGCCCGACAGCAGCGTGGCGCCAAGCACCACCAGCATGGGAGCGAGGCGCGCGCCAATGTCGGCAACGCCGGTCGGCAAGCCTGCGCGGCGCAGCAGCGCTGCCAGGTAGTATTTTGCCAGCAGCAGCAAGGCGATCGCGCCACCGCCCAGCAGTGCGCTGGGCACGTGCACCTGCGGCAGCGCGCCCCCGGCCAGCACCTTCAACTGGCCGAAAGCGATCACGATGGCGGCGCCGATGGTGAACCCGCTCATGACCGGACGCGAGAAAAAGTTGGCCACGTAGCCGAGCCGCAGCAGACCGCACAGAAGCAGCACCGCGCCGGAAGCGAGTGCCAGTTGGGCGGCGAGCACGATATACAGGCCGGAGCCGGGCGCGGCGAGCGGCGCCAGGGCGGCCGCCGTCATGAGCGAGATGATCGCCATCGGGCCGACCGACTGGGTCATGCTCGATCCGAACAGCGCGTACAGGATGGGGGGAAGAATGCTGGCGTAGATGCCGGCGACAGGCGGCAGGCCGGCCACCAGGGCGTAGGCCATCCCCTGCGGGATCATCATGAGGGCGACGACAATGCCGGCGCTGATATCACCGGGCAGCAACGCGCGCCGGTAGTTTCTTAACCACTGCAGCATGCCCACTTGATCTGTTTATCCTTTGCGCCGATGATGGGGGATTATACCGCCCCGCGTCGCTCCCGCCGAGTGCCGCCTTGGCGCGGGAGCGGCGGGGGTTTGCGGCAGCGGCCAAGCTTACGACATCGCCAGCTCCACGCAGTTGCGTCCCGCGCGCTTGGCGCGTCCCAGCGCCGCATCGACCCGCAGCATCAGCCCGTCGGCGCTTTCCTGGTCGGCCAGCTGCCCCACGCCGAGCGATATGGTAAGGCGGTCGCAGCCCGCGATATCGGTCTGGGCCACCGCCATGCGGATTTTCTCGGCGATCTTGAGTGCGTCGATCGCGCTGTTATGCGGCACGATGATCAAAAATTCCTCGCCGCCCGAGCGTATCAGCACGTCGCTGGCACGCAGCACCGACTGGGTCACCTCCGCCACCGTGCGCAGCGCGGCATCGCCCACCGGATGGCCAAACTGGTCGTTGATGGCCTTGAAACGGTCGATGTCGAAGCCGATCAGCGCGAGCGGCACCTTGTAGCGGCGGGCGCGCTTGATTTCCAGTTCGAGCAGGTGCTCGCCGTGGCGCCGGTTGGCCACGCCGGTCAGCGCGTCGACCGTCGCCAGGTGCGTCACGCGCCCAAGCAAGGCTTCGTTCTCGCGGCTCATCGCGGCCATGCGCAGGCCGAAGCCGGCCAGCTGCGCCAGCGCCACGAACGAATCGAGTTCCTCGCCGCTGAACTGGCGCGCGCGCGCGAACATCAGGCACAGCGACCCGGCCAGGGCGCTGCCCGGCCCGGATCCCAGCGGCAGCCCGATGACCGTCTCCACACCCTTGTCGACCAGCGAGAGTGCCAGTTCCGGCTCGCCGGCCTTGGCCGGCGCGTCGAGCAAGGCCATCTCGTTGCTGCATGCGGCGACGAGGCCCGGAAAGGCATGCCGCAGCGGCGACTGCAGCAGCCGGTCGCTGCGGTGAAGCACCCGCGCCAGATTGAGGCCCGTGGGCGAATACTGCGCTTCGAGCTGCAGGTCGCCCGGCACATCCATCCGGAACAGCGACGCGTGCACGGCGCCGGAAGCGTCGCACAGCGCCACGCAAATCTGTTCGGCCACGTTGGTAAGGTCGTCCACATCGACCAGCGCCTGCTGCAGCCGGGTTCTCAAGGCCAGCAGCGAGCGCAGGTCGTCCGCATGCGTTTCGGGCGCGCTGGGCGCGGCCAGCTGCGCCGTGATCGCGGCACGCAGGTCGGTATCGTCGAGCGGCGAAATGGCGTACGCCAGCGGACCGAATTTCATCAGCGCGGGCAGCCAGCCGGCACTGATGAAAGGACACAGGAGCAGCACCGGCGCACCGGCGCGGCACGCGATCAGTTCACCGAGCCCGTCGAGATCGAAACTGCTGTCGAACCGTTCAAGGTCGATGATGAGAAGGTCGACCCGCTCCTGGCCCAGCAGGACGGTGGCCTGCTCGGTGCCGTCGGCGATGAACAGGCGCGCGAACATGTCGGCGTACATGCCCTGGAAATCGACCCGACGCTGTCCTACCGGATTCAGATAAAGTCCAATCTGCTGCGCCATCGGGTCTCCTTGAGCACGAAAATATGCGGCATAAATACGCAGTGGCAACATACCTTGCGTCCGCCCGCCGTACAGTTTGCCATAAAGCACCAGAGCGGCATACAGCAACACGTGCGGTGTGTGCGCGGGCGCACCGTCAGTGCGACACCAAGATCAGATACTTCTCGTTCAAACGGAGGAAGCACCATGGCAAATACGGATGAGAACGGACTGAATTCACAGGTCGAGGCGGTCGCCGACAAGCAACGCGCAATCCAGAGCAGGCAGGATCAGAAAGACGCCTCGGCCAGCAAGGAAGAAAGCAAGGAGGCGGTGCAAACGGGCGGCCCGGTGCAGCCAGCGCCGCCGCTGCCGTCGCAGCATCTGGTCAAACCCGGCATCGAAGCGTCGATGGAACTCAAGCCGCGCTTCATGGCCGAAGGCTACAAGGGCAGCGGCAAGCTGCAAGGGCAGACGGCCGTCATCACCGGCGGCGACTCCGGCATCGGGCGCGCGGTTGCCGTGCTGTTCGCGCGCGAAGGCGCCGATGTGGCGATTTTCTACCTGAACGAGCACGAAGACGCGCAGGAAACCAAGCGCTGCATCGAGGCCGAAGGCCAGCGCTGCATCACGGTGGCGGGCGACGTCAAGGATATGGCGTTCTGCAAGGAAGCCGTCGACAAGGTCGTGGCCGAATTCGGCCGCCTTGATGTGCTGGTCAACAACGCCGCCTTCCAGGAACATGCGGAGTCGCTGCTGGAGCTGACCGAAGAGCGCTTCGACGAAACCATGCGCACCAATATCTACGGCTACTTCCACATGGCCAAGGCCGCCCTGCCCTATCTCAAGCGCGGCGCGGCGATCATCAATACCGGGTCGGTCACTGGGCTGCAGGGTTCGGGCAAGCTGCTCGATTACTCGGCCACCAAGGGCGCGATCCACGCGTTCACGATGTCGCTGGCGTCCAATCTGCTGGACCAGGGCATCCGCGTCAATGCAATTGCGCCGGGACCGGTATGGACGCCTCTCAATCCGGCCGACCAGCCGCCGCAGAAGATCGTCAAGTTCGGGCAGAGCACCGACATGCGTCGTCCGGCCCAGCCGGAGGAGCTGTCGCCGGCATATGTGTTCCTGGCCTCGGCGGTGTGTTCGAGCTATATCACCGGCATCGTGTTGCCGGTCACAGGCAGCGTAGGCAGCTAAGGAAAGGACCGGCATATGGGACGCAGTCTATGGAAAGGCGCAATCAGCTTCGGGCTGGTGCATATTCCGGTCGAGATGTATCCTGCCGTGCGCGACAACGCGCTCGACCTGACCATGCTCGACCGCCGCGACTTCTCGCCGGTCGGCTTCAAGCGCTATAACAAGGGGAACAACAAGGAAGTGGTCTGGGACGATATCGTCAAGGGCTACGAGTACAGCGACGGCGAATACGTCGTGCTGTCCGAAGAAGACCTGCGCCGGGCGAACCCCGAGGCCACCGGCACCATCGACATTTTGGCGTTTGTCGACGCCGAAACGGTACCGCTGCTGTACTACGAGCAGCCCTATTATCTGGCGCCCGGCAAGGGCGGCGACAAGGTGTATGCGCTGCTGCGCGAAACCTTGCGCAAGGTCGGCAAGATCGGCATCGCCACGGTGGTCATCCGCGTCAAGCAGCATCTGGCGGCGCTGGTGTGCGAGGGCGACACGATTGTACTCAACACGCTGCGCTACAGCGACGAGATTCGGCCGACCGATGAACTGAAGATCCCGACCGCCAAGTCGAAAACCGCCGCCATCTCGGACAAGGAACTGAAGATGGCGATGGCGCTCGTCGAAGGCATGAGCGAAGACTGGGAGCCGGAGCAGTACCACGACACCTACCGCGAGGACATCCTGGCGCTGGTCGAGAAGAAGGTCAAGGCCAGGCAGACCAAGACCATCACCATGCCGGAGAAGGAAAAGGCGCCTGCCAGCAAAGGCAACGTCATCGATCTGGTGGCGCTGCTGCAGCAAAGCCTGGGCAAAAAGCCCGGCAAGGGCAAGGCGGCCAACGACGATCAGGATGGCGGCGAGGAAGAGGAAGCGCCGGCCAAACCGCGCAAGACGGCATCGAAAACCACGGGCACCAAGGCGGTAGCCAAGAGCGCGGCGAAGCCGGCGGCCAAGGCCAAATCGGCACCGGCCAAGGCTGCGCCGGCCCGGCGCAAGGCCGCGTAGTATCCCGACAGGAGACGCATGGAAGAGATTTTTGCTTTACTCGAGTGGCCGGCGATGGCGATCAGTCTTGCCGCCGCATGGTGGATGGGGTCCAAGAAGCCCGGCAAGCGCATCGTGGCGTTCTGGATGCTCATCGTCGGTAACCTGATGTGGATCGCCTGGGGTTGGGGCGAAGCCGCGTGGGCGCTCATCGCGCTCAACGTGGGGCTGCTGGCCCTCAACGTGCGCGGTATTCGCAAGAACGAGGATGCCTGACTATCTGACACCAACGATAATCATGTGATAATGTTAATTGCTTCGCAGCGCAGTTGCCGATATAAAGCTGCCACTATTTAACAGGACATCACCATGAAATTTGCCACCATGGCAGCCGCCGCGCTGTTCTCATTGACCACCGGCGCGGCGCTTGCCGACGTTACCGAACAGGACGCCATTCAAGCCCAGGTTGCCTCCGCGATGGCGTCCGGCGACTACGCCCTCGCAAAGTGCCCCAAGCTGAGCGTCGACAAGGAACGCCTCGCCGAACAGATTAAAAAATCCGGCAAGACGGCGGAACAATTGCGCGCGACGGAGGAATACGCCGAACAACGCAATGTGGTCGAGACCATGGCGAAAGGCGAAAAAGGCTTTATGGTGTGCATGGTGCTGTCGCGCGCGCACGGGGGATATGGCCGCGGCATCATCGTCGAAAAAGAATAGGGGCGCGCATCGCAAGACCGAGCGCGACTCGTCATGTCATGGCGGCCGCGCTGCCGGTCTTGCGGCATTTCTACCCAACTCTGCCGAACGGCGATTGTACAAACCTATCGCTCAAATAAATTTAATTGCCTTTGACTAAATAGTTGACTCATCTACACTCCTCGCATCGAATCACCACTGAGGAGTTGCAAGCATGAGCCAAGACCAACAGATCACTACCGCCGCCGGCATTGCGGTCGCCGACAACCAGAACTCCATCAGCGCCGGTCCACGCGGGCCCTTGCTGCTGCAGGACTTCCACCTGATCGAAAAACTCCAGCACTTCAACCGCGAGCGCATTCCCGAGCGCGTGGTACACGCCAAAGGGTCGGGCGCCTACGGCACCTTCACCGTTACGCACGACATCCGCCACTTCACCAAAGCGAAACTATTGAGCGAAATCGGCAAGAAAACCGAGACCTTCGCCCGCTTCTCCACCGTTGGCGGTGAGCGCGGCAGCGCCGACACCGAACGCGACCCGCGCGGCTTCGCCCTGCGCTTCTACACCGAAGAAGGCAACTGGGACCTGGTTGGCAACAACACGCCGATGTTCTTCATCAAGGACCCGATCAAGTTCCCCGACTTCATCCACACTCAAAAGCGCTGCCCGCGCAGCAACCTCAAGTCGGCGCACATGATGTTCGATTTCTGGAGCAAGGCCCCGGAAAGCCTGCACCAGGTGACGATGCTGTTTTCGGACCGTGGAACCCCGGACGGCTACCGCCACATGGACGGTTTCGGCAGCCACACCTATAGCCTGATCAACGCCGCCGGCGAACGTGTCTACGTCAAGTGGCACTTCAAGACGCGCCAGGGCATCAAGAACCTCTCGGCGGCCGACGCGGCGCGCATCGCCGGCGAAGATCCGGACTACGCCCAGCGCGACCTGTTCGGCGCCATCGAACGCGGCGAGTTTCCGCAGTGGGAAGTGCGCCTCCAGGTAGCGACCGAGCAGCAGCTGGAGGACTGGGAAGCGCGCACCGGCTGGAATCCGTTCGACCTGACCAAGGTCTGGCCGCACCGCGACTTCCCGCTGCACCCGGTCGGCATCTTTGAACTCAATCGCAATCCCGACAATTACCACGCCGAAGTCGAACAGGTGGCGTTTTCGCCGGCAAACGCGGTGCCCGGCATGGGCTATTCGCCGGACAAAATGCTGCAAGGCCGCCTGTTCGCCTACCACGACGCCCAGTTGTACCGCGTCGGCACCAACCACCAGCACCTGCCGGTCAATGCGCCACGCTGCCCGTTCCACAATCAGCAGCGCGATGGCACGATGGCGGTGCACAACGGCGGGGCGGCGCAGAACTACGCCACCGTCAACGCCGGGGGCAGCGCACCGCGCGGCATGGGTCACGGCGAACCTGAGCTCGGCCTGCGCGGCGGCGCCGGCCGCTTCGACGGCCGCGGCATGGAAGACGACTACACCCAGGCCGGCAATCTGTTCCGCCTCCTGACCCCACAGGAGAAACTGAACCTGTGCGCCAACCTGGCCGGGCCCCTCAGCCAGGTCAACGATGAAATCCTGCAGCGCCAGCTGGCGCACTTCGACAAGGCCGACAGCGCCTACGGCGCCGGCGTACGGGCCGCGCTGAACATCAGGTAAGCGCCGTGCGCGCGGGCTCCCGAGGCCCGCGCGCACCAAACGTCAGTGCTTCTTGAAGCCCAGCTTCTTCATGGCGGCCGTCAGCGTCTTGGCGGCCTTGGCGTAACCGGCCCACGGTTCATTGCCGTGGTCGAGCCGCGTGTGCACGTTTTGCACGGTCCACTGCGCGCCCGACTTGAGGCCGGCCAGTTCATCCCACCCAACCGGCACCGAAATCCCCAGCCCCGGCCGCACGCGTGCCGACCACGCGCATGCCGTGGTGGCGCCGCGCCCGTTGCGCAGGTAATCGATGAAGATCTTGCCGACCCGGTTTTTCGGCCCGCTCTTGAACGCAAAGCGATCCGGCAGCGTGGCGGCCAGATGGCGCACCACTTCCTGCGAAAAATCCTTCACCGTATCCCAATCGAGCCCGCCCTTGAGCGGCACCACCACGTGCAAGCCCTTGCCGCCGCTGGTCTTCAGAAAACACGGCAGCCCCAGTTCTTCCAGAAAAGCGTGCATCAACTGCGCTGCTTCCTGTATGGCGGCCCAGTCGACGCCCTCGCCCGGGTCCAGGTCGAACACCATGCGGTTGGGCGTCTCGTAGCTCTTGCCGATCGCGTTCTGGGTGTGAAACTCCACCACGTTCCACTGCGCCGCCGACAAAATGCCACTCGCGCTGCCCACTTCCAGCATCGGCGGATGCTCGGGATCGAGCGCCGGCTCCATCTGCTTCACGCCGGGCAGCTTGCCTACCTCCGCGTGCTTCTGGAAAAACAGCTCGCCCCCCACGCCGGACGGCGCGCGCACCAGCGAGACCGGCCTGCCCTTCAGGTGCTCCATCATCAGCGGGCCGACCAGCGCGTAGTAGCGAATCAGTTCGATCTTGGTGGTGCCGCTTTGCTCGTCGATTACCCGCTCGCCATTGGTCACCTTCAGGGTGGCCGGCAGCTTGTTCTCCAGCGCCGCCGGTTCCGCCTTCCTGGTTGCGGCCCTGGTTTTGGGTTTGGCCGCCGTCGTTGTTTGCGTCTGCATCGTATCCTCCACATGTTTGGCCACTTCGCGCCGGATATCCTTGGCTGGCTTGTCGCTGCGCAGGCCCTGGAATACGGCGTGGCGAATTGCCCCCGCACTGGTCCACTCGGCAAAGCTGACCTCCGCGATCAGCTTGGGCTTGACCCAGTGATGCTTGCGGCCCGCCACCGCCTTGGGCGGAAACGGGCTCTCGTCGGTATCGAGGGCGCTTAATTTGTCTTTCAGGTCGCGCAGCACGGACTGGGTGAAGCCGCTGCCGACGTTACCGGCGTACTGCAACACGCCATCCTTGTCGTGGGTCCCGAGAAGCAGCGAACCGATGCCGGCGCGCGAACCCTGCGGGTCGGTGTAGCCACCGATGACGAATTCCTGGCGTTGGCCGCATTTGAGCTTGATCCAGTCGGGCGAACGGCGCGTGACATAGCGCGAGTCGCGCCGCTTGCCGATCACCCCTTCCAGTCCCAGCTTGCAGGCGGCTACGACCAGTTCCTCGGGGTCGGTACCGAATTCGCTTGAGAAGCGCACCGCCTCGGACGCCCCCTTTTCCAGCGCGGCGCCGAGCAGCGCGCGGCGCGCTTCGAGCGGTACCTCGCGCAGGTCGTAGCCCTTGAAGTACGGTGCATCGAACAGGAAGTACACGATATCGGCGGTATTGGAGCCATCGAACGCCAGCTGCAGCAGGCCAAAGCTGGGCCGGCCGTTCTCGTCATGCACCACGATCTCGCCGTCGTACCAGCCATCGGGCAGCTTGAGTTTGACAAGTTCTTTTTGCAGCGGTTCGAGCTTGTGGGTCCAGTCGTGGCCATTGCGGGTGAACAGCTGCACCTGTTTCCCCTCGATCCGGGCCAGCAGGCGATAGCCATCGAACTTGACCTCGAAGATCCAGTTGGCAGCATCCGACGGCGGCTGGTCGACCAGGGTGGCCAGTTCCGGCGAAAGCGTCGCCGGCAGCGCGGCCTTGACCGCTGCCTCGGGCATGCCACGGATACTGGTCTTCGGCGCAGGTTTTGCGGGCGCTGCCGCCCTCGCCTTCGATTTGACCGCTTTGGCACCCGGCATGGGCAGTTTGCTGACGCTGTCGGGCAGCTCGTCGACGACCGAGAACTCGGCGGCGGGCCTGGTGTAATCGTCCTTCTCCTTGATCAGCAGCCAGGGCTCCTGCTTTTCGCCCTTGCCCTTCATCCGCACCAACACCCACTTGCCGTGCATTTTATGGCCGTGCATTTCGAACTTGAGGTTCCCGCTCTCGTAGCCCTTGCGCGGATCGTCGAGCGGCTGCCAGGTGCCCTTGTCCCAGATGATCACCTTGCCGGCCCCATACTGCTTCTCCGGGATCGTGCCCTCGAAGCTGGAGTACGATATCGGATGATCCTCGACGTGGACCGCCATCCGCTTGTCCTTGGTGTCGTAGCTGGGCCCCTTGGGCACCGCCCAGCTTTTCATGGTGCCGTCCAGTTCCAGCCTGAAGTCGTAGTGCAGCCGGCTGGCCCAGTGCTTCTGGATGACGAAGGTCAGCGCATCGGGCGCCGATTCGCCGCCTTCGGCCGGTTCGGTCGTAATCGAGAAATTGCGCTTGGACTTATAGACCTTCAATGCATCCGGCATGGCGGCGACCTTTGCTTTGTGTTTTTTTGCCGAGTCTAGAGCCAGGCGGGCCGGACGACTGTTCGCCAGCTAACTGAGCCGATTGTAAGTAGTTGTAAATCGCGTCAACTGATGCGAATGTGGCCGCGTTAGTGACTCTGTAGCACCCAAGAATAGCTCCACCATATAACCACACTGAGGAAACACCATGAAAAAAGTTATCGCATCGCTGGTCGCCGGTCTGTTCGCTACCTCGGTTTTCGCCCAGGCTCCTGCCGCTCCTGCTGCCACCGCACCAGTAGTCAAAGCTGAAGCTAAAGAAACGAAAGCAGTCGCCAAAGCCGACGCAAAAGAAGCCAAAGCCGATGCCAAAGCTGATGCAAAAGTAGAAAAAGCGCACGCTGAAGCCAAGTCGGACGTCGCTGAAGCCAACGCCGATGCCACCAAATCGAAAGCCAAAGCACGTGCCAAGGCTAAAAAAGCCAAGGCAGAAGCCAAAGCCGACAAAGCTGTCGACAATGCAGAAGCCAAAAAAGACGCAGCAATGAAGTAAGTTGTCCCGGTAGTGAGAAGAAAAAGACAGGGCGCCTGTCTTTTTTTTCGTCCGCATTTTCATGCGCATCTCGTCAAATTTCATGAGGAAACAAGTTTTCGCCGGAGAAATGTGTGCGGTGCATTTTTTCACGCCTTTTCCAACCCCTTTTTGCCCGATGCTCCGTTTCACAGGCAATGCCGGTGTCACCGGCCAACCGGAGCTTGCCATGTTCAACCGATTCCTTAGCGCGGCGCTGCTGTTGCTCGCCTGCCCCCTCACCCACGCAACCCGGTTCATGCCTGAGCCACGGCCGGTGCGCCTGATGCCGACGCAAGCGGCGACCCAGCCGATCGAGCTGCAGCAGCTGACCGTCAATGCCGTCGTCAGCGGCAACATGGCCCAGACCACCGTGCGCATGGTGTTCTACAACCCGAACCCGCGCCAACTCGAAGGCAATCTGCAGTTCCCCCTGCTCGAGGGCCAGCAGATCAACGCCTTCGCGCTCGATATCGGCGGCAAGATGCGCCCTGCGGTTCCGGTCGAAAAGGAGCGGGGCCGCGCCGTGTTCGAGGAAATCGTCCGCCGCCGCGTCGATCCGGCCCTGCTCGAAGTCACGCAGGGGAACAACTTCAAGCTGCGCGTGTATCCGATCATGGCGCGCCGTACGCGCACGGTGGAGCTGACCTACGGTGAAGCGCTGCCCCACAATGGCGGCCTGTCCACCTACCGGCTGCCGCTTGAATACGGAAAGGTGCGCAACATGGACGTGACCATCCGCGTGAACGGTGCCGCCACGGCACCAGTGGTGGACGGCCTTGAAACCGGTCTGCATTTCGAATCCAGGGCGGGCGCATACGAAGCCCACATGCGGCGCCAGGACGTGACGGCCAGCGGAAACATCGTTATCCAGACCGGCACCGGCAGCAAAGCGCGCCTCTACACGGAGAAACGCCTCGGCGAATCGTGGTTCCTGGCCGAGATACCGGTTGCGCAAGCCATGGAGCGGCGTACGCCGGCGCACATCCTCGGCCTGTTGTGGGATAGCTCCGGATCGGCCGAGAAACGCGACATCAACGCCGAACTGGCCAGCCTCGATCAGTACTTCCGCGCGCTCGGATCGGTACAAGTGCGCCTGACACGTTTGCGCGACCGCCCGGAAGAACGGCAAGTGTTCGATATCCGTGGCGGCGACTGGAGCGCACTGCGGCGCGCGCTGGAAAGCACCCGATACGACGGCGCCAGCGCACTCAATGACTGGAAGCCGGACGCGGATGTCGACCAGTACCTGCTCTTCAGCGACGGCCTGTCCAACTACGGAGCGGGCAAAGCGCCCGTGCTGGCGCCGCACCAGTCGCTGTTTGCCCTGACCTCGTCGCCGTCGGCCGATACCGGCCGCCTTGCCGCGCTGGCTGAACGCCACCACGGCCGGTTCATCTGGATCGATCAGCGCGCACCGGCCAGCATGACCGCTGCGCTGACGTTCATGCCGGCGCGCGTCGAACATGTGTCGGCGACCGGCGCGACCGACATTCAAGTCGGCACGGGCACGGCCGAAGGCGGCATGCTGCGCATCGCAGGGCGCTTGCTTGCGCCCGACGCCGCCTTGTCCGTCACGCTGGCAAACGGCGCAAAGACCGACATCGTCAAACTGCAGGTGAGCGCCGACGCGCCGCAGCATCCGCTGGCCGCATTGACATGGGCGGCGCTGCGCCTGCGCGCGCTGGAAGCGGACGCCGACCTGCATCGCGCCGAAATTGCCCGCATCGGACGCCGCTTCGGCATCCCGACGCGGGATACGTCGCTGATCGTGCTTGAGACGCTTGACGACTATGTGCGCTACGAGATCGAGCCGCCGGCCGACTACCTTGACGCCTGGCACAAGCGCAAGGAGCTGCTCAGCGCCGACCGTCGCGCCGCGCGGGTGAAGCACCTTGACGAGGTAGTGATGAGTTTCCAGAACCGCACGGCATGGTGGAATACCTTGTTCCCACGCGCGCGGGCGAAGGCCGCGCCGGAGTTCAGCCAGGGATACCTGCGGGGTGCGATGCCGGCGCCAGCGGCTTCCGCGCCACTGGCGGCAAATGTATCGGGCGAACTGGCGAGGTTTTCACCGGCAGCGGATGCAAAGATGGCGTTCAAGCCCGCATTGCAAAGACTGACGAGTGAAAAAATGAGCGAGAAAAGCATGCCCGCTATCGGCATGGGCCTGAAAAAATGGGTGCCGAACGCGCCCTACATCAGGCGTTTGCGCGACGCCGATCCGGGCACCGCGTACGCCATCTATCTCGACCAGAAACCGGACTACGCCAACAGCAGCGCCTTCTACCTCGACGCCGCCGACATCCTGCTGGAGAAAGGCCAGCGCGACCTGGCGCTGCGGGTGCTGTCCAACCTGGCCGAGATGGACCTGGAAAACCGCGCGGTGCTGCGCATCCTCGGCTATCGCCTGCTGCAGGCCGGTGCGCCGCAACTGGCGGTGCCGGTATTCGAAAAGGTGCTGCGCCTGGCAGGTGAAGAACCGCAGTCCTGGCGCGACCTCGGCCTGGCGCTGGCGGCCACCGGCCGCACTCAGGAAGCGATCGACACGCTGTACGAGGTCGTCGAGCGCCCCTGGAACGGCCGTTTTCCGGATATCGAGACCATCGTCCTGGCTGAAATCAACGCCATTGTCGCGGCGTCGGCAAAGCCGCTGGACGTGCGCCGCATCGACCCGCGCCTGCGCGCCAACCTTCCGCTCGACTTGCGCGTGCTGCTCACGTGGGACGCCGACAACAGCGACATGGACCTGTGGGTGACCGCGCCGGACGGCGAAAGATCGAGCTATGAGAACCGGATGTCGAGCCGGGGCGCGCGCATGTCGAACGATTTCACCGGAGGCTACGGGCCGGAGGAGTTTTCGCTGCGCCGCGCCGCGCCAGGAAAATACCGGATCGAGGCAAACTACTACGGCAACAGCCAGCAGGTGGTGGCGGGCGCCACGACCTTGCAGGTCAAGCTGTTTACCGCGTTCGGTACGCCGCGCCAGAAAGAGCAGTCCATTACGCTGCGCCTGAAAGAGCGCAGCGAAACGGTGTTTGTGGGCGAATTCGAGGTCAAGCCTTGATGAGTCTCAACGCTTGATTGCTGCGATCCGGGCCAGCATCTCGTCTGGCACCGGATGGTTGGGATAGGCGACGCGGAACTTGGTCCACTCGGCCAGCGCGTCGTCTTTCAGGTCGGCCTTGAGCATGGCGTCGATCACCGACAGCCAGTCGCGCGCCCGCTTGGCGTGCGCAGCTTCCTGATCCGCGCGTGGCGCGGCCGTGGCTTTCTTTGCCGCGGGTGCCGTACGGTTCGACGACACTACATTCCCTGAAATCCGTTCGGACGGTGGAGCCGCAGCCATTTTCAGTGCCGGAAGGTCCGCCGCAGTTTCCCGTTCTACCCGTGCTCTCGATTGTGCTACAGCATAGTCATCCACCACTCGCTGTTTCGCCTCAAAACCGGCTCTGGCCATGGCCTCGTCCGCAGCGGACGGCGGTTGGGCGGATTTGAACTGCTCCGGCGCGGCAGGTGGCGGCACTGGCGGCGCCGCTGCGATCACTGGCGGCGTTGATTGTGCTGACGGCGCACGGGCACTCGCCTCTGGCGAAGGTTGTTCCGCTGATGGTGCGGCGGCCATCGCCACCGGCGCTGCCGGTCGCGCTGCCGGCGCTTGTGGAAGTGCGACTGCTTGTGGTGGCGTGGGCGCCATTTCGGCAACCACCGCTGACGCTGGCTCCGGCGCCATCGCTGCGGCAGGCCGCTCCTGCTCGTCCGCCGCTGCCACCATTGCGTTCTCCGCCGGTGTCCCGCCACCCCGGTACAACTGGTGTCCCAGTACCCCGGCGAGCACGCCCGCCGCAATCCCGGCCGGTATGCGCCAGCGCCTGCCCAGGCCTGGCGCCAGCCGTGGCGACGCCTCGCCACCGGTGGCGTCATTGGCCGCGGCCGGACGCGCCTCTTGCGCCAGCCCGGCTTTCACATATCCGAGGATCGCCGCATTGAGCTTCGGGCTGGAAGCGGGCTGGGTCAACCCCTGCAGACGGCGCGACAGATCGTCTTCCCCACGCAGGAAGGCGTCGAACTCCTCGTCGCTCATGTCATCGTTGTTCACTCAGGCTCCCTTCGCGCAGTTTGCGCATCGCGTAGCGCAACCGGCTCTTGACCGTTTCCACCGGCGCTGCCACCACCGCGGCGATATCTTCAAGGCTCATGCCGCAAAACTGCTGCAGTACCAGCGCCTCTTTCTGCTCGCTCGGCAAACCGGCCAGTGCCAGGTGCAGGCTGTCGTGCTGCTGCTTCTGTTCCAGCGCGACGTCGGGCGAAACCACATCGTGCGCCGCATCGGCCAGCGAGTCAAATACGTCGCGGCCATCCGTGCCGCTGCCCAGTTCCGCAGCCAGCAGCGGTTGCTGCTGGCGCAGCAGGTCGAGCAGGCGATTGCGGGCGATCTGGTACAAATAGGTGCGAAACGCCGCCTGCGGCTCGTAGCGGCTGCGCGCATGATGCAGGTTGATCCAGCTGTCCTGCACGATCTCGTCGACCCAGTCCGCGCGCGGCGAACGCCAGGCGACGAAGCGGTACAGGCCCGCATGGTGACGGCGATAGAGCTCCTCGAAGGCGACCAGGTCGCCATCGCGGTAGCGCAGCATCAGCTGCTCGTCTTGTAGGGTGGCGGGCATGTGCGGCCATTGTATGGCCTGCCCTGTGAATACGCAATTGCCGCGGCGTGAAACGCCGCGGCAATACGAGGGTGGGATGCTTACTTGATGCCTACTTTGATGCTTACTGCCAGCCGCCGCCCAGGGAGCGGATCAGCGCTACGGTGGTCACGGCACGGTCGCCCCGCAGCTGGACCGCGTTACGTTCCACCGCGGCCAGGTTGCGCTGGGCGTCGAGCAGGTCCAGATAACTCGAACGGCCCGCCTGGTACAGCTTCTGCGCCAGGTCGGCCGAACGGCGTGCCGACACCACCGCCGCGTCGATTTGCTCCGTCTGGCCAGCCAGGATGCGCAGGCCGGCCAGGTTGTCCTCGACTTCGGCAAAGGCCACCAGCACGTTCTGGCGGTAGGTTGCGACCGATTCCTCCAGCACCGCTTCGCTGCGCGCGATATTGGCCTTGTTGCGGCCACCGTCGATGATCGGCATCGACAGCAGTGCGCCCAGTACCCACGAACGCGCACTCCAGTTGAACAGATTGCCGCCGCTGCCAGACTCGGTGCCCAAACCGCCGGTCAGGCTCAGGGACGGATACATCGCCGTTTTAGCTACGCCGATGCGGGCGTTCGCAGCGATCATCGCGCGCTGGGCGGCGGTGATGTCGGGACGGCGCTCAAGCAGCTTCGATGGCAGCCCGGCCGGAATGGCCGGCAGCAGCGCCGACTCCACCAGCGGGTTGACGTCGGCACTGAACATGGCCGCCGGTTTCCCCAGCAGCACCGCCAGCGCATGCTCGTACTGCACGCGCTGACGCTGCAAGCCGATCGCCTCGGCCTTCACCGTCGACAGTTCGGTCCTGGAGCGGGCCAGGTCGAATTCGCCGATGTCGCCATTGTCGTAACGGCTCTGGTTCACCTTCACGCTTTGCGTGCGCAGGTCCACCGTGCGCGCCAGGGTCGCCAGTTCGGCGTCCGTTTCGCGCAGCTTGAAGTAGGTCTGCGCCACATCGGCCTGCAAGGCCAGCAGCACCGACTTGTAGGTCGCCTCGGATGCCTCGGCATCGGCGCGCGAGGCGCTGACGTTGGCGGCCACGCGGCCGAACAGATCGAGCTCGTAGCTGGCCGTCAGCCTGGCCTGGTACACATTGCCGGGAGCGACCGCCGCATCGTCGGCCAGGCCGCGCGACACGCCGGAATTACGGCTGCGCTGCGCGCCCATGCCCGCCCCCACCTGCGGCGAACGGTCCGCCGCAGACAGGCCGGCCAGCGCCCTGGCCTGCTTCACCCGCGCCGCGGCCACCGCCAGACTGGCGTTGGCGTCGGCCGCTTCCTTGATCAGGGCGGTCAGGTTGGCGTCGTTAAACGCCAGCCACCACTCGCCGCGCGCCTGCCCTTCGGCCGGCTGGGCCACCTTCCAGCGGGTGCCGTCGGCCGCTTGCAGCGGTTCGGACGACTCCTTGAAGCTCGATGGCATGTCGAGCGCTGGCGCTTTCAGTTCCGGCACGCTGGAACAGGCTACCAGCAGCAGCGCCGCCAGCAGAGGCGCAATGCGCCTGGTGATGGTTCTCGTCATATCAGTCATTACACTGCTCCTTCCAGATGCGCAGGCACTGCCACGCTTGATTTCTTTTCCATCTTCTTGGCGAAGGTACGCAGCAGCACATAGAACACCGGCGTAAGGAATAGACCGAAGAAGGTCACGCCCAGCATGCCGCCGAATACCGCCACGCCCATCGCATGGCGCATCTCGGCGCCGGCGCCGCTCGAAAACACCAGCGGTACCACGCCCATGATGAACGCGATCGACGTCATCAGGATCGGACGCAGACGCAGGCGGCACGATTCCAGCGCCGCTTCGACGATGGTGCGGCCATGGTCTTCGAGTTCGCGGGCGAATTCGACGATCAGAATCGCATTCTTCGACGCCAGCCCGACCAGCACGAACAGCGCGATCTGGGTAAAGATGTTGTTGTCGCCACCGGTCAGCTTGACGCCAATGAGCGCGCACAGGATCGACATCGGCACGATCAGGATCACCGCCAGCGGCAGGGTCCAGCTTTCGTACTGGGCAGCGAGTACCAGGAACACCAGCAGTACGCACAGCGGGAATACCAGCACCATCGTGTTACCCGACAAAATCTCCTGGTAGGTCAGTTCGGTCCATTCGTACGACACGCCTTTCGGCAGCACTTCGGCAACGATCTTCTCGAGGGCAGCCTGCGCCTGGCCGGACGAGACGCCAGGAGCCGGGCCGCCGTTCAAGTCGGCCGACACGTAGGCGTTGTAGCGCTGCACGCGGTCAGGGCCATAGGTATCCTTGATGCGCATCAGCGACGACAGAGGAATCATCTCGCCCTTGTCGTTACGGACCTTGAGCTGGGCAATCTGGTCGGCATGCGAGCGGAACGGCGCATCGGCCTGCACCCGCACCTGGTAGGTACGGCCAAACTGGTTAAAGTCGTTCACGTACAGCGAGCCCAGATTGATCTGCAAGGTCTGGTAGATCGTCGTCAGCGGCACGCCAAGCTGCTTGGCCTTGACCTTGTCGACGTCCGCGAACAGCTGCGGCACGTTGATCTGGAAGCTGGAGAATATGCCAGCGAGCTGCGGGTCCTGCCAGGCTTTCATCTGCACCGCCTGCGTCGCCTTGTACAACTCGTCGTAGCCCACGTTGCCGCGGTCCTCGATCATCATCTTGAAGCCGCCGACCGTGCCAAGGCCATTGACCGGCGGTGGCGGGAACACCATGATGAAGGCGTCCTGGATGGCGCCCAGGCGTTTATTGACTTCCGCCGCGATTTCGGGACCGGACAGGCCCTTGCCGGTGCGCTCTTCGAACGACTTGAGCGTGACGAACACGATGCCGGCGTTAGGCGCATTGGTGAAGTCGTTGATCGACAGGCCTGGGAAGGCGATTGACGATTCCACGCCGGGAACCTTGGCCACGATGTCGGACATCTGGCGAATCACGGCATCGGTACGGTCCAGCGAGGCCGCATCGGGCAGCTGGGCGAAACCGACCAGGTACTGCTTGTCCTGGGCCGGCACGAAGCCGCTCGGCACCGCCTTGAACATGAACACGGCGGCCACGGCCAGCACGGCGTACACCATCAGCGAGATGCCCTTGCGTTTCAGGACGATATTCACGCCACCTTCATACTTGGTCGATGCGCGGCCGAAGAAGCGGTTGAACCAGGCGAAGAAACGGCCGAACAGCTTGTCCATCACGCGCGTCAGTCGATCTTTCGGCGCATGGTGCGGCTTGAGCAAGGCGGCGGCAAGTGCCGGCGACAGGGTCAGCGAGCTGAATGCCGAAATCACGGTCGAAATCGCGATCGTCAGCGCAAACTGGCGATAGAACTGGCCCGACAGGCCGGCCACGAACGCAATCGGCACGAACACGGCGCACAACACCAGGGCGATGGCGATGATCGGACCGCTCACCTCTTTCATCGCCTGCACAGTCGCGTCGCGCGGGGTCAAGCCGGCTGCGATATTGCGTTCCACGTTCTCCACCACGACGATGGCGTCATCGACCACGATACCGATGGCCAGCACAAGCCCGAACAGCGACAGCGTGTTGATCGAAAAGCCGAAGCCCAGCATCACCGCAAAGGTGCCGATGATCGATACCGGTACGGCCAGCAGCGGAATGATCGATGCGCGCCAGGTCTGCAGGAAGATGATCACGACCAGCACCACCAGCGCCACCGCTTCTAGCAGGGTATGGATCACCGATTTGATCGATGCGCGCACGAACTGGGTCGGATCGTATTCCACGCTGAAGTCGACGCCCTCGGGGAAGTCTTTCTTCAGTTCCGCCATCTTGGCGCGTACGTCGGACGACAGCTGCAGCGCATTGGCGCCCGGCGCTTCGAAAATACCGATGGCGGCGGCCGACTTGTTGTTCAGCAGAGCGCGCAGGGAGTAGGAATTCGATCCCAGTTCAAGCCGCGCCACATCCTTCAAGTGGGTAATGGCGCCGTCGGAACCGGTGCGCACGATGATGTCGCCGAATTCCTCGACCGAGGTCAAACGGCCCTGGGTGTTAACGGTCAGCTGGAACTCGGCGCCTTTCGACGGCGAGGCGCCGATCACGCCGGCGGCGACCTGCACGTTCTGCTCGCGCACCGCTGCCACCACGTCGGACGCGGTCATGCCGCGTGCCGCCACCTTCTGCGGGTCGAGCCAGATGCGCATGGCGTAGTCGCCCGCGCCGAACAGCTGGGTGTCGCCCATTCCCGGGATGCGGGCCAGCTGGTCTTTCACGTTCAGCACCGCGTAGTTGCGCAGGTAGACGTCGTCGTAGCGGCCCGTTGGCGAGACCAGGTGAACCACCATGGTCAGGTTGGGCGAGCTTTTCACGGCGGTCACGCCGATCTGGCGCACTTCCTCGGGCAGGCGCGGCAAGGCACGCTGGATCCGGTTCTGCACCTGCGACTCGGCCTGTTCGACGTCGGTGCCGACCTTGAACGTCACGGTCAGCATCAGCGAGCCGTCCGAGGTGTTCTGCGACGACATGTACAGCATGTTTTCGACGCCGTTGATCTGCTCTTCCAACGGCGCGGCGACGGTTTCGGCGATCACTTTCGGGTTCGCGCCAGGATACTGCGCACGCACCACCACCGATGGCGGCACCACGTCAGGGTATTCGGAGATCGGCAGTGCGAAGATCGACAGCAGGCCGGCCACGAATATGATGATCGACAGGACGGCCGCGAAAATCGGCCGGTCGATAAAGAATCGTGAAAAGTTCATGTGAATTATTCCTTGGTTTTAGCCGATGCGTCGGCGACCTTGAGCTCGGCCTTGACCTCGGCCTTGGCATCGGCGGCCTTCGGTTCCGCCGTCTTGGTATCGTCAGCCTTTGCTTGCGGCGTCTTGCTGTCCTGGTCCATCGCCACGATCTGGGCCGTCACCGGCGCGCCCGGCTGCACGCGCTGCAGGCCATTGACGACGATCTTCTCGCCCGGCTTGACGCCGCTGCGCACCACGCGCAGGCCGTCGATGGACGGGCCGAGCGTCACGGCGCGGTATTCGGCCTTGCTGTCGGCGCCGATCACGTAGACGAATTTGCGGTTCTGGTCGGTGCCGATGGCGCGGTCGCTGATCAGGACCGTCTTCGCTTGCGTGCTGTCGCTACCGCTCAATTGAACGCGTGCGAACAGGCCGGGAACGAGCGTGTTGTCGGTGTTGTCGAACATCGCGCGCATGCGAACGCTGCCGGTGGCCGAATCGAGGCGGTTGTCGACGAATTCGAGCTTGCCTTCGTGCGGGAAGCCGCTTTCGTTGGCCAGGCCGATCTTGACCGGCACCGTCGCGCCCTTCTGGGCCACGCGGCCGACGCGCAGGTAGGTATCTTCGTCGCCGTCGAAGGTGGCGTAGATCGGATTGCTCGACACGACCGAGGTCAGGATCACCGTGCCATCGACCAGGTTACCGGTGGTGACTTCGGCTTTCGAGACGCGCCCGCCGATCGGCGCGTGCACATTGGTGTAGCTCAGGTTCAGGCGCGCCGCTTCGAGCGAGGCCTGGGCCGCGCGCACGTTGGCGTCCAGTTCCTTCAGGCCCGAAGCCTTTTCGTCGAACTCGCGTTGCGCGATCGCCTTGTCGCCCAGCAGGCGCTCGGCGCGGGCCAGTTCGAGCTTGGCCAGGTCGGCGCGCGCGCGCGCCGAGCTGACGGCCGCTTCGGCGCGATTCGCTTCGGCCTGGTACGGACGCGGGTCGATCACGAACAGGATGTCGCCCTTCTTGACGACGCTGCCCGGCTTGAAGTTCACCGACGTGATGAAGCCATTGACGCGCGCACGGATGTCGACCCGGTCGACCGCTTCCAGGCGGCCCGAAAACTCCTGGGTCTCGTTGACCGAGCGTTCGATCACGGTGGCGGCGGTGATCGGCGGACCTGCTGGCGCTGCCGGCTGGGCCTTGCTGTTCGCATCTTCACAACCGGCCAGCGCCGCCAGCCCCGCCAGTGCCATCGCGGCGGCCAGCGGCCGGGCGAAGGTCATTAATCGATTAGTGGTTTTCATTTTTTTCCTCTTTAATATGAAAATATTTAATAAATCAGGCGGTAAGCTGGGCTACAGCGACCTGCTGCCTTGCGAACGGCGAAAAGGGTCCGTACGCTGCGGCGAGGGTCTCTCAGCGCAGCTGCACGGGATTAACTGGTGTGGTGTTACTGGTGACGCGCTATGTCAGGATGGGCTGGGCGGGGCGTCCAGGCCGTGTAAAAAATTACCGATTTCATGCAGCGCAACGGCCTTGCAGGCACATTCGTTGCGCGCGGCCGGGTCTTGCAGCGGCGCTGGCGCCATCCGCTTGACCGTGGTGGTGACGCCGCAGGTGGTCAGCTTGGCGCCGTATTGTTCAGCCTCGTCGCGTAATGGGTCGTCTTCGGCCGACAGGATCAGGGCCGGCGGCAGGTTCTTGAGCCGGCTCGATTGCAGCGGCGACGCATACGGGTGCGTGCGGTCGGCGGCATTGGGCAGGTAGCCGCGGTAGCTCGCGGCGCAGCTGTCGGCCACGCCGGCCTGGGTGGCGTCCTGCGGAATCTCGCGCATCGAGCAGGTCGACAGGCCCGGGTCGAGCATCGGCATGATCAGGATCTGGCCGGCCAGTGCCGGGCCGCCCCGGTCGCGCGCAATCAGCGTGCACACCGCGGCCAGATTGGCGCCTGCCTCGATCCCCGACACCACCAGGCGCTTGCCGCTCCATCCCAGCTTGGCCTTGTGCTTCTTGGCCCAGGCCAGCACCGCGTGCGCATCTTCGGCGGCGGCGGGAAACGGCCGCTCGGTCGCCAGGGTGTAGCACGATGCCAGCACCAGGTACTGGCTCGAGCAGCTGGCCAGGTGGCGCAGGAATTCGTCGGCGTCATCGAGGTCGCCGCCGACAAAGCCGCCGCTGTGGAAGAACACGATCAGGCCATCCTTCTTGGCGCCGGCGTCGCCGCCCGCATACAGACGCGCAGCCAGCGGGCCTTCGGCCCCCGCAACCTCCAGGTCGCGGATTTTCAGCTGCACCGGCGCGTCCACGGGATTCATTCCGCCACTCCCGCTTCTTCGTCGGCGCTGGCCATCAGCGCGCCGCCGAACAGGTCATGTGCGAGTGCGTCAAAACCGACGCTCTCGGCGCTCGCCGCCTGCGGAAACTGGTCGGTCAGGGCGGTACCGGTCAGCGTCAGCATCGCCATCGCGAGTGTCGCGACCATCATGATTGCTTTTTGATAACGCATAAAAAGTTCCCCTTTCCTTCCAGTTGTCCCTACATCCTTTGATGCAGTACGGTCACTTTAAACTTGTTCTACAATCTGATAAAGAGGGCAAGAGCGAATTGATTGTTCAGTATTCTGAACAATACGGAGGAATATGAATAAATTGCAAGCGATGGAGGTGTTCGTGCAGGTCGTCGACGCCGGGGGATTCACGCGCGCGGCGGAGAACATGCAGCTGCCCAAGGCCACCGTCTCGACCCTGGTGCAGGCGCTGGAACTGGCGCTCGAAGTCAAGTTGTTGCACCGCACAACGCGCCATGTGAGCGTGACCGCCGACGGCGCCGCCTACTACGAGCGCTGCCTGCGCATCCTGTCGGATGTGCGCGAAGCCGAGGAATCGCTCTCGCGCAACCGTGCCAATCCGAGCGGACGGCTGCGGGTGGATGTATCGAGCGGCATCGCCAACGACCTCCTGATTCCCGCGCTGTCCGACTTTTTCCATCGCTACCCGGACATCCGCGTCGACCTCGGATGCAGCGACCGTCCGGTCGACCTGATCGAAGAAGGCGTCGATTGCGCCATCCGCGGCGGCAACCTGCCCGATTCGGCCCTGATCGCGCGCCGCGTCGGCGTTCTGCATTTCGTCACCTGCGCCACGCCCGCGTACCTGAACCAGCATGGGCGCCCCACGCACCCGAACGACCTGGCCAGCCACCGCTGCATCAACTACTTTTCCACCAAGACCGGCAAGACCTACGACTGGGATTTCGCGCGCGGCGATGAAGTGATCAACATCGCGGCCCCGGCCTGCCTGGCCGTCAACGATTCGACCGCGTATATGAGAGCCGGCATGCAGGGACTGGGGCTGGTACAGATGTCGAGCTTCATGGCCGAATCGATGGTCGCCGCCGGCACGCTGGAAATCGTCCTCGCCGACTGGACCAGCACCCCGCTGCCGATCAACGTGGTGTACCCTCAGAACCGCCACCTGTCGGCCAAGGTGCGCGTGTTCGTCGAATGGGTCGCCGACCTGTTCCTCACCTATCCACAACTGCAACTGCAAAGGCTCTGACATGCATACGATCGTTTTTCTGGACCGCGACAGTCTCAAGGCGTACGTGCGCCCCCCCGCGTTCGGGCATGTGTGGCGCGAGCACGCCGCCACCGAAGCGGGCGACGTGGTGGAGCGACTGCGCGGCGCCACGATCGCCATCACCAACAAGGTACCGCTGAGGGCTGCCGACATCGCGCAGCTGCCGGACCTGAAAATGGTGGCCATTTCCGCCACCGGCACCAACAACGTCGATCTCGACGCCTGCCGCGCGCGCGGCATCGTGGTATCGAATATCCGCGACTACTCGCTGGTGTCGGTGCCGGAGCACTGTTTCAGCCTCATTCTTGCCCTGCGCCGCAATCTGAAGGCCTACGGCGCCGACGTGGATGCGGGGCACTGGCAAAGGTCGAGCCAGTTTTGCCTGCTTGGCCATCCGATAGCCGACCTGGCGGGCAGCCGGCTCGGCATCGTCGGCTACGGGGCGCTGGGCAAGAAGGTGGCGGCCATCGGGCGCGCCTTCGGCATGCGCGTCTGCGTGGTGTCGCGCTCCAAGGTGGACGACCGTGAGGTCGAGGTGGTCACGTTCGACGAACTGCTGCGCACCAGCGACGTGGTCAGCCTGCACCTGCCGCTGACCGCGCAGACGGCCAACATGATCGGGGCGGAGCAGCTGGCGCGCATGAAGCCTGGCGCCCTCCTGATCAACACGGCGCGCGGCGGCCTGGTGGACGAAGCGGCGCTGGCCAGCGCGCTGACCGGCGGCGTGCTCGGTGGCGCCGGTTTCGACGTATTGAGCACGGAGCCGCCATCGCCGGACAATCCGCTGCTGGCATTGCGGCTGCCGAATTTCATCCTGACGCCGCACGTGGCCTGGGCCAGCTCTGGAGCGATGCAGACCCTGGCCGATATGCTGATCGATAATGTGGAGGCGTTCGAGGCCGGCAAACCCCTCAACGTCGTATGACAATGACCTGAACCGGCGGGCCGGGTGCGCACCGCAAGCGCCCGGCTCGCGCCCGCGTCCATGCCAATGCCAATGCCCCGCGTCAGGATTGGGCCGCGCGCAGGAAACGGCCGATCAGGTTCAGGATGGCGGTCTCGTTGACGCCCGCCGTGCTATAAGGCAGGTTCAGTTCCGATGCCGTAGCGATGGCCATGTTCAATTGCGGCACGAGCAGCGCAAACTGTCCGCCATAACCCCAGGCCAGGTTCACACTGAGACCTTCGATGGTTCCCGTCCACCACAGATTGCTGTAGCCGATCTTCTTCAACGCCCCCAAATCGCCCAGTCCCTTCACATGCGGCGTGAAGCTGTCGGTCAACCAGGCTGCCGGAACCACCGTGCTGCCCTTCCATTGCCCGCCTTGCAAGGCCATCCACGCCAGTTTCATCAGGTCCCGGGTGCGCAGCTGCAGGCCGAACGAGCCATGCACCATGCCGCTGGCATCGCGCGACCAGGCCGACCTTTCGATGCCGAGGGGTTGGAACAATTTGCTGGTCGCGAGCGCAAGCGCGTCAACGCCGTTAGCGTTGCGCAAAATGGGCGACATCAGATGCGAGGAGGCGGTGGTGTAATTCCACACCTTGCCCGCTCCCTTGCCATCGGAAGGCAGTCCAAGCGCAAACGCCGTCATGTCCGGAGCGCCCGTGGCATCGAGCTGGCGCGTCGCTTCGTCCCATTGCTGCCCGCCGCACATGTCGAGAAGCTGCTGCAGGGTGATCCCGGCGGCATACGCATTCGGCGTCGTGGCCAGCTCCTTCGGCAGCAGCTTGCCCAGCGTGTCCGCAGTGCTGGCGATCATGCCGGCGGCAAGCGTCTGGCCAATCAGCATGCTGCTGACCGACTTGCTAACTGAAGCGACGCTGCGCAGATCCGACGACTTGCCGCCGTTGTAGTATCGCTCGCCGATCAATTGTCCATTGCGCACGACCAGCATGCCATACAAAAAGGTGTGGGCGGCGCCTTCATCGAGCAGCGTTTGCATGGCGGCAGCGGGAATGCCCTGGCTCGCTGGCGTGGAAAGCGGCCAGTCGTCATCGGCGATATTGGTCGCAATCGGCAGCTCGAGCCCTCTGTGCGTTGCGCTGTTCGGGCCCGGATTGTCGCCCCCGCCGCATCCACCCAGCCAAGGTCCGAGTAACGCCAATCCAAGCAGTTCACGTCGAGTAAGCAAGTTATGTCTCCGTCATATTGTTATCAACTTATTATGCATGAGGAAGCGGCCGCCTGTCGGTATATTTACATCGCAGCTTGTCGGGGATTGGCCGACGCCGGCAAGGATGTGCGGCGTGCGCCAATGACAGCGTTCAGAAGGTTCCGGGCAGCAGAATGCGCTGGTCGACGTCGTTCACGTCGCGCAAGCCGCAAAACGCCATCGTCAGATCGAGTTCGTTACGGATGATCTCCAGGCACCTGGTCACGCCCTGCTCGCCCATCGCTCCCAGGCCGTACAGGAACGGCCGACCGATATAGACGCCCTTGGCGCCGAGTGCCAGCGCCCGGATCACGTCCTGCCCCGAGCGCACGCCGCCATCCATGTGCACCTCGATGCGCTTGCCCACCGCCTCCACGATGGCCGGCAGCGCGCCGATGCTCGACTGGGCGCCATCGAGCTGTCGTCCGCCGTGGTTCGACACGATCAGCGCGTCGGCCCCGGAGTCAAGCGCCAGGCGCGCATCCTCGGCATCCATGATGCCCTTGATGATCAGCTTTCCGCCCCAGCGCTGCTTGATCCATTCCACGTCGGCCCAGGACAGCGCCGGGTCGAACTGCTGCGAGGTCCACGCCGACAATGACGACATGTCCGTCACGTCGCTGGCATGGCCGACGATATTGCCGAAGCCGCGCCGCGGCGTGCGCAGGATGCGCATGCACCAGCGCGGCTTGGTCATCAGGTTCACGATGTTCGCCAGCGTCATTTTCGGTGGTGCCGTCATGCCGTTGCGGATATCCTTGTGGCGCTGGCCCAGCACCTGCAAGTCGAGCGTGAGCACCAGCGCCGAACAGCGCGCCGCCTTGGCGCGGTCGATCAGGCGGTTGATGAATTCGCGGTCCTTCATCACGTACAGCTGGAACCAGAACGGTTTGGTGGTATGGGCCGCCACATCCTCGATCGAACAGATGCTCATCGTCGACAAGGTGAACGGCACGCCGAAGCGTTCGGCGGCGCGCGCGGCCAGGATTTCGCCATCCGCATGCTGCATGCCGGTCAGGCCGGTGGGTGCCAGCGCCACCGGCATCGCCACCTCCTGCCCCACCATCGTGGTGCGCGTGGTGCGGTCGACCAGGTTGACCGCCACCCGCTGGCGGAATTTGATCTTCGCAAAATCGTCGCTGTTGGCGCGGTAGGTCGATTCGGTCCACGAACCGGCGTCGGCATAGTCGTAAAACATGCGCGGCACGCGCTTGCGTGCCAGTACCCGCAAATCTTCAATCGTCGTGATGATGGTCATGCAATCCTTGTCGTATGGGCGGTGTGGTTTTTAACAGCGCCACTTCAAATGGGCAATTGTGCGCAACGCTCTGGAGCGAGCAGATTGACGACGGCGATGCGGCGCACTGTAAAATGCTTGCCAGATACTCAATAGTACATCGGACACGATGCCTTACCTCACATTGGCGGACACACGCCGTCTGCCCACTCCGGATTCCCGATGACCCCATCCTGGCAATATCTCTCCCGCGCTTTAGCATGTGCCGTCGTGCTGCTGGCGTCCATGCAGTCGGCGTACGCGGAATGCCCGATAATCAAGCGCGTGCGGCCGACGAATTTTGTCTCTGACGAGGTGCGGGCGCTTTTTGACAAAAAAGACTATAAAAAACTGGACGCCTTGTACGCCAGATATCTGAAAGAAAAGTCGAGGACTGACGATAGCGTCTCCACGCTGCAGGCGTATTTCCATGGCATTGCGCAGTCGTTTGATGGCTGTGGTACAGCATCCGAAACGGACAACAAAGCACTGGCCCAAGAGGCCTCGTTGCGCGCATGGAGCAAGGCGTCGCCCAAGTCGCCCGCGCCCAGACTGGCGTTGGCGTTCTTCACCTCCAGCCACGGCTGGCATGCGCGGGGAGACGGTTACGTATCCACAGTGAGCCCGGAGGCGTGGAAACTGTTCAATCTGCGGAACGCATCGGCCAAGGCTCAGCTCGATGCTCTGGCCCCGGCCCACAAGACCAACCCGGCTTGGTATGCGGGCATGCTGAGCGTTGGCATGGCGCAGGGAGCGACGGGGCAAACGATCGACGCACTGTACGACAAGGGGGTCGCCCTCGATCCCTACTATATGGATCTGCATTTTAACAAAGCGAACTACTACGCGAAAATGTGGTACGGATCCAGGGAGGAGTTCAGCGACGTCGTCGAGCGCGCGGTCGAACTGACCAGGGAACGGCTCGGACAAACCATGTACACTCGCCTGCACTGGTCGTACTCGCGATCGTCGGCCATGTTCACATCCGGCGAGGTCAGCTGGCCCAGAATGAAGACCGGGTTCGAGGATATCCTGGCCACCTTCCCTGAAAATCGCACAAGAAACTATCTCGGCACGTTCGCCTGCCTCGCCAAGGATGCGAAGTACCTCAAGCAGCAGCTCGACGTGCTGGGCGACGACGTCGATCCGAGGTTCTGGGGAACCAAGCGCAACTACGCCTATTGCAAGGCCCTGGCCAAACACAGCGACACCGGGAAGCTGCCAAGCTGCTTCGTGCATGCAGAAACCGGCTACGTGGAGTGCGATTGAGCGCGGCCCGCCTGCCTTCGCGGGTCCCTTGGACAGAACTATAGCGGCGCCACGCGCAGCGGCAGGTCGATGAAGAAGGTCGTGCCGCGCTCCGCGCTGCTCTCGACGCGGATGCTCCCCTCCAGCAGCGACGTGACGATGTTGTAGGTGATATTCAAACCCAGTCCCGAGCCGCCCTGCCCCATCTTGGTCGTAAAAAACGGATCGAAGATGCGCGCCTGGTGTTCGGCCGGGATGCCCACGCCGTCGTCATGGAAGGTCACCAGTACCCGCTCCGTGCCCTGCCGCGTGGCCGTCACCGTCATCGCCCCGCCGCTGCGGCCCTCGAACGCATGCAGCATCGCGTTATTAATCAGGTTGATCATCACCTGTCCGAACGGTCCCGGATAGCTCTCCATCTCGATGTCCGGCTCCAGCTCCAGCTCCAGCGTGTGGCCGGCCTTGCGCACCTGGTTCATCATGGTGGCGACGATTTCGTGCGTCGCCTGCTCCAGATGAAAGCGGCGCCGCTTCGCACTGGCCTGGTCCACCGCCACCTGCTTGAAGCTGTTGAGCAGGTCGGCCGCGTTGAACAGGCTGCGCATGATCAGCTCCGCCGCCTCCTGCGACGCATCGATGAATACCTTCAGTTCGGAGCGGCGGATGCTGGCGCCGTCGAACTTCTGCGCGATCTCTGTGGTCTTCTCCTGCAGCGTGCTGGCCATCAGCAGGCTGTTGCCGATCGGGGTGTTCAGTTCATGCGCCACGCCGGCCACCAGCGAACCGAGCGCCGCCAGCTTTTCCTGCGATACCAGCTGCGTTTGCGCATCCTGCAGCTGGCGATAGGCGTCGGCGTTATCGAAGGCCACGCCGACATACGAGGCGAGCGTGCGCAGCATGTCGAGGTGAATGCGCTCGTAGGCATTCTCGACGTAGCTGTGCACCGACACCACGCCCAGCATGCGGCCATTGACCGCGATCGGCACGTACAGCAGCGAGCGCGGTGGCGTCGGCAGCGAGCCGTCTTCGAGCGTGCCCAGATTGTCTTCGCTGGACGTGAGCGACAGGTCGGTGATGTAGTTGCCGTACTCCTTTTCCAGGTCATTGATGAACACATCGCGCTCGTTCACGATGCACCACACCGCAAGCTGGTTCGGATTGTCCATGCTGCGCGAATACGGCGCATAGCGCTTGCCACCCTCGATCGCAAACGGATAATCGATGCTGGCGCGCTCGGGACGATACAGGCCGATGCCGAACACGCTCGCATCCATCAACTCATTGACGTGCGCGTACAGCATCAGCATGATCGATTCGCTATCGAGTTTGGCGGTCAGCTTGCGCCCGATCTCGCTCAGGAGCGCGATGTTACGGTGCGCGTGTTCGACTTCCACCTTCTGGCGTTCGACCGAGTCCTTCTGCAGCTGCAATTCGGCGGTGCGGGTACCGACCTGGCGTTCGAGAAGGAATTTTTGCTGCACCAGCGCGCGCACCCGCACACGCATCAGCGCATAACCCAGGCCTAGCCCCAGCAGCGCCAGTATCATGCGGAACCACCACGTTTTCCAGGCCGGCGGCGTGATGGTGATCGCCAGCGCGGTGGGCGCCTCGCTCCATACGCCGTCCTTGTTGCTGGCCCGGACGCGGAACACGTACTGCCCCGGATCGAGATTGGTATAGGTGGCAAAGCGCTTGCCGGCGTCGGTGCTGACCCAGCCCTGGTCGAAGCCTTCGAGCTGGTAAAGGTAGCGGTTGCGCTGGGGATCGGCAAAATGCAGGGCCGCGAATTCCAGCGACAGCACCGTGTCGCGGTGCGACAGCGTGATCGATTTCGCATCCTCGATCGGGCCGTCGAAGGTGATGCCATCGAGCTTCTGGCCCGCGCGCAGGGGGCGGTTGAAGATCAGGAAGTCGGTGATCACTACCGCCGGCGGGTACGGGTTTTCGCGGATCGCCTCGGGCCGGAACGAGGTCAGGCCGTTGATGCCGCCGAAGTGCAGGCTGCCGTCGCCCAGGCGCGCGGCCGCGCCGACAAAGTACGAGCCATCGGTCAGGCCGTCCTTGGAGGTGTAGCGCTTGACCTGCCCGTTGGACGGGTCGAGGCGCGCCAGGCCGGCGGTGCTGCTGACCCACAGCATGCCCGCATCGTCTTCCAGGATGGCGCCGATCGGATCGGAAGCGGCGGCGCCATTGAGCGCAAAGAAGCGAAAGCGAACCTGCCCGTCCGCACCGGTTTCGACCCGGTGCAGGCCGCCCGCCGTGCCGACCCAGAGCTGCCCCTTGCGCGACTCGAACAGATAATAGATGCGGCTATGGCGCAGGCTGGCCGGATCGGCCGGGTTATAGCGGTAATGAGTAAAGCGGCTGGTGGCCCGGTCCAGCCGTTCGAGGCCGTTGTCGGTGCCGATCCAGATGAAGCCCTGGCGGTCTTCGAGCATCGCGAAGCCGTGGTTCTCGCCCAGGCTGTGCGGGTTGTCCGGATCGTGGTGCCAGCCGCTCCGGCTGCCGCTGGCCGGATCGTAGCGCAGCACGCCGCCGCGCGTGAGCACCCACAGCATGCCGGCGCGGTCGATCATCAGGCGCTGGATGTAGGACGTGGTGGCGTCCACCCCAATCGGCAGCGGCGTGGAGCGCCCGCTTTGCTTGTCGATCCACGACAAGCCGCTGGGCGTGCCGACCCACACGCGATCGGGCGCCACCGCCAGCGCGGTCACCAGCTGGCCGGGCAGCAGCCGCGTGACCGTCGCGCTGGCCACGTCCAGCCGGTTGACGCCGCCGCCGGTCGTGCCCAGCCACAGCGTGTCCTTGCCGTCGGCCGCAATGGTGCGGATCTTGTTCGAACTGAGGCTGGCGGGATCGTCCGCGATATGCGCAAGCCGGTTGAAGCCGCCGCTGGCGATATCGACCCGGTTGACGCCACCGAACCAGCTGCCGACCCACAAGGTGCCGCTGCGGTCGAGGAAGCTGGCCGCGATCCGGTTATCCGACAGCGAATGACGGTCCAGCGGCTGGTGGCGGTAGCTGACAAACCTGTCGCTGGCGGTATCGCGCCACAGCAGGCCATCGAGTTCGGTGCCGACCCACAGGCCGCCCTTGGGATCGTGATACAGCGATACCACGCGCACCGCGCCGACGCCGTCGTCCTTGCCGATCTGGCGCCGTGACGGCGCCGCCCCGCCCAGCCGCCACGCGTGCAGACCGGCGCCGGTGCCGATCCATAAGGTGCGGTTCGGTCCGAGCGAGAGCGACAGCACCTGGTTGCGCGCGGCCTCCTGCGGCGCGGCGAGGGTAAAGCGCTCGAACCGCCGCGCGCCTGGCGCGAGCCGGTCCAGGCCCCGCGCGGTGCCGACCCACAGGCTGCCATCGGTATCGCGCGCCAGGGAGTTGACCCGGTCGTCGCTCAGGCTGGCCGCGTCGGCCGGATCGTGGCGCGTGGTGGCAAAGCGGCCGGTGGCCGGGTCGAAGTGTTTGAGCCCTTCGCCGGTGGCCAGCCACAGGCCGCCGCGCCCGTCGCTGACGATGGCCGACACCGCGCGGTTGTTCAAGCCGGCCGGCTCACTGCCGGCGCTGGCGTAGCGGACGAATTTCTGCATGCTGCGCTCGTAGCGGATCAGGCCACCCTTGGTACCGAACCAGAGGCGCCCCTTGTCATCCTCGAAGGACGCGGAGATGTAGTTGTCGGCGATGCTGCCAGCATCGGCCGGGTCGTTCTTGAAGACGGTCATGCGGTAGCCGTCATAGCGGTTCAGGCCCGCCTGGGTGCCGAACCACATGAAGCCCTGGCGGTCCTGCAGGATGCTTTGCACCGATTCCTGCGACAAACCCTGTTCGAGCCCGATATGCTCGAAGCGCAGGCTGCGCACCGGCGACGCGAGCGCCGCGCCCATGCACGCCCCCCCCAGCACCCAGGCCAGGGCCAGCCGGGACAGCATCGCGTTCGGGCGGGTGGTGAATTGGAGCTTCATTCGGGCGTTCCACGCAGCAATAGGAGTAATCTAACAGATGCCCGGCCGGGGATGACAATTACTTGCTGTTGTCCTCTTTCTGTTTCCCCTCTGGACAAACAACGCAGGCGCCCCTACAATAGCGCCTTCTTCGGAAATACAAGCGATCTGAAGAGTGGTAGAAGCGCCAGGAAAGAACGAGCCAGCAAATCAAGGTTCCGAAAACAGGGTGAAGCTGCTATAATATTTGCTTACGCGGCTGTAGCTCAGCTGGATAGAGTACTTGGCTACGAACCAAGGGGTCGTGGGTTCAATTCCTGCCAGCCGCACCAAAATTCGTCATGATGAAGGGCCTGTAAAGAAATTTGCAGGCCCTTTTTCTGTGTGGAGCTTTTTTATTTGGCCCCATCCAGCAATATCCTCTGGAAGATTTGGCAAATCAAAAATGCGCTGCTATAATATTCGCTTGCGCGGCTGTAGCTCAGCTGGATAGAGTACTTGGCTACGAACCAAGGGGTCGTGGGTTCAATTCCTGCCAGCCGCACCAAAATTCGTATGACGAAGGGCCTGTATAGAAATTTACAGGCCCTTTTTCTTTGAGGCGCCATTTTTTTATTCGGCTGTTTCCTGCAACCTTCTCAGGAAGATTTGGTAATTTCAAAATCGGCTGCTATAATCTTTGCTTCTGCGGCTGTAGCTCAGCTGGATAGAGTACTTGGCTACGAACCAAGGGGTCGTGGGTTCAATTCCTGCCAGCCGCACCAGAAATTCGTAAGGACGAAGGGTCCGGGGAGAAATCCCCGGGCCCTTTTTCTTT
>NZ_JAVCWL010000028.1:0-102481 GCF_030846505.1 Massilia pseudoviolaceinigra | reverse complement strand
TAAGCGGCATCTTAAGCGGATAGTTGCCTCTCCTGTACGGCCATCGGTTCTCCCCGGCTAACGATCAAGCGCCGACCAGATGGCCTTGAATTTCGTCATTGCGCGCGGTGAACTGTCCTCGTTCGCGTCGCCGAAATCGCTGTTCGTCAGGAAGATCTTTCCCGTCCCTCGTACCGGATCGAACGCCATGAACGTCGTCACGCCCGGATCGCTGCCCGAGTGCCCGATCTGCCCGTTGGCCTTGTGGCGCCAGAAGATGCCGCCATTCGGTTCGCCTTTTGGACTGCCGGCCGGAATGGCATCGTCGGCGAACTGCTTGTCGAACAGCAGCCGGAACGACGCTTTGCCGAGCAAGGCCGACTCGCCCCGGTACCCCTTGATCATTTCCACCAGGAAGATGGCCAGGTCGTCGGCGGAAGTGATCAGGCCGCCATCCGGATACGTGATGAGCGAATACAGCGGATATGCCTGTTTGCTGGTGTTGTACAGCCGGGCATGGCGCGCAGCGAGCCCCGCATCGATGGACCATCCCGTATGGCGCATGCCCAGCGGCTGGAAAATATGGGTCTGGCAGAACGCATCGAAGCGCTGTCCGCTCTTGAGTTCGACCAGATAGGCGGCCAGCGCCGCGCCGATGTTGGAATACTCGTAGGTGCTGCCGCTCGGCACCGCGCTGAAATTGCTCGCCTTGAAGTCGCGCCCGCCGGCCGCCAGGTAGTTCCGAAGAAAACCACCGAGCGACGCATCGGCCCGTCCCGGCACGGTGAACTCCTGTGTGAAACGCTTGAACAAGGGACTGCGGCGGTCCGAATAGGCGTTCAGGTAGTACGAGTGTCCGTAAGTCTCATCGTCGTCGACGATGCCCGAGGTATGCGTGACCAGATGCCTGATCGTGATCGGTCCGGCGTCCGCATGGGGATTGTCCACGCGAAAGGGCAGTACCGCATTGATCTCGGTATCGAGGGTGAAGTAACCCAGCTCGATCGCCTTGGCCAGCGCCACCCCCACGAAGGTCTTGCTGACCGAACCGACGTTTTGCACGGTATCGGTCCGGTACGGCCGCCTGGCGCCCAGGTCGGCGTAGCCGAAGCCGTGCCGGTACGTCACCCCATCCGTGTTGACGGTGGCCACCGCAAACCCGGGAAAGCCCGCGTCCCGATGCAGCGCCTGCAGCCGGGCGGTCAGCGCCTTGCCGTCCGGCTGCGCCTGCGCCACGGCGCAGCAGGCCAGCATGATGGCCAGTAGTACTCGTCGTCTCATTTGCATCCACCTTCTTGTTCAAGTAGCGCATTTTCACATTTCCTGTCAGGCCGTGCCGATGCGATTTGGCGTGACGCCGTTTCGGGGTGGCTCGGCCGCCGTGCGGTCATCGACGCGCATGGCGGTAGAATCGAGGCTGGCGCGCCGCAGGCGAACACCTCGGCGCCCGCTCCGGAACCTGCCCCCCCCTTGATACGCCCGATGACCAATTGCTCTTCCACCGTCCCGATGCCGGGCTAGCCCGCACGTGATCCATTCCCTCATCGACGCCGAAAACACCCTGGCCTCACCGGTCTGCGCGCTCGCCGGCCGTGCCGCGCAGCGGCTGGCGCTGACCATCCTGTGGCACCCGCAGCCGCAGCGTATCGGCGACCAGTTCATCGCCGCGCCGGGCAGCGGCGACATGGAGCTCAACCGCTTCGCGCCGCTGTTTTGCGGCCCCGCGGCCAGCGCCGCGCCGCTCGGCCACCGTCGCATCGCGCGCGATTCGTTGCGGCTGCGGCGCCATCGCGACCATGGCGTGAGCCTGCTGCTGCCGCAAAGCCGCATGCGGGTGGAATTGAACGGCGCCGTGCTGGCCGGCGCGGGCACGCGCTGCACAGCCGAACAGGTGGACGCGGGCCTGGTCATCGGCCTCGGTGGCGTGGTGCTGCTGTGCGTGCACTGGGTGGACCGCCTGCCGCAGCACAGCGCCATCGCCTCCGTGCGCGGGGTAAGCAGCGCCGCGACCCGCGTGCGTGAGCTGATCCGGCAGGTGTCCGCCACCGACCTGCCGGTGCTGCTGCTGGGCGAAGCCGGCAGCGGCAAGGAACTCGCCGCGCAGGCGATCCATCAAGCCAGCGCGCGCGGCCACGGCCCGATGGCGACGGTGAACATGGCGACCCTGGGCGAAACGCAGGCGGTGGCCGACCTGTTCGGCGCGCAAACGGGCGCCTTCGCGCGGGCCGGCGGCGGCACCCTGTTTCTCGACAAGATAGGCACGGCGCCGCGGGCGGTGCAGGCGATGCTGCTGCGCGTGCTGCAGACCGGCGAGTACCGCCCGCCCGGCGCGCGCGTGAAGGAGGCGGCGCGGGTGCGCCTGATCGGCGCCAGCGACCACGATCTGCAGCACGGCGGCTTTCATCAGGGCTTGCTGCGCCGCCTCGAAGCGCTGGTGGTGCACCTGCCGCCCCTGCGCGAGCGGCGCTGCGATATCGGTGTGCTGGCGCTGCATTTCATGCAGGCGTGGAGGGCGCGCACCGGCAGCGCCGCCGAACTGCCGCTGGCCTTCATCAGCCAGTTGTGCAACTACGACTGGCCCGGCAATGTGCGCCAGCTCGGCAGCGTGGTGCAGCGCGCCCTGAGCGCCGCGCAGGCGGGCGAGCCGCTGGCCTTCGATGCGCTGGTGCCGGGCGTGGCGGCTGGAGTGGCGAGCCGGCCGGCGCGCGTCAGGCTGGGCAAGGTGAGCGGACAGGCGGTGCTGGACGCGCTGGAGGCGAACGGCTGGCTGATCCGCAATGCGGCGCTGGCGCTGGGAGTGTCGCGCCCATCGATGTACAAGCTGATCGAGGCGCATCCCGCCATCCGCCAGGTCGACGCGATCGCACCGGCCGAGATCGAGGCGGCGCTGGCGGCCAGCGGCGGCGACGCCGGACGCTGCGCCGCCGCGCTCAAGACGCCCAGCGAAGCGCTACGGCGTTACCTGCGCCGGCGTGCCGCAGGCAAGGTGTCGTGAAGCGGGGATGGGGCGTTGGCGTAGAATGCTGCTTCGATAATTGAAATGGAAACATTGCCATGCGCACCCTTCCGCTCCTGTCCGCTCTCGTCCTGGCCACGGCCAGCCTGACGTCGTTCGCCGCACCGCCCGACATCAACGAACTTCCCGGGAATTACTTTCTGCAAGGGGTGAGGGAAGTCGGTTCGGAGCTCTGGCTGGGCAAGAACGGCAAATTCCAGTTCATGCTCATCTACGGCTCGCAAGACGATGGCACCGAGGGCGTCTGGGAGATCAAGAACGAGCTCATCGTACTCACGCCGGTAAAGAATCCGATGGTATTCCGCCTCGAGACCGACAGCGAGTTCAAGGCGAAGAAGGAACCCGGGGCCGGCACCTGGGTGGCGGTCGCCAGCACGGCGGACATTTTGTTGAAGAACATCGAAGTCAAGTTTGAAGCGGCGTCGGGCAAGAGCGCGGTGGCCAATACCAACCCAAGGAATGGCGAGGCGACCGTGACCATGCCGGCCGGCGAAGTCTGGGCCCGTACCGGCCTGCGCCGCAGTAACAGCCAGGAAGAGTGGCAATGGCTGGCGGTGACGCCCGAGCGCGCCAAAGCCCGCATCGCCGGTTTCCGCCTGACCAACCCCATCTCGGCCATGACCGCGTTCGAGTCGCTGGAATTGAAGGTGGGCAAGGATGGCCTGGTGGTCGCCGATGAAAAGTCCGCCCTGGCGGACGGCGTATACAAAAAAGCGAAAGCGCGCTGAGCGCACATGCCCGGCATCGGTTCAGCAATCAGGCTGGCACACCTGGCAGCACGGCGCACGCCGGCTCGCTGCCGCCACTAAGCCACCAAAGGAGAAAAAGCGTGGGAGAGACCGATCATGTCCTCATCGTGGACGACGACCGGGACATTCGTGAGTTGCTCAGTACCTATCTTGAAAAACAGGGCCTGTGCTGTACGGCGGTGGCCGACGGCCGCGAGATGCGGGCGGCACTTCAACGGTCGACGCCGGACGTCATCGTTCTCGACATCATGCTCCCTGGCGACGACGGGCTCGTCCTGTGCCGCGAAATCAGGGCGGGCAAGCACCGCGCCATTCCGATCCTGATGCTCACCGCGCGCGACGATGAAACCGATCGCGTTGTCGGCCTCGAGCTGGGCGCCGACGACTATATGGCCAAGCCGTTCGCGGCGCGCGAACTGCTGGCGCGCATCAGGGCGGTGCTGCGCCGCACGCGGATGCTTCCTCCCAACATGCAGGTGACCGAGTCGGCGCGCCTGATCGGCTTCGGAGCGTGGCGGCTCGACGTCGTGGCACGCCATCTGCTCGCCGATGACGATGTCGCGGTCGCGCTGAGCACTGCGGAATACCGGCTGCTGCGGGTCTTCCTCGACCATCCCCAACGTGTCCTGACACGCGATCAGTTGCTGGAGCTGACCCACGGCCACGATGCGCAGGCATTCGACCGCTCCATCGACATTCTTGTCAGCCGCCTGCGCCAGCGTCTGCGCGACGATCCGCGCGAGCCGCGCTACATCAAGACGCTGCGCAGCGAAGGGTATGTGCTGTCATGCCCGGTCACGCCGCTCGCGGGCGCGATGTGAGCCGCGTCATCGCCTTTCTGCGCAGGCTGGCGCCGGCCAGCCTGTTTGCGCGCCTGTCGTTCATTCTGCTGGCGGGACTGGCCGCGGCCCAGTTCCTTTCCGCCCATCTGACGATTGAAGAACGCAACGACGCGAGCATGGGGGCGATGATCGATTACGTCGAGTCCGACGTGCGCACCGCCGTTGCCCTGATCGACCGCTTGCCCCACACGGAGCGGGCGGCCTGGCTGCCGCGCCTTGCCCGCGGCGGCTACCGTTTTGTGTCCGGCACCGGCAGCGACGGGCCACCGGTTCGCGCGCCGCACTCGGCACGCTTGCTGGCGTCGGTCACGCGCGCGCTGACACCCGGCTACGCATTCACCGCGCGTGCGGTCGAAGGCGGACCCGAACGATTCCAGGTGCACGTGCAGCTGTCGGACGGGCAGCCGCTGACAATCGATTTCCGCCCGCGCCGCGGCCTGCCCCTTTCACCACGCCTGCCCTACATGCTGGCGGGGCAGCTGGCATTGGTCGCGCTGGCCTGCTGGCTGGCGGTACGGCTGGCAATGAAGCCGCTGCGTACTCTCGCCCAGGCCGCCGACGCGCTCGGGCCCGACCTGCGCCCGGTCCCGATGCCGGAACAAGGACCGTCGGAGGTCGTGCGCGCGGCCCGTGCCTTCAATGCCATGCAGCGGCGCATCGCCGCCTACGTCGACGAACGGCTGCGCATCCTGGCGGCGATATCGCACGATTTGCAAACGCCGATCACGCGCATGCGCCTGCGCGTCGACCTGATGGACGAATCGCCGCAGCAGCAACGCCTCATCGAGGATCTTCAGCAGCTCGAAGACCTGGCGCGGCAAGGGATCGGCTATGCGCGCGCCATGCACGGCCTGCTCGAGCCGGCGCGCGCGATCGACCCCAACGACCTGCTCGACGCCATCACGCTCGACTATCTCGACAGCGGCGCCGACGTCGTGTTCAACAGCCAGCCCGGCGAGCCGTTCGTCACGCGCCCCGGCGCCCTGCGCCGCGTCGTCACGAACCTGGTCGATAATTGCCTCAAGTATGCAGGCCAGGCACGGATCGTGATGGAGCGCTCCGGAGACGCGCTCATCATGATCCGGGTACTGGACCAGGGCCCGGGCATTCCGGACACGGCGCTGGAGGCGGTGTTCGAGCCGTTTTATCGGATCGAAAGCTCGCGCAGCCGCGACACCGGCGGCACTGGCCTGGGGCTTGCCATCGCACGCCAGCTGGCGCTCACGCTCGGGGGGGCACTGACCCTGCACAACCGCCCCGAAGGCGGCCTGGAAGCGCGGCTGGTGCTGCGCGCCCTGGAGTCGCCGCCCGCGCCATGACCGGGCAGGCGCGCTGCCGCTTGCCGTTATCCGAAGGTAAAGGCATACACGTCGGCCCCGCTGTCGAGGAAACGGATCTCGACGCGCCGCTGGCGTACGGTTCCGGACTGCCGGATCAGCTGGTAGAGGCGGGTGTCCGTGACGAGGCCGTTTCCGTCGGCATCGATGTCGGCCCCGTGGTCCGCGCCCGGAGCGCGGCCATCGATGCTGACCTTGATGCGCGCACGGCGCCCGGGTGCGCCGGCGCCCATCACAAGGTGCAGGTCACGGGCGCTGAACTGGTGGACAACGCCGCTTCCGGCTTGTGCGGCCACCGCGGATTCGGCATTCACGGTCCAGCGTCCGGACAGACCCCACTGGTTCAGGCCGAGTGAGCCGACCGAGTAGTCGTGCGGCACGCCGGAGCGGACCCGTTCAGGCGAGCGGAAGTTCGTGGCCCGGCTGTATCCGACATAGGTCTCGGCCGAATCGAGCTGGCGCAGGTCGGGCGCGAGCTGCTCGGCGGGCATGGGGGGAGCGACCAGCGTGGTATCGACCGGGCCGCCGCGCGCTTCTGCCAGCAGGGACTGGATCGCCCGCTCCAGCTTGTCGTATCCACCTTCCCCCAATTGGCGGTAGCGGATCTTGCCGTTCGCATCGACCAGATACCAGGCGGGCCAGGCGCGGTTGCCCCAGGCCTGCCAGATACGATGGTCACTGTCGACCGCAACGGGAAAATCGATCTGGAAGCGCGCGACGGCGGCACTCACGTTGGTCAGGTCCTCTTCAAACTTGAACTCGGGGGTATGCACCCCCACCACGGCCAGGCCCTGCCCCCGATACTTGTCGGCCCAGGCGCGCACATACGGCACGGTGCGGATGCAGTTGATGCAGGAATAGGTCCAGAAATCGACCAGCACCACCTTGCCGCGCAGTTGTGCCGGCGTCAGCGGCGCGCTGTTGAGCCACGTGAGCGCGCCGTCGAAACCCGGCATGGCGCCCTGTACCGGCAAGTTGCTGCTGTAGGGCCCGGCGTTGGCGGCACGGCTGCCGGCCGGCATCGAGAGTGTCGCCACGCCGAGCGTGACGGCGATTGCGAGCGCGGCCATGGAATATCGGTTCATGTTGCTTCCTTGGCAGAATCTTATTTATCGAGAACGACGATGGGTTTGTTCTTTTCCACCAGGTAGGTTGCCAGTTCCGCGCTCACGCCGGCCGCGACATTCTTCGCCGAATGCATGGCGCCGGCCGGAATGTACAGCGACTCGCCGGCCTGGAGCCGGATGGTCTCGCCATTCATCTCGTACTCGACCGTGCCGCTGAGGACGTAGGCGATTTCAACGCCAGGGTGGGCGTGTTTCGGGAACGAGGCGCCGGGTGCGAAATCGACGCGCACCTGGATCGCTTCCCGTTTGCTGTCGAACTCGTGGCGTACGGTTTCCGTGCGGGCGATGCCGTTGGGACCGAACTTTTGTGCGCTTGCGGCCGACGACAGCAAGCCGGCTCCCGCCATCAGCATGATGCCTGCTGCGGTTCGTACAAGCGATTTGGCGGTGCGGATTCGAATTGCGTTCATATGTTCTCCTGTGAGTTAGCGTTGTCGTGGCCCGCCGGGATGGCAAGCTGGGTCAACGAGGACTCATTAGACCGCGCCGGTGTTTCGGTGCGATGTCGGGAATGCGCCTGAAATCGCGGTCAACGTTTCCAAACGGGTACTGGAAACAATGCGACACAAAAGAACTTGCCGGGTGCTCCGTGGACGCTGGTCAGGAGGCTGGACCCGGGGCCTTCGCGGTTTCCTGGGCTGCCGGCCGGAACGGCAAGGTCATCGTCGCCCGGGTTCCTGGCGCCAGTGGCTCGATGACCAGTGCCGCCCTTGCGGCGAAACGGGTTTCCAGGCGCGTGCGGATATTGATCAGCGCCACGCCGTTGCCGTCGCGCATGCTGCGGCGCGCGTGGCCGATGCCGATGCCATCGTCGTCGACCACGATCTCCAGCGCGCCATCGCGCACGCTGGCGCTGAGACTGACATGGCCGCCTTCGAGCCTGGGGCCGACGCCGTGGTGCACCGCATTTTCGACCAGCGGCTGCAACAGCAGCGGCGGCAGCAGGGCTTGCCGCAAGGTCTCGTCCGCCTCGATGGAGAAGGTCAGGCGGCTTCCCATGCGGATCTGCATCAGCAGCAGATAGTTATGGGCGGTTTCCAGCTCCGCTCCCAGCGTGCTGTCGCTGGCGCGCATCTGCCCGAGACTGGCGCGCAGGTAATCGGTGAACGTTTCGAGCATCAGCTGGGCGCGCGGTGCGTCGGTGGCGATCAGGCTCTGGACGTTGGCAAGGGTGTTGAACAGGAAGTGCGGCTCGATCTGCGCCTGCAGCATGCGCAACTGCGATTCGGCGGCCTGCTGCGCCAGGGCTTTTTCCTTGGCCCGGAACTGCCACCAGACCCAGTTGGCTGCCAAAATCAGCGCTGCGAAGATGGCGAACTTGAGCTGCACCATGGGTGCGCCCGACAGTTTTTTCCACATGTCGTAGGCGTAGAGTTGTCCCAGCACCACGTAGCCGGCGCGCACGCCCAGCGCCGCGCCCGCGAACAGGATCGCGCTCATCAGTGCGAGCGGGCGCCAGTCGGGTCCTGCTGACAGGGCGCTTAGCCACGCCTGCGGCAGCAGCCATTCGCAGACGCGCATGAGCAGCAACATGGCGGCAGCGGCGCAGATGCCGAGCAAGAGGTTGTTGGTGAGCGAACTGGTCCACCAGCTCATCTCGGCCTTCGCCATCAGGAAGACCGAGGCCAGCATCAGCACCAGCGCCACCGCGAGCGCCAGCGCGGCGCCGACCACCAGGCGCGCCCAGAGGGGCTCCTCGCGCCGCTTTTTCAAGATCAAAAAACTGCGCAAGGCCTGCTTCAATGTGTGGCGAATATCCATGGGAAAATAGTGTAGCAGCTTCGCTGGCTCATCCTTTCGGGCGCGGGATGTCGGCAATCGCGGCGCGGCGCGCGCGTTCGGCCTGCTGCGCCTGCGCCAGTTCCAGATCGAAGGGACTCGGTTTGGTCTCGGCGGGCGCCGGCGCAACGATATCTTCGGCCACCCGGAAGCCTTCCAGCGCGCCGATGAAATCGGGCGGCATGGCGCCGCGGTGGCTGGCGTGAAAGCCGCGCCAGTGCCAGCTGCCGCCGCGCAGGGAGCGCGCCTTGCACTGTGGATCGGCCCAGGCGCTGCCGTCGGTGGGGGCGCCGGCGTAGGTGTCGTGCTCGCAGTCCTGGACGAACTCCGCGATATTGCCGAGCGTGTCGTGCAAGCCGAAGGCGTTCGGCTCGTACATGCCGACGATGCTGGCGTAGCCCGCCTTGTCGTCGCAGGGCATCACGCCCACGTGCTCGCGCGATTCGAGCCCGTCGAAGTCGCGCCGGATCGCCGCCTCGGCGGAGCGGTCGGCCAGGTTGGCGTAGCGGCAGGCCTGGGTTTCCTCATTGCCGAAAAAGTAGCGGCCGCTGCCGCCGGCGCGGCTCGCGTATTCCCATTCGGCTTCGCTCGGCAGGCGGTATTTCTTGCCGGTTTCCTTGGCCAGCCACTTCACGTAGGCGTCGGCGCCATTCCAGCCGATGCAGGTGGCCGGTTCGAACTTGCTGAGCGAGTGCAGGGTGGCGGCGTCGACGAACTCGTTGGGCACGCTGGCGAACCAGCGCTTCGACGCCATTTGCAGGCACATGCGCGGCGCCTTGTATTTGGTCGCTTCGGCGAAGCGCTGGAATTCGGCCGCCGTGACTTCGTATTTGCCGATCCTGAAGGCCTTGAGCGTCACGCTGTGCACCGGCTGGGTATTGGCGGCGCGCGCGCTGCCCATCATGAATTGGCCAGCCTTGATGGTGACCATCTGCGGCTCGATCGGCGCCAGATCGGGCGCCGCCAGCGCGTCGATCGGGAACAGGGAAAGGGAAGCGGCCAGCGTGCGTCGGATGAACATGGAATGCCTGCGTGTGGTTGGGGTGGCCGCAGGATGGCAGGCGGCGCCGGCCAGCACAGCCGCCGGGCGACGGATCGACAAGCGCAACGACGAATCGACAAACGTGGCGACGAACGGGAGGCCGCCCGTCGCACCGTGCGTCGATTCGTCGCATGGTGCTGGCGATGGCGCGCCCGACGCCACTACAATGGCGCCATGACTTCTTCTCTATCGCCTATCCCATGCGCGCCCTGATCGCCGACGACGAACCGCATCTGGCGCTTTACCTGCGCCAGCAGCTGGCCATGCTGTGGCCGGAACTGGAGATCGTGCAGGTGGCCGTGAACGGCGTCGAGGCGGCGCACGGCATTGCTACCTTGCAACCGGAGCTGGCCTTTCTCGATATCCAGATGCCGGGACTGACCGGACTGGAGGTGGCGCAGGGCATCGAAGGGCCGACCAGGGTCGTCTTCGTGACGGCCTACGACAGCCATGCGGTCGAAGCGTTCGAGCATGCGGCGCTCGATTACATCCTCAAACCGGTGAAAACGGAGCGCCTGGCGCGCACGCTGGAGCGCATCCGGGCCGCCTGTGCGCCAGCGGAGGACGATGCCCGGCTGTCACGCGCGCTGGCGCGCCTGCTGGCCACGCCCGCGCAGCCGCGCCTGCGCTATATCCGCGCCGGACAGGGGGAATTGACGTTCCTGATCGCGGTGGAGGACGTGCTGTTCTTCCACGCCGACGACAAATACACGGTGGTGGCGACCAAGGCGGGCGAACACCTGATCCGCACGCCGCTCACCGAACTGGCGGCGCAGCTCGACCCGGAGCTGTTCTGGCAGGTGCACCGTTCCACCCTGGTCAACCTGGCGTTCCTGGACGGCACCCGGCGCGATGAGAGCGGGCGCCTGTTTTTACGGATCAGGGGCCACCAGCGCGAGCTGCCGGTCAGCCGCGCCTTCGTGCACCTGTTCAAGGCGATGTAGGGCGGTGCCGCGTCCGGCGGCCGTCTTACGGCGGCCTTGTCGGCTCACACATCGGCACGGACGTCTCCTTCGGGGCGTGCGTGCAAAAATTGCGCTTGGGCGTAAAGGCCGTGAAACAGGCGCTGGTCGACACCAGCATGGCCGCCATCGCCAGCGCGCTATTTGTGATACGGTTTTTTGGCGTACTGCTTCTCCCGTGTAGTTGCGCGGTTCAGTGATGCACATGCAGGCATGCGCCACGACACTACAGGAGGGCGGGCCGCACGGCTGCCCATGCATTGCAAGCGGCCGCGCAGCTGCCGGCTTGGGCAGTGAAAACTATATCATAAAGAACAACTTGTTGTGAAAATGAACATAATTTCCCGCAATAGCGCTTGCGCGGCGCTGGCGTCAGATCCGGTCCAGCAACTGCTGCTCGGCGCGCTCGCTGAGCACCAGCACGAGCTTGAGCCTGGCGCGGGTCATCCCCACGAATAGCTTGCGCAACACCAGTTCGTCGATCCGGGCGAAATCGATCTCGGTGAAGATCACCGCGGGCGCGGACTGGCCCTTGAAGCGGTACACCGATTCGGCCAGCAAGCCGCCGTCCCGGTAGATCGGATTGCCGAACAGGTCGTACTGGCCGGTGAACGATTTGAGCGTGTGGGCGTCGCTGAGTTTGTCGAGCCGGAGGATGGCCGACTTTTCGCGTCCGCGAAACGATGCGATGGCAATATCGTGCCGGGCGAACCCGGCGCCAAGGCACAAGGTGACCGCGCGCCGCGTCTGCGCCAGCATGGCTTCGGTGTCGCCCTCGGGATACATCAGTTCCTCGATGTCGGCGCCTTTGAACGGGCTGCCGGCTTCCACCGGCGGATGCACCGCGCCGATCGAGGCCAGCATGTCGACGATCTGGCGCGGGCTGCGAAAATTGGTGTCGGAATGCAGCTTGACCCAGCCCGGCAGCGGCACCGCGGGGCGGCCGTACAGGTTCTGGTTGGGGTCTTCCAGCCAGATGGCGCGGCCATCGTCCTTGAGCATGCGCAGCAGGATGTCGCGCCAGGCAAGCGAGAAATCCTGCCCCTCGTCGACGATCAGCACATCGTATTTCCAGGTTTCCGGCAGCTCGGCGCCGGCCATGCGCGCTTCGATCTCGTCCCACACGCCGGGCGCGGCGTAGTTGGGGATGTGGCCCTGGGCGCGCAGGAATGCGTCGCTGAGCATGTGGAAGGTGGCGACGCGTCCGCCGGGAGGGACCAGCCGCTCGATGTGATCGGCCAGGGGCCGGTTGTAGCACACGTACAGGGGCGACAGGCCGGCATCGATGGCGGCGGCGTATTCGGCCAGTGCCAGCTGGGTCTTGCCGCTGCCGGCGGTGCCGACCACGCGCAGCCGGAACGGGGTGAATTCCAGCCGCCGTGCCCAGGTGGCCAGGCCGCCGGACAGGCGCGTGACCATGGCGGCGGCATTGCCGATCATGGCGCTGGGATCGGGGCGCAAGCTGAGCATGTTGCCGAGAAAACGCGTCACCTTCTCGAACTGCTCGCCAGGGGCGGTATCGGTCATGGGCAGGATGTCGCGGATCACTTTCGCCAGCCGGTCCTTGTTGGTGGCGTCGATGATGTGGCGCGGGTCGATGCCCGCCAGGTGCGGGTTGCGCACGATGTAATCGGGGCAGTACAGCAGGTAATCGATGGATAGCTCGCCGCCGAAGCGTTCCGTGAGGCCCTTGATGGAGCGCATCAGGTGGTTGGCGACCTTGCGCGGCTTGCCCTCGTAATGCTTGACCAGGCCATCGGCCGTTTCGTTCAGCAGGCCCGATTTCTGCTCGATCAGCAGCACCCGTCCGCTGGGCGCGACGATGATGAAATCGATCTCGCCAAAGGCGGAAAAGCCATTCTCGACGTTGGTCCAGTGCACGCCGTGGTAGATGCGGTAGGGCGCATCGGCCAGTCTCGTCTCGAGATAGCTCAGCGTGTCGATCTCGCGCACGGCGGTGCCGGTGACCGCCATCTCTTGCCAGCCGGTAGGATGAATGTGGGCCATGGGATCGGGGCGCGCGCGCCGTGGTGGTTAAAACAATATTGTAAACGCTGTACGGGGAAAGACCGCACGCTTGCCATGTCGTCCGGCGCGCCCGGGTTACGTGGGCGCGCCGCTGCCAGCCGTTGTCAAGCCGCCGCGTCGCCAGGCGCCTACTATTTTGTTAACGATGCGGCGTTCACACGACAGTCTGGTGATGTTAATTCGCTAAGATGTAGCTTCCTTCAGGAGACCATCATGTTCAAACCCTCGTTACTTATTGCAGCTGCCGCTGCCGCTGCCGCGCTGGCGACCAGCGCTCATGCGCAGCCGCTCTCCCGTGAATTCACCTATACCGGCTTTTTCCACGAAGAATCGGGGCAGTTCCGGCCCAACGCCAGCCTGTACGGCTACTTCGACAGCGACGATCGCAACGGCGACGGCCGTATCGAGCTCGGCGAGGTCACTTCCTTTATCCTCAACAGCCAGCAATATGTCGGCTGGTGCGGCCCCGAAGTGTTCATGTGCGGGCTGTTCGAATTCTCCTATACCCCGGGCGGCGCCCTCAATTTTTCTACCGCATGGAGCACCGATCCCTGGGGCGAGGGCGTGGCCGGGGGCAGTGTGCGCACCGGCGTCGAAGCGAAGGAGCACTCGTACTGGCCGGGCGGCTCGGCATCGTATACCTTGCGCTGGACCGAGCAGACCGTCCTCAGCATGAGCCCGGTGCCCGAGCCGGCAAGCTACGGCATGCTGGCGCTGGGTTTGGGCGTGCTCGCTCTGAGTGCCCGGCGCCGCTCCCGGTCGTAGCAAGCAGTGTGCCGCGTCTGCTGGCGCGGCACGCCAAGCGTGGCGGCCATGCCGCTGCAGGGGCCTTCCAGCACCTGCTACGTTGCGCAGCGGCCTCCTGATCCCGGAGACGCGCACTTTCTTAGAAATCGCCGAAACGATAACCGACGCCGTAGACGGAGAAAATGAATTCGGTGTCTCCGGTGTACGGTTTGATTTTCTTGCGAATGTTCTTTATATGACTGTCGACGGAGCGGTCATTGACTGCACGCTCAACCCCATCCTTTGCATTGAGCAGGGCTTCTCGTTCAAAAATTCTCCCGGGTTGGGACAGCAGGGTCTTGAATATCCGGTATTCGACTTGAGAAAGCGGTAACACGTTGCCCTGCCACCAAATTCGTTGTGCCGCTTCCTCCACGACAAACCCAAAGGTGTACTGGTCCCTGGTCATCGGCCCGGCGGCCCGGCGCACCTGGGCACGCACGCGAGCAACCACCTCCCGTGGACTCACCGGCTTGCAAAGATAGTCGTCAGCACCGATGTCGAGGCCTTGTATCCGGTCGGCTTCGTCCACGCGAGCCGTCAACATGATAATCGGCACCATCGAAAACCTTCTCACGGCCCGGCAAACCTCGATCCCGTCGAGCCCGGGCAGCATGACATCCAAAATCACAACGCTTGGTGCATATTGCCTGAGGTACGCGACCGCGCTATTCCCGTCAAGGATGTGCGCAGTACGGAAGCCGTCTCGTTGCAGATACTCGGCTAATACCTGCGCAGGTTTTACCTCATCGTCAACAATGACTATTTCGTGCGCTGCAGGGTTCATATTTTATCGGTGGACTTATCGGTGGAACGGGGCAGATCGATTCGGATTGCCAGGCCGCCCATCGGCGACGGCTCGGCAGTGATGTTCCCAAAGTGGGCATATATGATGGCCTGACATATCGACAGTCCGAGCCCGCTTCCACCGGCGCGGCGGCTGCGTGCGATATCGGCTCTGTAGAGCGGCTCGAACAGGTGCTTTGCGTCAGCCGGATCGATTCCGGGCGAGGTGTCCTCGAGGGTGATGTACACCCGCTGCGGCCCGGCCTTGATCGACAGCGCCACAGCGCCCGGCGCATCCGTATAGCTGATGCTGTTTTGAACCAGGTTATCGAGCAGTTGCTCGAAGCGACCCTTATCCCATGTGACGAACAAGGCGGCGGCCGGCATCTCCACGCTAAAGCGCAGACCTTTTTCCTGCGCGAATCGCACATATTCGTGTTCTTTCTTCATCAACAGCGCCTCAAGTTGCCAGCTTGTGAAAGTACATGGCAGAGGACGGAGATAGGTCAACGCCACTTCATGCAAGTCCGACACCAGTCGGGATAGCCGTATCACTTCTTCATGGATGGACGCGATGGCGCGCTTATTGATCGTTCTTACTCCGTCCAGCAAGGCCTCGGTTTCGCAGAGCAGGGAAAAGAGGGGGATGCGCAGTTCGTGGCTGATATCGGCAATCCACCGTTTGCGGGCGCCTTCAAGGCGGGACAGCGACTCGGCCATCACGTTGACATTAGTGGCTAGGTCAGCCAGCTCTGGCGACTCCCCCGGAGCCAGGCGCACACCGAATTCGCCATTGGCAATGCGGCCAGTTGTCGTTTTCACGGCAGCCATGAATTCAGTGCGCTGTTGCGCTTCCCGTAGCTGGCAAGTGCGTTGTTCAAGTTGTTTGGCCAACTCGGCGTTATTGATCTGCAGCGCTGTGTTGTACTTCTGTTCGAACGCCGATTTTTCGCGTTGCAGAATGCGCACCCTGTCCTGCTGCGCCACCCCGAGGAGCACCAGTTCCGCGATAAAGGCCAGCTGGCAGTAGAAAAAATAATTTTCATAACTGAGTTCCGCAAACCGGACCCCGGCAATTCCGATGAGCAGGGCCGCGTTGTACACCAGCTGCGCAACCAGATACCAGCGCGTGAAAACCGCGCGTCCTCTCAGGGAGAGTATCGCCACCACGGGGGCAATGGCATGCGTCAATAACAAGACAATGGTCACCTGGATCACCGCAACCTGAAGGCCCAGTGCGCGCAAAACGATGCCTGCGATGGCAAGAATGATGACACCGCCAAAATACTTGTCGAAACGAGGCATGAACCGCTTGGTCTGCAGGAACTCTCGCACGAACATACAGTTGGCAATTGTCGCAAGCAGGAAAAATACGACCAGCATGAAGTTCGCGATGTCCGGCTTGTCGACAAAGACGTACTCGGCCAATTGTCCATTTATTCCCAGCCACGAACCCATGATGGCGAGGACATAGCCTGCGTAGACCAGGCTGCTGGGGGTTCCGTTGATGAACCATCCACAGAGCGCATACACGACCAGGGCGCAGGGAATCCCGTAAAAAACGCCCATCAATAGCTGGTCGTTTGAAATTTTTCGTAAAAACGTCACTTCATCGGACAGTGCGAAGACTAAATGCATCGGTGCCGCCTGTTTGTTCCGCAAACGTATGTAGACCTCCGATACTTGACCCGCTTCCGACGTGTGGCGAACGCTCGCGATGCGATATGGGATCTACCGATCCGACATCAAGGTCCGGTCGCCACCTGTGGCGTGGGTAACCAGCGCGCCATTTGTAAAAATCCAGTAATCGACATAGTCGGTGACCGGCATGGGATGCCGCAGCACCCACGTCATGCTGGCTTTGGATGCGTTATGGACCGATGTCTTGAGCCAGTAGTCACCACGCTGGAAACGCTGATTGACATCGCGCTGGCGCACCACTGAAAACTGCCCCTCCGGCAGTTTTCTCAGCTCACCAATCGTCAGGGTCTGCCGTGTGTCACGCAGATAGCGCAGGCCGAGCGTTTCACCGGATAGATCGCGGGACTGCTTCAGGCTGACCGAAGCAACACTGTCCGTGGCGTCGGCCGAAAAGCACATCAAAACGAATGTGGCGAACAGAACAAGATGGCGTATTGCGTGGAGGGAGAACAACATAGAACGCTAAAGGTTGAACCGTTGAAGCGACGCCAGGACAGTTGATTATGCTTCTCGTGGGAAGTGTCGGGAATGTCATGCGCGCGAGGTCTTGTCAGGCAGTAGTGGATCGCATCCGTAAGCGCTGATCGACCATGATTGTGCATGGATTGTACGCTCGCTTCCAGTTACGGTGCGGCATTTTTCGAGAGTGTGCAAGGTCAGGAAATGGTTAGCGAAGAATCCACAATTCATCCACATTTTCCTTTCATACTTTGGCGCCTGGGAACCGAACGCGTCATGAACGCGTTGCGGGCGGCCGCCACTCGCGCGGCAAATTGCGCATGAAGTGAGGCTCGATGACCGGTTCCAACATGACCTGCGGTGAACCGCATGGGCAGGTAAGAAACCGGGAAAACTGCCGCATTTCAACCAGATCACGCGCCAACGACCTTGGCGCGTCGCTTTGCCATGACCAATCAGAAAATTCTCAAAAAATCGATTGAACAACGTGCCCATGTGGCGCAGGAGACTTATATGCATCGCCATCCCCGTTTTTACCTTGCCTGTACCGCATCCGTTATTGCCGTGGCCGCTGCTCTGGCTTCGGCCGCGCAGGCTGCCCCCGCAGCGCCGGCCGCACACGCCCTGTCCATTGACGAGCTGCGCGCCATGGAAGGTTTGCAGCGCTTCGACCGCACGCGTCTGATCGTCAAGTTCCGCAGCGACGCGACCGAGGCCGACAAGGAGCAGGCAATGCGTGCCATCACGCCGACCAGCCGTAAACGCTTGCACGGCGGGCGCCACGGTCGCAGCCTGGCCAGCGCCACGGATTTCAGCCTGGCCGGCGCCGCGGATCGCGCCCGCACGCGCGGCATGGATCGCTACGAACTGGTCAATCTGAACCGTTTGTGGAGCGTGCCATCGGCGATCGCGCAACTGCGCCGCAACCCCTTGGTGGAAGATGTCCAGCCGGACTGGATGCTGGAGTTGCAAGATACCGCGCCGTCCAACGATGCGGCATTTAACAACCTGTGGGGCGTGCACGGCGCCACCACCACTCCCGCCAACCCGTTCGGCACCGGCGTGGCCGCGCTCTGGCAGCAAGGCTATGCATGCAAGACGACACAGCCTGCGTACGTGGCGGTGCTCGATACCGGTGTACGCAGCACGCACGAAGACTTGAAGGACAACATGTTTACCAATGGCGGCGAAAAAGCCGGCGATGGTATCGATAACGATGGCAATGGATTCATCGACGACGTCAGGGGCTGGAATTTCTATAGCCACACCAATAACGCGGAGGATGATCACTCGCACGGCACGCACGTGGCCGGAACGATCGCCGCGCGCCGCAACAACAGCCTGGGCGTAGCAGGCATCTGCGGCGACGGCGGGGTAAAGATCATTCCCGTCAAGGTATGCAGCGCCGGCGGCAGCTGTCCCTCGAGCGCGGTGATGGAAGCGCTCAGCTATCTGGTGGACCTGAAAACCAAGCGCGGCATTAACGTGGTGGCAGTGAACCTCTCGCTGGGAGGCTTGTCCGGTACCGTCAACAACAACGGTATCGAATACTTTCAGGCTGCGCGCGACGCCAACATCATGGTGGCCGCCGCGGCCGGCAATAACGGGACCAATACGGACGAGAAATTCATGTGGCCGGCGAACCTGGACGTGGAGAACGTCATCGCGGTGGGCAATCTGAAGCAGGACGGTATCTTGTCGTCGACGTCCAATTTTGGCGTCACGTCGGTGGATATCGCTGCGCCGGGAACCGGCATTTATTCCACCGTGATCAATTCGGACAGCGCCTACAGCTGGAAGAACGGTACTTCGATGGCGTCGCCGCACGTCGCTGGCGCGCTCGGACTGTATCGCGTGCTGAACCCGACGGCCACCGTACAGCAAACGCGCAATGCCTTGCTGTCCAGCGCGGCGGTGGAACCCTTGTTGAACGGCAAGATAGCAGGGGCGCGCAGGCTGGACGTGTCGCGTTGGGCTTGGGGGAAAACCACCAGCTTCCAGGCACAATGCGGTGCCAGTCTGACGAACCGGGTGGGTTTGTGGATCCGCACGACGGCGTACAGCGATGGCTCGCTGCGCACACCGCTTGCACAGATGGGTGTCGCGTTGACTTTCACCAATGCACAAGGCGGCTTGATGGGCAGCTACGCCCGCAAGACCGACGCCAACGGCCAGGTGCTGTGGTCGTTCAGCGGCACGCAGTTCCCATGGGGATCGCAGTTCTCGGTCAATGTCCGCACCGACGATGGCGGCAGCCGCACCTACACCAGCGCTGAGCTTGGTTGTTATGGCGTCCGCTGAGCGCGGATGAGATAAGCCGGAGGGATGCGGACGGGCTTGCGCCGCAGGGCGTGGTCACGGGGGAAGTATCAGGATGGTTGTGGGCGCTGTCTCGACAACCTTTCCTGCCCCGTGATTTCCGTCCGATCCCTGCGGCGTGTATCGTTGGACGACACATCCGGTTGCACGGCTGGGTTTGCTAAATCAGCGACTTGGGGTAAGCGGTAACTGAACGGCGTCGTAGATCAGCCGTTAAATCTGTGCAGGTCCGAGCGTAGCGGATTGTCGGCGCAATGCTGTTTCCACAGTCGCGGGGTGAGCTGTTCGACCTTGGAAGCGGGATGCTCGCTGATACGCTGGAGCACATCGACCAGGTAGTCATACGGATCGATGTCGTGCAAGCGACAGGTGACGACCAGGGACTGGATCACGCCGACGTACTCGGCGCCAATTTCCGTCCAGCAGAAATTCCAGTTCTTCCGGCCCATTGGAATGACGCGCAAGGCGCGTTCCAAATGATTGGTGTCGGCGGGCAGGTCTGAATCGTCGAGAAACACTTCGAGTCCGGCACGCCGCTCGCGCGCGTAAGCAATCGCCTTGGTCAAGGGACTGCTGGGCAGCAGCCCCTGATGGTCGAACTGGACGCCGATCCACACAAAGAACTGCGTCACCAGTGGCCTGGCATGCTGGACACGCCAGGCGCGCTTGGCCGGTCCGCGCAAATCGCGCTCGCGGATCTGCGCCTCGACCTGGTGGATTTTGCCGATCAGATCGAGCGCGTGCGCGGCGCGCTCCGGTTCGATCTTTTGCGCCTCGAAGAATAGTCTTCTGGTATGCGTCCAGCACTGGGCATGGGTGATTGCCGTCTTACGTGCGTAGCTGCTGTAGACGCTGTATCCGTCGCTGAGCAGGACCGCCCTTTCCGGCGGCGACAAGCCCGGCGCATCCTCGATATTGCTGGCGGCGCGCGTGGGGAAGTACAGGAACGACACCTCATCGCGCTCGCCATAGAGTGGCCAGAAATACGCGCTGCGCAGCTTGCCAGGGCCGGTGCGCCCGGCCGTGATCGGGGTCTCGTCCATGGCCTTGACCCTGGACTGGCGGATCGAGTCGAGCTGCGCCGCATGGATGGGCACCAGCAGATCGATCGCGGCATGCGTGAGTTGCGTCAGCCAGCCCCGGCTGACCTTGATGCCCCGGTCAGACAGCCGCAGGTGCAGGCGATACAGCGGCTGATGATAGGCGAACTTATCGACCAGCATGCCGGCCACGAAGCTGACGTCGGCGCGGCTGCCATCGAGCACCCCTTGCGGCGCCAGCGGGCAGGAAATGGCTGCCGTGTCGCGCCGCTTGATCACCGGGCGCACGTACTTAAGAATCACATAGCTGCCAGGGCGCTGGGCCAGCCGATGGCTCACTTTCTCGCCGATGACCTGGTACTCGTCGGGGCCGAGACCGTCGGTCTCGGGGTTCGGCACGGCGATGACTTCGACCGGCACCTGCTTGTCGTCGAAGAAGAGCTTGGATCCATCGCTGTCTGCGCCGGCCGGCGCCTTGGCGCGCCGGGTGTGCGCGGCCACTGTCTTGCCCGGCGCGGCCGCGTCTTCGGCGGCGGCCGGCAATTCCATCAGGTTCAGCTGTGAGCCATCGGCTTCGCATGGCCGGCGCTCGCTTTTCTTGCCGAATATCTGGCGCCGGAACCATTCCAGTTGATGCTTGAGGTCGGCGATTTCGGTGCGCAGAACACTGTTCGCATGGACCAGGCTGGCCACCTGGTCGGCGCTCGCGGACATGGATGAAATGTTCTGGCTCATGCAGACGCGGGCGACGCGCTCGAGAGTCAGTTTTCAAACGGCAGCCGGAGCCTCCATGGCCTCCCCGCCAGCAAGAGCGAACGCAGAATTAATGCGTCTAAAGCAAATCACCCACGTTTTTGCCAAATTTTGGACAAACCTTCATGCAAATCGACGTTCCGCGCTCAAGTAGCGCTCAGCTGGAAAAGATATGTATAACGAGATGATCTCAGTTCTGCACCGCATTGGCCGGCTGGCCGCGATCTAACAGCAGGGGCCGAACTGGACCGGCCGCAATGGCTGGCGCTGAGCCAGCGCCAGCAACATCGGCGGAACTGAGCATCAGGCGGCTCCCCGATGGAAATCGTCAGTGAAATACTGAATCCGATCAGAACGGTTCCAGGAGCGATGCGTCAAACCACACGTCCTCATAGCCTTCGTTATCGATCATGAATTTAAATCCCGGAGCAAGAGCAAGATAGGGCACAACTTGCGGAGCAAACTCGCCGATATGGCTAAGGTGCAGCGGCTGATAAAATTCTGTTTCGGATGAGTGATCGCCGCCCCAAATGTACCAGCCATCGGTGCCATTTTCCGGCATGCAGCGCACTCCGGTGATCGGCATTTTCGACAGGCTGTCGATCGCAATGCCAATCTTGAGGTGAGGATCCGGCAGAACCACGTCCGATGAATACTGCTGACATACTTCTTTTTGGCGAGCGACGACCTCTGGGGATTTCAAATCGACGATAGTCATGGCTAAATTTTAGTCTTCATGCATTTGGAAAAAGCTGACGCCATACCACCCTGTTGGCTTGAACAGCGAGGACAGTGTGGCTGAACGGCAGCGACGCTTGATTGATGTGCAATATCGTTGGTGCCGGTGCGGTAGTGTTCGACCGCAAGGCCATCGATGTGATCAGCAACCATTCGAGGGGCGATTGTACCGCAAACTACGCACGGACGACCCTGAACCGACGCTTTTTGTGCCGTAAACGGACCACAACTGGACAAACGTTTGTAGCTTGAAATACCCTGTTTCGGGGTAAATAGGTTCTTATCGGGAATTCCATGACTATTCGTGGGAATCGAGGCCCCTGTTGCGTCGAGGCTCGTACCCGCGAGGCCAAACGGATCGATGTATCGTAATGGGTTCGGCGCGTAGCTAAATAAGTTGAAGCCTCCATCCAGTCCGATCGGGTCCAGGCTGACAAAACGGCCCACAGCGGGATCGTAGTAGCGGAACCGGTTGTAGTGCAATCCCGTTTCCTCGTCAAACTGCTGCCCCTGAAAACGGAACGGCTGACTGACCGAATGCTCGCTGGTAAGTCCTACGAGCGAAGCGCTCGCCCCGGCATGCTCGCCGAGTTTTTGCGTTCGGGCCTCGCCCCAGACCTTATAGTCTGCAGACCAGGCAATCCTGCCATTCGCATCCGTGAGTTCTTGCGGTACACCGGCCTGATCATTTTGGTACCAGTAGGTCTTCTGGTTTTGAATGGTGGCCAAGGGGACAAACGAGTCAGGCTCAAACACAAATAGTTCGTTTTTACTGCCGCGTCGGCTTTCGAGAAGAAGGTCGCCATCCCACAGGAACTCCGTGACGCCGAATGTGTCGGACTTTCGGGTGCGCCGGCCCAATGCGTCGTACTCGAATCCCGTCGTCTGGGTCACTCCATGACGCACGACGGTTGCACGCTGCAGTTGATGCAGGGCGTTCCAGCTAAATTCGGCTCGTTCATGCGCACCTTTGGCCCGCGTGCTGACGTTTCCATAGGAATCGTAGGTGTAACGAAGATCCTGATACACACTCAGCCGGTTGCCGCGGACGGTGCCGGCCGCTGCAGGCTGCTGAATGTTGCCAGCTGGGTCGAAGGCAAAAGATTCTTGACGTTCACCTGTCGCTGCCAAAATGCGGCCAACCGGGTCGTACAGGTAGTGCATCTGGTCGCGCAGGCTGTCGGTCTTAGTGATGAGCTTGCCTGACGCGTCATAGCGATAGGTCCGCTCGATGGCGGCACCAGTGAGCGTTTCCAGATCGTTGCCATTCCCTTTGACGGACCCCACACGATGGCGCGACAGACGTCCCATCGGGTCGTATTGGTAGGCGCTTTCGAGCGCGCCCTGACTGCGCGCGGTTTCCCGGTGCAGCGCGTCACGCTCGATATCAGCAATAACTTGCCGCTGTCCCTTTTCCTCCAAGCCGATCTGATGCAAGTGGCCCGAACCATAGTACAACCAATCAAGCACGCGCTCGTCCGGCAGTGCAGTGCGGGTTCGGTTACCGATCATGTCGTAGCTGTGCGCCAGTTCGCGTGGTGCGCCGCCCGCCAGAGTCTGGCATTCCCCGGTTAACTGTCCGCTTGCATCGTACGAAAAGGCGATCCGCGCTGCAGCATTGTCTGCGGCGATCAAGCGCCCAACGGCGTCGAAGCGGAAGTAGGCATGGCAGTCTGGTTCGCCTTGGGGTAATTTCGCCACCACCCGGCCAAGCGGGTCGCGATCAAAGAAAGTGACTTTGCCCGGGCCAGCATCAGTGCCCCCCGCCTCGACCAGATGAGTCAGCTCACCCAGGCAGTTGTAGCAATAGCGCTGGTGGCGACCGTCAAAACCGATCTCATCGGATAGGCGGTCGGAAAGATCGTAAATGAAGGTGGTGCTCTCACCGTTTTCGTTGGTTAGACTGGTGAGGCGGCCAATCGCATCATAGCCATAGGTTAAATGATGGCCATTTGCATCGGTTCGTTGGATCAGCTCGGTATGGGTATTGTAACGGTAGGTGGTACGAGCGCCGCAGGCATCGGTGTAGGCTAACAAGTGCCCCTCAGCGGTCCAACTATATTCCTGTACACCGCCCGCAGCATCGATCAGCTTGGCCAGTCGACCCACTCGATCCCATTCATATCTTGTAGCTTGGCCCAGCGCATCGCGACGGCACAGTACGCGTCCGAGGCGGTCGTACTCGAACGTCGTAACGTTGCCGGAGCAATCGGTAAAACTGGCTAGTTCGCCTGCGCGAGTCCATTCCAGCGCGGTGGAACCACCGCGCGCATCGGTGATCGCCGAGGGCAGCCCGCGACTGTTATTGTTGTAATAGGCGATGCGTTCGAGTGGATCAATGACGGCAACAATATTGCCGCGGATATCGTATTGGCGCCGCCAGCCGTGCTGTAAAGGGTCGGTCAGCTTGACCGGCAGATCAAGCTGGTCATATTCGATGGACGTGCGGGCACCTGTTGCATCGACAAATTCGATCAGGTTGCCGCGCCCGTCATAGCGATAGTGACTTTGTCTACCCAAGGCATCGGCAGCGCCACGCTGGTTGCCATTTGCGTCGGTCGGAGTCTCCACGCGCACGCCATCGGGCCCGGTAGTGGCGATAATTTCCTTGCGTTCGTCATACTCATAGAGCGTGGTGCGCCCAATACCATCAGTGATACGGGTCATGCGGGCACGGTCGAGGTATTCGAAGGTCAGCCCGCGACCATCGACGGCGGCGTAGGAGCGCACCACCCGGCCGAATGTCGAGTACTCGTCGTACTCGGCACAGTAGCGTGCACCGTCCGGCTCGGTGTACGCGACAAGAATGTGATTGTGCCACTCGTACTCGCGGCGGCCGTTTTGCGCATCCGTGTGGGAGATGAGGTCGCCCTGGGCACTATACGCGTAGCGGGCTAACACATGACTTTCCTCGTTTTCCACGGGAAGCAAGGTCACCGAGGTCAGCATGCTGGCCGCATTCCATGCGAGGTGCAAGCGCCGCCCGGCGCTGTCAGTAATCAACTGCGGACGCTGTGATTCGAACGGGTCGTCATGGGATGCAGGATATTGAAGGCTAATGGTATTGCCATTGCGATCGACGATTGAAGCCAGCGGCAAGATAAAAAAATCTTCGCGCTCGCGCCGGAACTGCAGTGTTTGCCCATCCTTAAAAATAATTTCCCACACATCTACCGACGGTCGACGTACGGTCAATTGTTCGTATGCGTCAAATAGTTCAGCGCCGCAAGCGACCGAAGGCAGCCGCACTGCGCGTCCGCCGGCATCGTGATACGCAATGCCATCTGCAGCCAAGTGCAGTGTCACCCCGAGCGGGGTACTCCATCCTTGGCCGAACCAAGCGCTGGATGCATCGCCCGAGCGATAGGTTCGATTCCATTCGATTTGTAACGTGCCGGGGAGGGAAAAATCGACTTGAGAAAGCGATTTTTCTCCGGTCGCGATGATAACCGGCTTACCCCTGACGCACAGCTTGCAGGTACCCTTAGGCAAAGCCGCTTGGCCGACAACTACTGGCTGCGTCGAGTTTTCCTTCCCTTTCGAACGGGCGGACAGCTTCGCACTCGCCTTGCCAAGCGCGGCCAGCAGGGCAGAGACGCCGACCCGGATCAGAAACGAGGCCAGCTTCTTTCTTTCGGCGGCGATTTGCGCTGGGCTCATGGGTTTGCTCCAACGGTCCACCATGCCCTTCAATTCGTCCGCCGCGCCGTCGACGGCCGAGATGGCGCCCTTTATACGCTGAACCGCCGCCGCGCCACCCGCAAGTTGGCCCACGACAGGAACCGCAGACACCGCCATCAGTGCGGCAGTCTGTGCCAGGGCCATCACCGTGTCCTTTGACATCAAGGCGTCAAGCATGGCTTGGGCGTCGTCTTTCGCGGCGTCGCCAAAATCCTTCAGGGTCATGCCAGAAGCAATCTGGCCGCCGTTCTGAATGGCGGTTTTCAGAGCCGGCGGTAACATGCTCCACAACGAATTGACGCCGGTCTTGACGCCATGCATGACCGCGTTACGCTTCTCGATGTAGACATTTTTCATCCACGACAAAAAGCCATTGTCCCCATCGACCTGCGCTGTATTGCGCCCGACAATGACGATCGGGACATGCTTGCCTTGCCCCATATAGCTTTCGCTATGGGCCACACGCGTTTTGTGATCGTAAACGGTGCCTGCCGGGTTGTTGATCTTGGTACTGATATTAAAATGGGGCGCGATACCGGGATCCCCCTTTGGCTTGAGGAACACTGGATCAGCCGGTTGCGCTGCCACGCCCTTCGAGTGCTGGCTCACCAAATCGTTATTGTCAGTCCGTACGTTTGTTGGCATGGCGTCTAGGGTTTCGAAGTCAGTTGGGGGAGCGTTCGAGCACGCAGGCGGCGGCCTCGCCGCTTGGCGAGATCGACCAGTTCAGGACCGTATTGATGTGCTCTATTTGCTGTTGATGCAAGCTGGCCGGCAGTAGCCAGCCGATAATCCCGCCCGCCGCGCCAGTTTGTCCCAGCAAGGTCGCTGGCCGCCATTGCGGCAAGGCGGTGGTTTGACTGAATATCACCCGGCTCAAGGCCGTCGACTCCAGATGGGCACGCCAGTCCGAACCATCCATATCGCTTTCAAGATGACTGATGTTGGAAGGCTCCATGCCAGCGGCTGCCAGTGCGCCGCTGAGCGCTTGACTGAGTGGACTCGCGTCCGGCTTCGTGGCGCAGGGTCCCCAGTGTTCGTCCGCGTTGAAAAAAGCGGGGCGGTGCAATGCAAAGTCGCCAGCTGGCAGCTCACTGATGGAATCGGCGCGCTGCAGCAGCACACAGGCCGCTGCTTCTCCCGGTACATATCCTTCCGCATTGCCGGGCCGGTGTAGCCAGTCTGCGGCCGCTGCCTGCTGCAGGAGCTCAGGCGTGCACGCCGAGTCGACCGCCGCGATCATGACATGCTGCAGGCGCGGGTTGGTGGCGAGCGAGCGGTAGGCATACTCGAGTCCGAGCCAGGCGCCGCTGGCTCCGGCCGGCACGATGAGCCTGGAACGGGGGCGATCAACCCAGCCCTTGTAACGAAGGAGCATCGCGCCCAACTCGGTGGCCAGGCGCTTGCCATCAGCCGGGTTGAGCCAACGCGGCAGGACGACGATTTCCATACATTCGTCCTCCAGCTGCTGAGTCAGGTAATCGGCGTCGTCCATCGCTTCGGCTACTGCCGGGAATAGCAGCGCCGCAAGGCGCTCAACGGGTGCCAGTTGCGCGGTCACACTGTGGCAGTCGGCAATGGTAAACGGGTCGGCGAAGCCGTCCAGGTCAACCCGGCGCATGCGGCGGGCCTGGGTCAGCCAGGAAGAGGTGGTTTGTAGCGTTGAGTTGCCGATAGCAGTTACCAGTCCGCTGGAGCGGATTGCCAATACAGGTGAGGGGAAAGTGCTCATATTCGGTTTCTATAGTTAGCTGGAAGGCGTCGGTACGACGCCTTGAAGTCAAATTGCGCTCATCTCGTCGGAAAATGCGGCGACCATCATTGCTGACTGCTGGCGGCGCGTGACGTCGAAAGGCGACAGTGGCAGCGCATGCTGCGCAAGCGCTGCGCGCTCGATGTACAACCATTTGCGCAATCCGTGGCTGACCTCCATCAGCCCACTGTCCCACACCGGTACCGGCGTCACTAGTGGGGCGCCATTGCGCAAGCGCATACTTGCGGCTTGGGTAGGCGTTGCCAGAATTTCCTGGATGTCCCATTCGCAGACATCGGCATCGTTGCTCAAGGTCAGGTGAGCACGCCGGCAAGCACGCAGTAATGCCGCACGCATCGCAACTGACTTGGCGCGCTTGTCATTCGGCGCGCAACGCGCTTCGACCGGCACTTCGCCCAGCGTCAACTGCAAAATGTCGGCCTCAAATGCGCTGATGGGGCCATCGGCCTGCGCCATGATGGCGCAAGCCTCAATAACCCCATCGACAAAGCCAGTCAGCGCCACGATGCGCGCGCGCAGCGGCGACGCAAGGTCAGCACGGAGCGCCGCATGGTTGGCCATCGCGCGCGCGTCGCGTGCGATGGCAATTGCCCAAGCTTGCTCGACGTACGCGGGGTCTAGCGGCAAGGCCAACTGCAGAAAGGCGTCGTCGGCAATGCTCGGGTCTTCGCCGATGAGTGTCATTGCCGTTGCACAGTGCGTCGGTTCGCCTGCGGCCAAGCTGTCGCGGGCGAAGCGCTGGGTCGCGTCAGTGGCCGCGCCCATGCGGGTCAATGCAATGTGCGCCGAGGCACTCAAGCTCGTATCGTCAAGAAGATCGGCAATCTGCGCGTGCAAGCTTTTGACGTCGCGCAGTCCGGCCATTTCCACGGCAAATTGCCGTAGTTGGCCAGCGCCGTCGGCGCTGTTGAATAACTGAACGATGTGGGAGTTGTCATCAGTAAGGACCCCGCTGGTGACAGGATAGAACCAGCATGCATCGCGCACTGCCTGTGGAAAGTCGCTGAGATAGCGTACGGCTAGTTGGGCCAGTGTAGCGTCGCGCAGTTGCACCGCCAGCGCGACACGCACGAATACCGCTGCATCTTTTGCCGCTCCATCCAGCGACCCAATTAAATCATCGGCCGCAGCAACTGCCTGCTGGCCGTATATCGCGGCGCCCTGAACCAGTTGATCCAAGGCCTCGTCAGGAACGCGCAAAGCCATCAGATTGAGAGACGCATTGTTGGCCATCATAACGCGCCGGCGACGGGCACGCAGCGCCTGGCCCAGCATGTCGTCCAGCAGGCCGGGCAACGGCGGAAGGCGGCGGCTTATGCTTGGCAATTCAGTTGAGGTCAATGCTGGCTCCTTCGATGCGATTAGCGCCAATGGCCGCCGAGAGAACTTCGGCCCCCTCGATCCGCGCCTTGCCGTCGAGGGTCAGGCGTATGAGCGCTTCACCGCAGCGCAATTCCAGCGTGGCCAGCGCCGCCAGATTCAGGCGGGCGGCACGAATATGCAGTGTGCCGGTGTCAGCGTCAAATCTGAGCGGCGGCTCAATCTGCTGCTGATGTAGCGGCCAGGCGGCGACGATCAGCAGCGGTGCGGCCTGCCCGCCATCCAGGACGGCTACCTGCTGGCCGGCGGCGACCGACAGGATATGCGTCGCCAGGACAGCGTCTGCGATCACCCCATCAATATCGATCGCGCATCGCGCGCCATCGACTGTCCTGACGGTGGCGCTGCGATAGCTCATCGACGCCGCTGGGGCGCGTTGTGAAACGGAATGGCCAAATGATTGCATATGCGTCTTCCAAAAATGGGTGGCTGCGTCATGCGGCCGGGTTGGCGGTTTTAAACAAGCGCACCGAGCGAACTGCGTCTGCTTGCTGGCCACTTGGCACGAGAGCGCGCCATACTATCGACAGCCTGTCGTGGTCGGGTTCGATAATGATGGTGTCGGCGGTCATCGCGGTTGGCGCAGGCATATGGCCGGCCGCCGTGCGCGCTTGCACCGCCAAGGCGAGCGCTGGAAACGTGCAATCGATGATGGCTTGCCGAGCCAGGTGGACCAGCCGAATTGCTGTGCCGGCCTGCGGGGCGCGCACCAGCTGCAACTCCGGGTGGGCTGCATTGTAGAATCGCGGATCGAAGTCGGTTGGCAGATCAGGCGAACGCTCGCGTAGCCAGGCGTCGTCGAAAGTGCCTGAATGCTTGCTGCGATGCACGGCATTTTCGGGCCAAAAGCCGAATCCGGCGGGAACCCGCGCGTGGCTACGGCGTCGACTGTCCGCGTGAAGGGCCTCGATCCAGGGTAGATAGGCAGTCTCGTCGCCCTGTTCGATGGCAAATCCGGATGGCCAGTCCGCAAATGCGTAGCTGAGCGGCACACGCTGCACCGTAGTCGCTAGTGCTTTGGCCTTGTGACCCAGCCAACCATCTTGCCAGAAGCGCGGAGCAAACGCGCGCAGTCCACTGCTTTTGTCGCCAATGCGCACTCCCGCGTCTATAAATGGGTGAGGGTGGTCAAACGGGGCGGTGGCGTACCCGGCCACCATCACGTCACATGCGGGTTTTGGCGGCGCCAAGTCGTGGTCGAGCCAGATCACTTCATCCTGCAGGCGCGCATGCAGCGCCGCGCGTTGCGCCGGCGCCAGCTCGAGATCGCCAATGCGGCGCTTGACCGGCTGCATGTGAAGACCGACTTGCTGCTCGGCCGGCGCCATGCGGCCAGTGCTGAGCAGCCACGCCCCTTTGGCAATCACCAGGATATGCGATTGTCCCAGGTGATCGCGGTGGGCGCGCGCCAACGCTGGCAAAGGAGTTTGATTAGTCAACATGCGCGCTGTCGCAGAAACTGCCAAGTGCGCACTGCGCATGCAGAATCACATTCTGGTGGAGCGTCATGTGTCACCCATACTCTTTCGGCGCTTAGTTGTTATGGATATTCGGGCTGACCAGCGTCACGTTGTCACTACCCGCGATCGTTAATTTTTCGCCTGTAATCTCGATTTCACCCGATTTTTTCATCGTGATCGAGGATTTTCCGATGGTCAATGTGATACTTTCGCCATCCATCTCCAGCACACTTCCGCTATCGCCGCCGGCGCTGAGCGAGTAGCTGGTGCCGGCCGTGTTGGAGTAATCGGCCCCGACCTTGGTGATTTTGTTCGCGCCCACCACGGTGGACATAATCGCACCGACGTTCAGGCTATAGCCCAAGCCAACGTTTTCCAACCGTCCCAAGCCGACGTTCTGCATGGACGCCATGCCGATCGTCTCGGTTTTCATTTTGGCGACCTTGATGGACCAGTTCTTACCGATCATGTCCTTCTCGTTCTTGTCCACGGTCTTGCTGCGGTTAGCGCCGATATGAATGGTTTCGTCCTTGCCAACATCTTCAGTACGATTATCGCCAATACTGATTTTTTCATCATGATCCACCCGTTCGGTACGGTTATTGTGGATCGTAATGGTTTCATCACGGTCCACAGTTTCCTTGCGGTCCCGTTTAATGTGGTTGGTCTCGTCGCGGTCGATTGTCTTACGGCGATCGTTGCCAACCCATTTGTCTTCATCGTGCTCGACCTCGGTGAGCTGATCCTTTTCCGCGTGCAACCACAGCTGCTCCTGCCCCTTCTTGTCTTCGAAGCGTAATGCGTTGGCATTGTCGTAGCTGCCCTTTGGTGTGGAGCGTGTCAGGATGCCGCTCTGAGTCTTGTTCGCCGGAAGCGTCCATGGTGGCATCGTATTGGCATTCGGGACCATTCCAGTGATTACCGGACGGTTAGGATTGCCATCAAGAAACTGAACGAGTACCTCAGTCCCGATGCGGGGGATGAAAGTCATGCCAAAATTTGGTCCCGCCCAGGGGGTCGCGACACGGATCCACGCCGAACTCTTCTCATCATTACTGCCTGCGCGGTCCCAATGAAACTGGACGCGAACCCGGCCATATTCGTCAGTATGGATCTCCTCACCAGCGGGACCGACTACAGTTGCCGTCTGTATTCCGTGGATCTTTGTTTCGACGCTGTTGTGATCGCGTCCTGCGCGGAAGGGAATGATCTTACGGATACACGACAAACGATTCTCGTAATATGATTCTGATGTATTTTTGACGTGATAGTTATTCGACGCGCTGTGCGTCACCTCCGTGATCAGGAACTCGCGCGCTTGATCGTCGCCTCCGCTGCTACTGGCATCGAAGTGGCCAGTCAGTCGGAACCAGCGCCCCGGCATCACAGTGCGGCAATTACCGCTGCCATCGAACTGCTTGCCGGCCGCCTCGACTTCTTCCATGCGGAGCTGGGCCAGGGAACGGCCGCCGCCGCTTTTAAACCCTAAGGCGCCGGTGTACTCGTATGACTCGATATTCGGCACGTCGCCTTGCTGATTGACGCTGGGCAGCGAAGTCAGCGCGGGGTGGGGCGCTTTGAAGTCAAACGACGCTAAGGCTACGCTACCAGTCACGATCTGGCGGCCTGGCGACCATTCCCCCAACCCGTCTTCGTGCGCCGAACCGGCATGCCGCTGAAACGGCACCTCAGGATTTCCATCGATTGGCGCAGTGGCCGTTGAATCGTCGGAGAGGACGAGCTTGTGTCCTGTGGCAGTGTGCTCGAACCAGTAGAAAATTCCCGCGGCGACCCAGCGCCTTTCGAGGAAATTGCGATCGCTTTCGTCGAATTGGCAGCAATCCGTGAACACGTCAGTTGCACCTTGAACACGCCAGTCCCAGTCGGCCAGCCCGCCATAATCACTGAAGATGCTGGCAGTCTGGTCGTACATTGTAGTGTAATGAAACAGAAAATTATCTTTACGCATGGTCAGATATTTGTACCACGGACTAAGTTTGGCTTCGTAAAACGACACTCCTCCATCCACCGTTTTTAGCCCAAATCCAAAGACGCGTCCGGTAAAATAACGCATGGAACCGTCGCGCCGCACCAGCTCGACGCACATCATTTTGCCTTGTAGCTCCTTCAGAGCGACGTTTGGATCGTCAGAAAGCAGTTCGACGGTGAACTCGAATGGTCGTGACAGAGCCTCAAAGGCATCGATCCGATTTACCAGCAGGGTTGACGAAGGTCCGTCGCCGTTCGGAAACGACAATCGCAGTAAGCGGTCGTGCTGACGGTTACTAACCAATTCCTGTAAGCTCATGCGTTCGCTCCTGATGAGTGTTAAAACATCAATGAAACACATCCCCAGTTGGGATGGCAGCGAACCCGAGGTTGTCAATGAGCTCACAATTTTATTGACATATTATAACATAATATAACATATTACTAACATTACTTTTGTGGAACATTTGCCACAACTGCGATTTTTGTCGACATTCTTGTCTTTCGTCTCGGGCGGGCCGACATATGGATGTCATGCGTGGAAATTAATTCCACGAAAAGCGAACCGCTGTGATCATTCTGATTTTAAATTAGCAACATTGCTAAAAACTGCCATGAACGTCGTATGCAGCCCATAACCAGATTACAACACACGCCAGACCGCATCGGGATATATCGCATTCCACATGCAATCGCTGGGTATGTGCGTTACTAACGCATATGCATGCAAACTTGACGGGTTGAAACCATCGGTCTATATTAATGACTCGCAAGTAAGTTACGGAATAGACCCCATGCAATGTCCCCTTGAGATGAAGCCGCGCTGGGAGCGCCGTAAAGACGCGCGACCCCAGGAATTGCTCGCCGCCGCCCTCGACCTGTTCGTCGAGCGCGGTTTCGCCTCCACGCGGCTGGAAGACGTGGCCAAGCGCGCCGGCGTCTCGAAGGGCACCCTGTACCTGTATTTCACCAATAAGGAAGAGCTGTTCAAGGCCGTCGTGCGCGACACCATCGTGCCGGCCCTGGGCGCGGCCGAAGACATGATCGCCAGTTTCGAGGGCCATAGCGCCGACCTGCTGCGCGCCGTCATGATGGCCTGGTGGGAAAACGCCGGCGCCACCAAGTCCTCCGGCATGATCAAGCTGGTCATGGCCGAATCGAACAACTTCCCCGATATTGCTGTCTTCTACCGCGAAGAAGTCATCCAGCGCGGCAGTATCATGATCAGCGGCATGCTCGAGCGCGCCGTCGAACGCGGCCACTTCCGCCCGCTCGACGTCTTCCTCACCACCCAGATCCTGATCGCGCCGATGCTCATGCTGATGCTGTGGAAGCATTCGGTCGGCCCCTGCGACATGGCCGAGCTCGACCCCGTGGCCTTCATCGATTCCTTCCTCACCATGACCCTCAACGGCTTGCTGCCGCGTGCGCCGGAGCCGGGCGCGGCCGCGCCGTGACTTGTCAAAAGCGCCAGAGCGGCGTTTTGGGGCGTTCATTCCCTCTAAACTGCAGACTGTCGCAATTTATCGCGATCCGGGGCCTCAGATCGTTAAGATGTGTGTTCTGAGGCCGTTCAACGATAAAATATCGGATTATTATTTTTCCTCACCGAGCACAAGATGAACATCGAACAAGCCCGTTTTAACATGATTGAACAGCAGATCCGTCCCTGGAACGTGCTGGACCAGGACGTGCTCGATCTGCTGGTGGTGGTCAAGCGCGAAGATTTCGTGCCCGCTGCCTACAAGACGCTGGCCTTTGTCGATACCGAAATCCCGCTGCGAGGCGGCGAATCGATGTTTACGCCGAAGATCGAAGCGCGCATCTTGCAAGAGGTAGCCGTCAAGAAGCACGAAAATGTGCTGGAAATCGGCGCAGGATCGGGTTACATGGCAGCGTTGCTGGCGCACAAGGCGCGCCACGTCACCACCGTCGAGATCAATCCTGAACTGAGGGAACTGGCCGCGAAGAACCTGGCCAATGCCGGCCTGAGCAACGTCACCGTCGAACTGGGCAATGGCGCCGAAGGCTGGGAAAAGGGCGCGCCGTTCGACGTCATCGTCATCTCGGGTGGCCTGGAAACCCTGCCGGAAGTATTTATGAAGCAGGTCAAGGTCGGCGGGCGCATCGCCGCCATCCTCGGCCAGGCGCCGGTCATGACGGCGCACGTGATCACGCGTGTGTCCGAGACCGCGTACGACACGGTCAAGGTGTTCGAAACCAACGTCAAGCTGCTGTCGACGTCGGTCAAGACCTCGCATTTCACTTTTTAAAGCGGGGACGCCATGCAACACGTCACCGCCCCCGAGCTGGCAGCCTGGCTGGCCGACCCGTCGCGCCCGCGCCCGCTATTGCTGGACGTGCGCGAAAACTGGGAGTTTGAAACCTGCAAGATCGAGGGATCGACCCAGATTCCGATGAACACGATTCCGGCGCGCATCGAGGAGCTCGACGAGGAAGCCGAGATCGTCTGCATCTGCCACCACGGCGCGCGCAGCATGCAGGTCGCGGCCTTCTTGGAGCGCAACGGTTTTACGAACATGACCAATCTGACCGGCGGCATCCACGCTTGGGCGGTGCAGGTCGACGGCAGCATGCCGAAGTACTGATTCCAAGTAATAGATACACGCGCGGCGGCGGTGTCGGCCACCACCGGGCTGCAGGTTTTTTTAACTTTTTTGATGACTCCAATGGAGAATGCAATGCAGAAACCCCTCATGGCCGTGCTGATTGCCAGCGCATTTTTTTCCTTGAATGCACAGGCGGCGGACCTGATCCAGGTCTACCAGCAAGCGCTGGCCAATGACGCCGCGTTTGCCAGCGCGCGCGCGGCCCTGGCCGCCGGCATGGAGCGGGTTCCGCAAGGCCGCTCGCAGCTCTTGCCGACCGTGGGCTTGAACGGCAGCATCGTCAAGAACGATGGCGAATCGACGCCATGGAATATCGGCCAGACCGTGACCCTGCCCAACGGCGGTACGGTTCCGGTCACCAGCGGCGGCGCCAACGAGCGCACCACCACGCACACCCTGTCGCTGACCCAGCCGCTGTTTCGCTGGGCTAACTGGCAATCGTACGAACAGAGCAAGCTGCAGCAAGCCCAGGCCGAAGCGCAGTTTGCCCAGGCCCAGCAAGACCTGATCACGCGCGTGGCGCAAGCCTACTTCGATGTGCTGGCCGCGCAGGACACCCTGGAACTGAGCCGCGCCCAGAAAACCGCTACCACCGAGCAGCTCGCCTCGGCCAAGCGCAACTTCGAAGTCGGCACCCAGACCATCACCGACACCCACGAAGCCCAGGCCGCCTACGACCTGGTGGTGGCGCAGGAGTTTGCCGCCATCAACGACCTGGAAAACAAGCGCAGCGCGCTGCAAGCCATCATCGGCACCGCGCCGGCCAGCCTGGCGACGCTGAAACCGGGCGTGTTGCTCGCTACCCCCGAGCCGGCCGTGATCGACCCGTGGGTCGCGTCCGCGGAAAGCCAGAATTACGGCGTCGTCGGCGCCCAGCTGAACTACGAACTGTCCAAGCGCGAAATCCAGAAAAGCCGCGCCGGCCATTATCCGACCCTGGACCTGACCGCCAACGTCCGCCGCCAGAGCATGACGGGCCAGACCCAGCAGTCGGGCAGGTCGACCGACAAGGGCATCGGCATCGCTTACAACGTGCCTATCTTTAACGGTTTTGCCGTCACCAGCCGCGTGCGCGAAACCATCGCGCTCGAAGACAAGGCCCGTAACGACCTCGAAGCGACACGCCGCAACGCGGCCAACACGGCGCGCCAGGCTTTCCTGGGCGTGAACAGCGGGCTGGCACAGGTCAGGGCGCTGCAGGCGGCGGAAGTGTCGGGCAACTCGGCGCTGGAATCGAACAAGCTCGGCTACCAAGTGGGCGTGCGCATCAATATCGATGTGCTCAATGCGCAGCGCCAGCTGTATTCGACCCGCCGCGACCTGTCGCGTGCGCGTTACGACACCATCCTCAACGGCCTGCGCCTGAAATCGGCGGCCGGTTCGCTGCGCGAAGCGGACCTGGCGCCAGTCAACGATTTGCTGGTCAAGTAAGCTGGACGCACAGATGGGCGGGAGCGCCGCCATGCACGCCCGCCCGTGCCTGCCCATCGCACAGGGGGCGCATGGCCGCGGATAAGGTTCATGCGATGCGCCACGCCGACGGCTATGGAGCGCTGGTCCAGGCCATCAACGCGCGTTTCAACTCCCTGGCCGGCCCGGTCTTCCGGACCGACGCCAGCGGCCTGTACGAAACTTACCTGGCTTCCTTCACCGATCCCGGCGTTCGCCAGCAGCACAGCTGCGCCTGCTGCCGCACCTTCATCGAGCGCTTCGGCGGCCTGGCGACGGTCGGCGATGACGGTGTGCCGGTGTCCGCCATCTGGGATCCCGATGCGGCGCCGGCGGCTTACCGCGCAGTGGTCGATACGCTGGGGCGCCGGGTGAGCCAGGCCCGCCTTTCCATGCTGTTCCTGTCGAGCGAGACCCGCTACGGCAAGCAGGCCAGCGGCCCATGGCAGCACCTGGCCATCGAACCGGCAGCCGTGTTCAAGAGCGCCGGCCTGCATAACGCCTGGCAGACGGCCTGCGCCAGGCGCGAAGCGTACGCGTCGGTGCTGCGCGCCTTGCGCCAGTACAGCGCGCCAGTCTGTGCGGCGGCGCTGCGCCTGCTCAAGGGGGATACTCTGTTGACGCCGGAAGCGGCGCTGGGCCAGGCCCGCTTCCTGGTCGAGCTGCACGCTGCGCGCGACGCGGTCAGTGGCCAGCAGCAGGACAACCTGACGTACCGCATGGTGGCAACGGCGCCGATGGGCTTTTGCCATCCACGTTCGAGCATGATCGCCACCTTGCTCGACGATATCATCGCCGGCAAAAGCAGCGCGGAGACCGCCGCCGGCTGGGCCGCCAGGATGGATGTGCTGCAGTATCAGCGGCCGCAGGCGGCGCCGACGGCGGGAGCCGTCAAGGCAGCCGAGGCTGCGTTCGAGAAGCTGGGCGTCGTCCCGGCGCTGCAACGCCGCCTTGCCACCATGGCCGATGTCCAGGAAACCGTCTGGCTGCCGCGCGCGCCAGCGCCCAGCCCCATGCCGAACGATGCAACGCCGCCCGCCGCGCCGATCGTGATGACGCTCGAGGCATTCCGGTGCACCGTGTTGCCGGCGGCCGGGCGCATCGAGATGGCGGCGCCCGCCGGAAAACAGCCATTCGTTGCCTTCACCTCGGCAGTGCATGCGGATGCCCGTCCTATCCTGCAATGGGATACGCCAGAGCGGCGCAACCCGGTCGCCTGGTATACCTATTCGGCCGGCTCCTTGCCGGCCGAATTCAATTTGTCCGGCAGCTATTACGAAGTGACGGCGATCATTCTGCCGCCCTGGGCATGGGCAGGCCGGAACCATCCCCAACTCGGCGAACATCTTGTATTCCTGCTCAAGGACGCGCGCGATCTGCGCGGATGCGAGGAGCATTCCGCGATGTTTCCCGTGAATATGAAAAGCGAATTGCGTGAGTTCAGGTCCATCATCGAAGCCTATAGCAAGGCGAATGCACTGGCAGGTTTCGGGGAAGACAACGTGGCAGGCCTGGCGCTGACCAAGGGCCATCCGTGCGACGTCCGCCTGCGCGTGACATCCAACGGCCAGGCCAGCGAATATCAACTCAATCGCTGGGCCTGAGCTATTCCGGACGGGCGTGGCGCCGGGTTGCCTGTGCACTCCGATCGCGGCTGCGCCGGACGCGGCGGCTCCTCACGCCTCGCTCTGCGGCAGCGGAAACTCGAAGCAAATCGACTTGACCGGCATGCTCGCGTGCGCGGCCGTATCCCATTTCTTGCTGTAGTCCGCCGAGTCGGCCAAATCCTCGACGAAGACCGTGATTTCGGACGCCTGCCCACCCTTGAACATGTCCAGCAATGAGCTGAAGCGCTCGGGCGACTGATGGATGTCGATCACGCATTGCGATTTGCCCGCGCGCGCCGAGTAATTCATCCAACCGGGTGGTTCGGTGGGCGCGGGGATGCCCGGCTTGTGGCGCCGGATCGTCATGCTCCAGGCGGCATGGTTGATCATGAACGAATCCGAAGCGTAGATTTTCGGTCCACCCGTCAGCTCCAGCTGCAGTGCAATGACGGGATCAAGCTCGACGGTCCCCTCCTGGCGCAACACGTGGTAGCTCAGCCTACTCTCGAACACTAATTCGGCAGTCATCAGCTCTCCTCTTCAAGGCACTTTGGACAATGTTACTCGCTACTGTGCTCAGGTGTGGGCCATATTGCGTCCAAGTCACAGGAATTGGGTATGGCCGCCAGAACATGGCAAGCATGAAACAGGCGTAGACTGTGTCCACGAGGATCGCTTGGTTAAATGATTCAGTCCATCAAGAATGTACCTGTTCGCCTTATCGGGATGTCATGCGCCTTTCTAAATTCATCAGTGAAAATATCGAAGTGATCCTGCAGGAGTGGGAAGACTTCGCCGGCACGCTGCATCCGCTCAACTCCGCCACCAAAGTACAGTTGCGGGACCACGCGAAAGCCATCCTCGGTGTGATTTACCTTGACCTCGATGCCGACCAGAGCGTTGAGGCAGGTATCGAAAAATCGAAGGGAAAAGGCCCTGACGTTGCTGACGAAACGGCAGCCGAGGCCCATGCCGTCGATCGCTTGCAGGCCGGTTTTACTGTCGAGGAATTGATGGCCGAATTCCGCGCCTTGCGCGCCAGCGTGCTCAGGCTCTGGCAAGCCAGGGTAAAACAAGCCAACGAATCCGACCTGCAAGACATGCTGCGCTTCAACGAGGCGATCGATCAGTCGCTGACGGAGTCGTTGGCACACTTTTCCGCCATGCTGCGCGATTCCCAGAACGTCTTTCTCGCCATTCTCGGCCATGACGTGCGCAATCCGCTGGGGGCGATCAGCATGGGAACCCAGATGATCCTGCAGGACACCACATTGGCGCCGCGGCACCTCAAGGTGGCCGCGCAGATCCTGCGCAGTACCCAAAGGGTCACGGACATTGTCTCGGACCTGCTGGACTACTCCACCAGCCACCTGGGAGGAGGCATTCCGGTCACGCTGGCGGAATACGACTTATCGATCGAATGCCGGTCGGTCGCCCAGGAAATGAAATTGTTTCATCCGGAGCGCGACGTCAAGGTCGACGTCGAGGACGGCATCACCGTTGTCTGGGACCGCGCCCGCATGAGCCAGGCCCTGTCGAACCTGATGGCGAACGCGGTACAGCATGGAGCGGCGACCAGTCCGGTCTGGGTGACGGTCAGCCCCCAGGGGACCGATGTGGTGATGGTGGTCCAGAACGAAGGCGACATCATTTCACCATCCAGGCTCAGGGTCATGTTCGATCCCGGCAAGAGCTTTGTCATGAAGAGTACCAGCGAGCGCAGCGCCAGCCAGACCAGCAATCTCGGCCTCGGTCTCTATATAACGCATGAGATCGTTATCGCCCATGGTGGAAAAATCTGGGTGACCTCGACCGAATTGGAAGGCACCACCGTCAAGGTGCAGATTCCCATGGTCGCGACAGGGAAGGCCGAATAAGCCTGCGCGCTAACGAACAAACGCGTCTTGCGAGGCGTTATTCTTGAACGTCGGCGGCGTGCCGCAGCCTTACTCGTTCAAGCCATTCGCGCGCACGCCATCCTTGCGCTCGATCAGTTCGATCTTGTAGCCGTCCGGATCGGTCACGAACGCAATCACCGTGCTGCCGCCCTTGACCGGGCCCGGCTCGCGCGTGACGTTGCCGCCATTGGCGCGCGCCGCATCGCATGCGGCCACGATGTCGTCGGCCGAGATGGCCAGGTGGCCGTAGGCGCTGCCCAGCTCGTACTTGTCCACGCCCCAGTTGTAGGTCAGTTCCAGTTCCGCATGCTCCGGATTGCTGCCGTAGCCGACGAACGCCAGGGTGTATTTGTACTCCGCGTTTTCGCTGGTGCGCAGCAGCGTCATGCCCAGCACCTTGGTATAGAAATCGATCGAGCGCTGCAGGTCGCCGACCCGTAACATGGTGTGCAAAATACGCATCGTAGTCCTTGGTAATCAAATCAAGCCACGATTTTAAGCGCTCCACCGATTCTCTGCCGGCCACGCCCGCGTGCGGCAGGCGCGGCCGGTCATCAAGCTCAGGAACCGAAGTGGTAGTTGAGCTCGAGCCAGATCTGGCGTCCGACCGGGCTGTAGTTGCCGACCGGGTAGTTCGGCCAGCCGCCGGTGGTGTCGCGCTTGATGCGGTTGTTGACGTTATTGACCGCCACCGACACCGTGGCGCGCTCGCTGACCTTGTACACGCTCGACAGGTTGACCAGGGTGGTCGGCGACAGGAAGGCCGTCTGCCCGGCATTGGGCACCTTGCCGTAGCGCTGCGCGAACACGGTATTGGACCAGTTGCCCACGTTCCAGTTCAGGCTGGCGTTGAGCTTGTCGCGCCAGTCCTGGTTGGACAGGTCGTCCAGTTCATCCTTGAGCACGTCGCCGGCGAACTGGCGCGAGTTCTTGCTGAACGACTTGGAGTAATTGCCCTTGAGCGTGAATTTGCCCCAGTCCGCCATACGCAGCGCATAGCGTGCGCTCAGGTCGATCCCGTCGGCATCCTGGTAGGCGGCATTGATCGGATTGACCCGGATTTCGCGGATCTCGCCCGGCTTGTTCAGCGCCGTCAGCGCATAGCGCTGGATGCGGCCGACGGTGTCGAGGCAGGTCGGCGACGTCAGGTCGCCCTTGATGCGGCAGGCCGCTTCGTCGCGCAGCAAGGTGTCGGCGCTCAGGTTGGTGACCAGATCGTCGATCTTGATGTTCCAGTAATCGACCGATACGTCGAAGTCCGCGCTGGGCGACCACACCGCGCCCAGCCCGTACGACTTGCCTTTTTCCGAGCGCAAGTCCTTGCTGCCGGTCTGGACGTAGTCGCTGCCCGGCGACACGTTGGCGAACTCGCAGGTCTCGATGCTCTTGCCGGCCTGGGCGCAACGGTAGTAATCGGTGCTCGACGAGTAATAGCCGGCGCCGCGCGCCTTGAAGATGTAGTTCATGTCCGGGGCGCGGAAGCTGGTGGCATAGTTGCCGCGCACCAGCAGCGGCTTGAGCGGACGCCATTCGATGCCGGCGTTGTAGGTCAGCTTGCCTTCATTGCGGCCGGCAAAGTTGTAGCGGTCGTAGCGGCCGGCCAGGGTCGAGTTCAAGTCCTTGAGCAGCGGCACGTTCGCTTCCACGCCCAGCGCATAGCGGCGGCGCGAGCCTTCCGTGATATCGCTTTTCGCCAGGGTATTGAACACGCCCTGGTTGATGCGCGGGTCGGGCTTGTTGGCGAAGCGCTGGTGGCCGGCTTCGGCAATCGTCGCCAGCTTGACCGGGCCGGCCGGCAGTGCGAACAGTTCGCCCGTGGCGACCATGCTCAGGGTCTGGTTGCGCGAAGTATCGTCGCTGTCGGCCTGGCCGGTGATGCTGTTGAATTGCTCGGGCGTGAGGCGCTGGGTCAGGCGCGCCTGATTTGGCGCGTAGATGGCGATGCCGTCCTTGTCGACGCCCAGTTTCGGTCCCAGGAAAAAGCTGTCGATATTGGCCAGCGCGCGCTGCACATGGCCTTCGCTCTTGTAGAACGAGGCGCTGTAGCCGGCTTCATAGCGCCAGCTGGTGCCCGGAATATCGCCCTTGGCGCCCAGCGAGACCGAGCTGGCCTGGTCATCCCAGGTGCGGTTGTAGCGCTGCACGCCGCCCATTTCCTCCGGCGAAATATATTTCGTCCAGGCTTCGTACACGCCGCTGTTCTTGTTGAAGAAATAGCTGTTGTCGGCCGAGGACGAGGTCCACGTCGGGCCGCGCGTGTTGTTGGCCGTCTTGTTTTGGCCGAGCAGGAATTCGGCGAACAGGTCGGTCGACGGCGACAGTGCATAGTTGGCGCTGCCAAACAGATTGGTGCTGCGGTTCTTGGTCTGGGTGGTCCAGTAGGTCGGGCTGACCTTGTTGCTGGCGCAGTAGCTGCCTTTTTTGACGGTATGCTTGAACTGGCTGCCGCCGAACAGGTCGCCAAGCGCATTGCAGGCGTCGCCCAGGTCATGGAAATTGCCGGTGTTGACGTTCTTGCGCGACAGGGTATTGGTCGGCGTGCCCTCGCGCACGGCCATGAAGTCGCGCTGGTTGCTCCACAGCGGTTCGCGGTCGAGCACTTCCAGGCTGAACACGGTGTTGAGCTTCTCGAAGCTGCGTCCGCCGCTGATCTGCAGGCGGCGGTCGCCCCCGCCGCCGCGCGAGGTGGTGCCGGCCTTGAGGTTGACGTCGACCCCGTCGGCTTTCTTCTTGAGGATGATGTTGACCACGCCGGCGATGGCGTCCGAGCCGTACACGGCGGAGGCGCCGCCGCTGAGGATTTCCACGCGTTCGACGATGCTCGACGGGATGTTGGCCAGGTTGGTGAAGTTGATCGCGCCTTCATAGGCGGTCGGGAAGTCGGCCAGGCGGCGCCCGTTCAGCAGGATCAGCGTGTGGTTCGGTCCCAGGCCGCGCAGGCTGATGGTGTTGGCTGACGGGGTGTGGGTATTGCCGAAATCGGCGCCGGTGGTAAAGCCGCTGTTCTGCGCCTGGTTGTTGAGGGCATCGAACAGGTTCTTGTAGCCTTGCTTGGTGATTTCCTCGCCGGTGATGACGACCACGGCGGACGGGCCTTCGACGCTGGCGCGCGCGATGCGCGAGCCCGTGACCACGACCGAGGTGGGGGTGGCTTGTTAGCCGGCGCTGGCGGTTTGCGCCTGCGCCTGCTGTGCCGAGCCGCAGAGCAAGGTGATTGCCGCTGCCGCCAGGGGCGTCAATTTCAAATTTGTGATTTTCATTGAGGTGCTTTTGGTAGTCAAAAACCAATGATACCAACCAAAAATCACCTGCTGAACGATTGTTTTTGCGTTTATATATGCGAAATTGCACAATCGTGGTGCAAGCCTGGCCGAGCCGCCAGTGGTGCCGCGCTTGCCAGTCCTGGACGGAACGACGAAGCTGGATAGGGACGGCGGCGGGGCAGGTGGGAGGAAGCCGGTTCCGCCAATGGCGGGACCGGCGTGCCGGCTGTTACTCTTCCAGGCGCGCGTCGAGCGTAATCGCCGCGTTCAGCAGCTTCGATACCGGGCAATTGTTTTTCGCGCGCAGTACCGCCGCTTCGAACGCTTCCTGGTTGGCACCCGGAATGGTCGCCACCAGGTTCAGGTGCACGGCCGAGATCGTGAAGCCATCATCGGTCTTGTCCAGCGACACGGTCGCCGTGGTCATCAGCTTTTGCGCGGTCATGCCGGCTTCGCCCAACTGCCCCGACAGGGCCATCGTGAAGCAGCCGGCATGCGCCGCGCCGATCAGCTCTTCCGGATTGGTCCCCGGGCCATTCTCGAACCGCGTATTGAAACCGTACTGAGTATTGTCGAGCGCGCCGCTCTGGGTCGAAATGCTGCCTTTGCCATCCTTGATGGCGCCGCTCCAGACGGCACTTCCTGAACGTTTGATCATGGTGTTTCTCCTAAAATTTATTTAAGTTCAATTAAGCCATCATGCGCTGCGACCACCGGTCCATCTGTTCGCCAGCGCACCATGAGCTATAGCAATGCTGCGGTGCAGCTATTTTCCTGTTGGCGTGATGCGCCAGACCGTATTGCCGACGTCGTCAGCGACCAGAATGCCGCCGCCCTGATCGACCGCCACGCCGGCGGGACGCCCGAACGCTTGCCCCTCGGCACTGAGAAATCCGGTCAGCACGTCTTGCGGCGGACCGCTCGGCTTGCCATCGGTGAACGGCACGTAGATCACCTTGTAGCCCGAATACGGCTTGCGGTTCCACGATCCGTGCTGGCCGATCAGCGCGCCATTCTTAAACGCCGGCATCAGGTCGGCGTTATAGAACGCCAGCCCGAGCGACGCGGTATGCGCGCCCAGCGCGTAATCGGGCGTGAGCGCCTTGGCCACCAGGTCGGGACGCGCCGGTTCGACCCGCGCATCGACATGCTGGCCGAAGTAGCTGTAAGGCCAGCCGTAGAAGCCGCCATCCTTCACCGAGGTCATGTAGTCGGGCACGAGGTCGTTGCCCAGTTCGTCGCGTTCGTTCACGCTGGTCCACAGCGCCCCGCTTTGCGGCTGGAAACCCATGCCGACCGGATTACGCAAGCCCGTGGCGAACAGGCGCGACTTGCCGTCGGCCGGATTGAATTCCCAGATCGCGGCGCGGCCTTCTTCCTTGTCCAGGCCGTTTTCGCCGACGTTGCTGTTCGAGCCGACCGAAACGTACAGGCGCGTGCCGTCGGGGCTGGCCACCACGTTCTTGGTCCAGTGGTGATTGATACCGGCCGGCAGGTCCATCACCTTGACGCCCTTGGCGTTGATTCTGGTCTGCCCTTCCTGGTACGGAAAGCGCAGCAGCGCGTCGGCATTGGCCACGTACAGGTCGTTGCCCACCAGCGCCATGCCGAACGGCGAGAACAGGCCGTCGAGAAACACCGAGCGGTTGGCCGCCTCGCCATTCGGACCAGCCCCGCGCAGCAGGGTGATGCGGTTGGCGGACGGGACGGCCGCGCCGGCCTTTTTCATTGCGTGCTTCATCACCATGCCGCGCAGGCTGAAGCCTTCGTCGGGCTTGGGCGGCTTGTTCGATTCGGCCACCAGCACGTCGCCATTGGGCAGCACGTACAGCCAGCGCGGATGCTCCAGCCCGCTGGCATAGGCCGCCACCGCCAGGCCCTGCGCCACCGCCGGCTTCGTGCCCTTGGGCCAGGGATCGGCCGGGGCGATGTTCATGGTCGGCAGCAGCGAGCGCGATGGCGCCGGCAGCGCCGGATTCGGGCCGAAGCCGGGCGGCATGGTCTGCGCGTGCGGGCTCAGCGCGGCCGCGGCCAGGCCGAGCGCCAGCACCAGGCGCGACCGCCTCATGCTTCGTCCTTGCCCTTGGTCACGTCGGACGGTTCGTGATGGCGCATGCCGCTGCCGGCGTCCGCCTTGGGCCGGGCCTGGCCCGAGCCGCTGGTGGGCGCGACTTCCTCGACGCCGCGCATGCCATGCATGTCGGTATCGACCAGGCCCTGGGCCAGATCGTCGGCGGCCTGCTTCATGACGCCGCGCGGTTCCTTGTCGTGGCCGTCGGGCGACTCGTCGCGCTCGTGCGGCAGGCGCTTGACGTCGTCGTCATGGGTCTTGGCGTCGGTGTTGATTTTACGGTCTCGTGTTTCGGCTACCATGGCGCTGCTCCCTGTGGGTGAACTCATTGTGCAAATGGTATCGCTTCGTCGGGAAGGTGGCCGTTCAATTGACACGCCTGCGCACGGCGCCGATGCGCATCGCATGCACGCGCGACTTGCCCGCGCGCGCCGCCGCACTTATACTGCGCCACTGTGGATGCATACAGTATTGCCGCCGACAGCGGCCGTATGGCAGAAGCAGGCATTATGGGGTAATCTCCTGCGTGTCGCCCCTCAACCGCCGAGAAGTCTATGCCCGCTACGCCTGAATCGCACCAAACCATCGCGCTCGTCGTGCGGCATAACACGGCCGGCATCGGCGAGCCGGTCGGCCGCCTGCTCGCCTTCCTGCAGCAGGCCGGCTACCGCGTGGTGTTCGAGAGCGAAACCGCGGCCCACCTCGGCCTGCCCGGGATCGAGGCGATGAGCGTGAGCGGCATCGGCGCGGTGGCCTGCGCCGTCATCGTCATGGGCGGCGACGGCACCATGCTCGGCATCGCGCGCCAGCTCGCGCCGTTCGACGTGCCGCTGATCGGCATCAACCTGGGGCGCCTGGGCTTCATGACCGATATTCCCGTCGAGCGCATGATCCCGGTCGTCGGCGACATCCTCGGCGGCAAGGCGCGCGCCGAAAAGCGCACCCTGCTCGAAGGGCGCGTGCTGCGCGGCGGCGCCATGATCGCCTGCGGGCTGGCGGTCAACGATGTGGTGGTGGCGCGCGGCGCCGGCGCCGGCATGGTCGAGCTGAAAGTGGCCGTGGACGGCAACTTCATGTACAACCAGCGCTCCGACGGCCTGATCATCTCGACTCCGACCGGCTCGACCGCCTACGCGCTCTCGGCCGGCGGCCCGCTGCTCCATCCCAGCCTGGGCGGCATCGTGCTGGTGCCGATCGCGCCGCACGCGCTGTCGAACCGGCCGATCGTGGTACCCGACAGCAGCGAGATCGTGATCGAGATCGTCAGCGGGCGCGATACCAGCGTCAATTTCGACATGCAGACCTTCGCCAGCCTCGCGCATGGCGACCAGATCGTCATTTCGCGCGCGCCGAACCACATCACCTTCCTGCATCCGGAAGGCTGGAGCTATTACGACACCCTGCGCGAAAAATTGCACTGGAACGAATATCCGTCGGGCGAGGGCAAGCTGCGCTAACCGCGCTGTCCCGCACGCCATTCCCCATTCGAATACTGGACTGACACACCTTCATGCTGCGTACCCTTACCATCCGTGATTTCGTCATTGTCGATACCATCGAGCTTGAATTTTCCAGCGGTTTTTCCGTCTTTACCGGCGAGACCGGGGCCGGCAAGTCGATCCTGATCGATGCGCTGCAGCTGGCGCTGGGCGGGCGCGGCGACGCCAGCGTGGTGCGCGAGGGGGCGGCCAAGGCTGACATCACGGCCGATTTTTCGGTCGCCGCCTCCGCCCCGGCGCGTGAGTGGCTGGAACAGAACGAATTCGCCGTCGAAGAGGGCGGCGCCCTGCTGCGCCGCGTGATCGACAACGCCGGGCGCTCCAAGGCGTTCATCAACGGCGTCGCCGCCACCGCCGCCCAGCTGCGCGACCTGGGCGACATGCTGGTCGATATCCACGGCCAGCACGCGCACCAGTCGCTGCTCAAAAGCGACGCCCAGCGCGCGCTGCTCGATAACCAGGCCGCCTTCAAGGATGCCGGGGCCGGCGCCGATGCCCAGACCGTGGCCGCCACCCACAAGGCCTGGCGCGCCCTGGCCCGCCAGCGCGAGGAATTCGAAACCAATGCCAAGAATGTGCTGATCGAGCGCGAGCGCCTCGAATGGCAGGTGGCCGAGCTGCAGAAGCTGGCCGTGAAGCCGGGTGAATGGAGCGAAATCACCAACGAGCACAGCCGCCTGTCGCACGCCGCCAGCCTGCTCGAAGGCGCGCAGGAAGCGCTGGCCGCCATTTCCGAATCGGACCATCCGATCCTGTCGCAGCTGTCCTCGCTCAACCAGAAGCTGGGCAAGCTGGTGGCCGTGGATGCGCAATTGCAGACCGTGCTCGACTGCATGGAACCGGCCCGCATCCAGCTGCAGGAAGCGGTGTATGCACTGAATAATTACCTGGACCGGGTCGACCTCGATCCCGAGCGCCTGCGCCAGGTCGACGCGCGCATGGAAGCCATCCACACGACGGCGCGCAAGTTCCGCGTCACGCCCGACGAGTTGCCGGACGAATGCGCGAGCCTGTCGGAGCGCCTCCAGCAACTGGCCGAGGCCAGCGACCTGGACGGCCTGCGCGAGCAGGAAGAAAAAATCAAGGCCAGTTACATGACGGCCGCGGCGCGCCTGTCGGCTACGCGCGCGGTGGCGGCCAAGCTGCTGGGCACGCAGGTGACGGCGGCCATGCAGGAGCTGAACATGACCGGCGGCAGTTTCGTGGCCGGGCTCAACGCCTGCGAGCCGACCAGCAATGGCGTCGAGCAGGTGGAGTTTCTGGTGGCGGGCCATGCCGGCGTGGCGCCGCGTCCGCTGGCCAAGGTGGCTTCGGGCGGCGAGCTGGCGCGGATCGCGCTGGCCATTTCGGTCATCACCTCGAATGCGACCACCACCCCGACCCTGATTTTCGATGAGGTCGACAGCGGCATCGGCGGCGCCGTGGCGGAAGTGGTGGGGCGCCTGCTCAAGCGCCTGGGGCAGGAGCGCCAGGTGCTGTGCGTGACCCACTTGCCGCAGGTGGCCAGCCAGGCCAACCAGCATTTCCAGGTGGCCAAGGGGACGACGGGGGAGGGCAAGACCGTCTCGCACATCGACGTGCTCGACAACAAGGCGCGGGTGGAAGAGGTGGCGCGCATGCTCGGTGGGGTGGAGATTACGGCGACCACGCGCAAGCATGCGCGGGAATTGCTGGCGCTATAAGTTCCACAATACGATCGACCGCCGACCGCCGACCGCCGACCGCCGACCGCCGACCGCCGACCGTATAGCCGTCGTTCCTGCCATTGGCAGAAACGACTTCCCGCGCAGGCGGGAACCCATAGCACCTTCGTTTAGCAAAGGTGCTATGGATCCCCGCCTTCGCGGGGATGACGGAGCTACGAGCGGTGATCCCATCGGGTCATCCGCTCCTAAAACCGGTTCAACACGCGCTAAATAGTGCTGGGATTGAACCCAGAACCCTATAATATCGGCTCTCCTTCTCATGATCGCCGCTCCCATGCCCTTCCGCAAAGAACCCCCCTTCACCCACGGCACGCCGACCCGCAACGCCGTGGTGCTGGTCAACCTGGGCACGCCCGACGCGCCGACCACGCCGGCGGTTCGGCGCTACCTGAAGGAATTCCTGTCGGACCCGCGCGTGGTGGAAATTCCGCGCGCCATCTGGTGGCTGATCCTGCACCTGATCATCCTGCCGTTCCGGTCCAGCAAGTCGGCCGCCAAGTACGCCTCGATCTGGACCAAGGAAGGCTCGCCCCTCAAGGTGCACACCCAGAAACAGGCGATCCTGCTGCGCGGCCTGCTGGGCCAGCGCGGCCATGATTCGGTGAACGTGGTGATGGCGATGCGCTACGGCTCGCCCTCGCTGCCGGAAGTGCTGGACCAGCTCAAGGCCGAAAACTGCGACCGCATCGCGATTTTGCCGGCTTACCCGCAGTATTCGGGCACCACCACCGGCTCCATCAGCGACGCCGTGTTCGCCCACTACGCCGGGGTGCGCAACGTGCCCGAACTGCGCATGATCAAGCACTACCACGACCACGATGGCTATATCGACGCCCTGCGCGACACCGTGCTGGCGCACTGGAAAATCAATGGCCGCGGCGACAAGCTGGTGATGAGTTTCCACGGCGTGCCGAAGCGCACCCTGATGCTGGGCGACCCCTACCACTGCGAGTGCCACAAGACCGCGCGCCTGCTGGCGGCCAAGCTGGGCCTCTCAAGCGAACAATACCTGGTGACCTTCCAGTCGCGCTTCGGCAAGGCCGAGTGGCTGCAGCCGTACACGGCGCCGACCCTGGTGCGGATGGCCAAGGATGGCTTGAAACGCGTCGACCTGATTTGCCCAGGCTTTACCAGCGACTGCCTGGAAACGCTGGAAGAAATCGCGATGGAAGCGAAGCACGATTTCGAGGCGGCCGGCGGACGCGAGTTCCACTACATCCCGTGCCTGAACGAGTCGCCGACCTGGATCGCCGGCCTGGCGGACATCACCGAGCAGCACCTGCTGGGCTGGGACACCAAAGCCACGCCAGCGCAACGCGAGGCGCAAAAGCAGGACAAGGAAGCGGGACGGCGCAGCGCAGCCGCGCTCGGCGCAAGCTAGGCCAGCACGCCTCGCGGGCGTGAAATTGACAGGCTCTAATTGCCGCCTGTTAAAATAGCGACCCGTGCCCACTCAGACCGGCGTAGCAGATCATGACCAGCGCAAGCACGGTGTACGCAACAACGCTGGCGGCAATCAACGGCAACTTCATGTCGAACTCCCTGAAACAGCTTCGCGCGAGCGGGATTCGCGCGTGCAAGCTGGGTAACTTCATGGTAGTCCTGGCCGTCCTGAAATGAATCTCCTTATTGGTAAGATTTGTAACATTGCATGAAAAAGCAACGCTTCAGGATTCCCCTTGAAAATGTAGGTTATAGCCCCATCTGGGTGGCTGTGTGGTTAGCACGACACGTCAAACAAATCGCTAAGTCATTGATTCCAGGAGTTTTTCCGATGCAAGACCAAGAAAATCAGGAAGTGCAACAACCATCCGACGATGCCGTGCAGGCGGCAGCTCCGGTCAACGGCGAGCCGAGCCTCGAAGAGCAGTTGAGCGCCACCGAAGCCAAACTGGCTGAAATGCACGACGCCTTCATGCGCGCCAAGGCCGAAGGCGAGAACATCCGCCGCCGGGCCCAGGAAGATGTCAACAAGGCGCACAAATTCGCCATCGAGAGTTTCGCCGAAGCCATGGTGCCGGTGCGCGACAGCCTCGAAATGGCGCTCAAGGTCGAAACCCCATCGGTCGAGTCGCTGAAAGAAGGCGTCGAAATGACCCTCAAGCAACTGACTTCGGCGTTCGAGAAGAACAAGCTGGTCGAAGTGCTGCCGGCCCAGGGCGACAAGCTCGATCCGATGAAGCACCAGGCCGTCGCCGTGGTCCCGGCCGATCAGGAAGCCAATACCGTGGTCACCGTGCTGCAAAAAGGCTATATGATCGCCGACCGCTTATTGCGCCCTGCCATCGTTACCGCAGCGCAAGCAAAATAAATACAGCGTGCTCTCTTGCAAGGTCTTGAAAGCACGCAGTTTTTCCACATATTCAAGTCATCTGAAACTAAGTAATTAAAAGGAAAACATCATGGGCAGAATTATCGGTATTGACCTGGGCACGACGAACTCTTGCGTGGCCATCATGGAAAACGGTCAGCCAAAGGTAATCGAGAACGCAGAAGGCGCGCGTACGACGCCTTCCATTATTGCTTACCAAGAAGATGGCGAGATCCTCGTTGGCGCGCCGGCCAAGCGCCAGGCGGTCACCAACCCGAAGAACACGCTGTTCGCGGTCAAGCGCCTGATCGGCCGTAAGTTCGACGAAAAAGAAGTCCAGAAAGATATCGGCCTGATGCCGTATTCGATCATCAAAGCCGACAATGGCGATGCATGGATCGGCGTGCGCGACAAGAAACTGGCTGCACAGCAAATTTCCGCTGAAGTCCTGCGCAAGATGAAGAAAACCGCCGAAGACTACCTCGGCGAAGAAGTGACCGAAGCGGTCATTACCGTCCCTGCGTACTTCAACGATTCGCAGCGCCAGGCCACCAAGGATGCCGGCCGTATCGCCGGTCTGGACGTCAAGCGCATCATCAACGAGCCGACCGCGGCCGCGCTGGCTTTCGGCCTGGACAAGACCGACAAGGGCGACCGCAAGATTGCCGTGTATGACCTGGGCGGCGGCACGTTCGACGTCTCGATCATCGAAATCGCCGACGTCGATGGCGAAAAGCAGTTCGAAGTACTCTCGACCAACGGCGACACCTTCCTCGGCGGCGAAGACTTCGACCAGCGCATCATCGATTACATCATCGACGAATTCAAGAAGATCAACGGCCTGGACCTGAAAAAAGATCCGATCGCCCTGCAGCGCATCAAGGCCTCGGCCGAGCGCGCGAAGATCGAACTGTCGTCCTCGCAGCAAACCGAAATCAACGAGCCGTACATCGCCATGGCCAACGGCGCGCCGGTCCACCTGAACCTGAAAATGACCCGCGCCAAGCTCGAGTCGCTGGTTGAGGAACTGATCGCGGCCACCATCGAGCCATGCAAGATGGCGATCAAGGATGCCGGCGTAAAAGTCTCCGACATCGACGACATCATCCTGGTCGGCGGTATGACCCGTATGCCGAAGGTGCAGGAAAAGGTCAAGGAATTCTTCGGCAAGGATCCGCGCAAGGATGTGAACCCGGACGAAGCCGTCGCTGTCGGCGCCGCCATCCAGGGCGCCGTGCTGTCGGGCGAGCGCAAGGACTTGCTGCTGCTGGACGTGACCCCGCTGTCGCTGGGTATCGAAACCATGGGCGGCGTGATGACCAAGATGATTCACAAGAACACGACCATCCCGACCAAGTTCAGCCAGGTGTTCTCGACCGCCGAAGACAACCAGCCTGCGGTGACGATCAAGGTATTCCAGGGCGAGCGTGAAATCGCGTCCGGCAACAAGGGCCTGGGCGAATTCAATCTGGAAGGCATCCCGCCGGCATCGCGCGGCACGCCACAGATCGAAGTGACCTTCGACATCGACGCCAATGGTATTCTGCACGTCGGCGCGAAAGACAAGGCCACCGGCAAAGAGAACAAGATCACGATCAAGGCCAACTCCGGCCTGACCGAAGCGGAAATCCAGAAGATGGTGAAAGACGCCGAAGTCAACGCCGAAGAAGACAAGAAGGTCAAGGAACTGGCCGAATCGCGCAACCAGGCCGATGGCCTGGTGCACTCGACCCGCAAGTCGCTGACCGAATACGGCGACAAGCTCGAAGCGGGCGAGAAGGAAGCCATCGAAGCGGCCATCGCTGAAGTGGAAGCCTCGATCAAGGCTGGCGACAAGGCCGAGATCGATGCCAAGATCGAAACGCTGTCGACCGTCTCGCAGAAGCTGGGCGAGAAGATGTATGCCGACATGCAAGCCAAGCAGGCCGCGGGCGGGGCCGAAGGCGGCCAGCAGTCGGGCGGCAATGAAGGCAAGCCGGCGCAGGATGACGTCATCGATGCCGACTTCAAGGAAGTCAAAGACGCCAAGTAATGCCGGAGCCGGGTGCGGGCCGCTGCAGCTAAGCGGGCCGCACCGGATCGAGCAAAGGCCACGACAAGCCGAGCCCCCCAGCGGCTCGGTTTTTTTGCATAAACAGTAGCGTAGTAGCTAGACAGCAAGGTGCCGACAAATGGCAAAGCGTGATTTTTACCAGATCCTCGGGGTCGCCAAGAATGCTTCTGAAGAAGAGATCAAGAAGTCGTATCGCAAGCTTGCGATGAAATACCATCCGGACCGCAATCCGGACAGTAAGGAATCGGAAGACAAGTTCAAGGAAGTCAAAGAAGCGTACGAAATGCTGACCAATCCGGAGAAGCGCGAAGCGTACGACCGTTACGGTCACGCGGGCGTCGATCCGAACATGGGCGGCGGCGGTGGCTTCGGCGGCGCCGGTGCGGGCGGCTTCGCGGACAGTTTCGGCGATATTTTCGGCGATATTTTCGGCGGCGGCGCGCGCGGACGCAGTTCCGGACCGCAGGTGTACCGCGGCACCGATTTGCGCTTCAACCTTGAAATCACGCTGGAGCAGGCGGCGCACGGCCATACGCAAGACATCCGCGTGCCGAGCTGGGAAAAGTGCGACACCTGCCACGGCAGCGGCGCCAAGCCGGGCACCTCGCCCGTGACCTGCACCACCTGCGGCGGCAACGGCCAGGTGCGCATGCAGCAAGGCTTTTTCAGCATCCAGCAGACCTGCCCGAAGTGTCATGGCAACGGCAAGATCATCGCCGATCCATGCGCGCCGTGCGGCGGCGAAGGCCGGATCAAGCGCAGCAAGACGCTGGAAGTGAATATTCCGGCCGGTATCGACAACGGCATGCGCATCCGTTTCACGGGTAGCGGCGAGCCGGGCACCAACGGCGGGCCGCCGGGCGACCTGTATGTGGAAGTGCACATCAAGCCGCACGCGGTGTTCCAGCGCGAAGGCGACGACCTGCATTGCGAAATGCCGATCTCGTTCGTCAAGGCGACCCTGGGCGGCGAAATCGAAGTGCCGACCCTGTCCGGCAAGGTCTCGTTTACGATCCCTGAAGGCACGCAATCGGGCAAGACGTTCCGCCTGAAAGCGAAAGGCATCAAGGGCATGCGCTCCGGTTACGCGGGCGACCTGTTCTGCCACGTGGCGGTCGAAACGCCGGTCAAGCTGACCGACAAGCAAAAAGACCTGCTGCGCGAATTCGAGCGCCTGACGGTGGAAGGTGGCGGCAAGCACAGCCCGCAGAGCAAGGGCTGGATGGACAAGGTGAAAGATTTTTTCGAATAAGGCGGGCTTAAGCACGCCTTTTCATCCGAACCGCTGAATTCGGCCCTTGGGCCTCTCAGCGGTTTTTTTTGAGCAAACAGGACTGAACATGACTCAAGCACAACAAGAAATGGACGCGCTATTCAAACGCAATCGCGACTGGGCGGCGGCGATGGTGGCCAGGGATGAAAACTTCTTCAAGGCGCTCACTGCCCAGCAGTCGCCGCAGTATCTGTGGATTGGCTGTTCCGACAGCCGCGTGCCGGCCAATGAGTTGCTCGGACTGGCACCGGGCGAACTGTTCGTCCATCGCAACATCGCCAACGTGGTCGTGCATTCCGACCTGAACTGCCTGACGGTGCTGCAGTTCGCCATCGACGTGTTGAAGGTCAAGCACGTGATCATTTGCGGCCATTACGGCTGCTCGGGCGTGCATGCGGCCATGATCAACAAGCGCGTGGGGCTGGCCGACAATTGGCTGCGCCATGTGCAGGATGTGCAGCAAAAGCACGACAAATACCTGGGCGATGCCTTGCCGTCGCGCGCGCGTGCGGACCGTTTGTGCGAGTTGAACGTGACGGAGCAGGTGGTCAACACCGCGCAGACGACGGTGGTGCAGGATGCGTGGGAACGCGGGCAGCCGCTGACCGTGCACGGCTGGGTGTACGGCTTGCACGACGGCTTGCTGCGCGACCTTGGCATGAGCGTGAGCGGGGCCGATGAACTGGCGCCGAAGCTGGCGTCGCGCTTGCTGGAGTATCAGGAGTAACTGCTGCACCGTCGCCCACGCGCGCCTGCGCGGGGGCGACGGTGCCTTAAAGACGGCTCAAAAAAACCACGTCGACGTTCTGTGGATCCAGCTGATTAGTTGCTTTCCTTAACGACGCGCCCGTTCAGATGCTGCACCGGACGCGCATTGTGCTTGTACAGCTTGTGAAACTGCGCCAGCTGCGCTTTCGACATTTCCACCGGCGTTTTAAGCACGAACCAATTCGCTTCCTCGCTGCATGGCGGCGTGGTCAGCGATCCCGGGAAATTGTAATACCCTTGGGTCGGCGGCAGAATCTGCATCATGTTGATCGTCACGCCCTCGACGGCCTGCTCGACTTCGGCTTCCTTGGGCAGGTTGTTGAAGATAGTGGTCAACGCCGGGTTTTCCTTGCCCAGCTTGAACAGCAGCGCGACCACGGCCAGCTTGTTGTCCGCATTCCGGTGTACCAGGTGTAATCCCAACGGATACTGCTTGCCATTGATGCGCTCTTCGCTTGGCGTATGGAAGTGGAACTGCAGCAATTCATGACGCACGCCACCAATCGACATCCCGCTGCCCGGCGCATAATTGACTTGCACCGTATGGCCGTTGTCGATGATTTTGAGGGGCGATGGCTGGTACTCGAATACGATCGGATCGAGGTCGGCCTTGACGTTCGTCCTGGTGTGGATATCGATCGGCGACTGCTGGTGGCCTGTTTTGCAGGTCACATAATCGGACTTGATGCCGCCCCATTTCGCCGGTCCGGTGGCGCCCGCGTAAGTCCATTCGTGCTGGGCATGCTGGGCATGTTGCGCCTGGGCGGACAGCGGAAGAAGGGCGGACAGCGCCAGCGAAACGACGGTCATGCGTGAAATCATGTTCTTTCCTTGTAGTCGAATGGGGTACCGTAACGGAGTGGCCTCGTTGCGCGCTCTGTCTGGTCATAATATATTTCCTTGCAACAAGTAAATACAAAAAACTACACTTGCTGCAACAAAGCAACAAGATGCTGTCTTCTTCCGTCCTAGCCAAGTGTGGAAAATACTTAATGGAGATGAAATTTGAATCACGGAAACAACCACCTGCACGAGATCCGCGCCCTGGCGCGCACCTTTGTCGCCGAGCGCGACTGGGGACAGTTCCATACGCCGAAGAACCTGTCGTCGGCGCTATCGGTGGAAGCGGCCGAGCTGCTGGAACATTTCCAGTGGCTCAAGACGGGGACGCAGGAAGAGCTGGGCGCGGACAAGCTGACGCAAGTGCGTCATGAAATGGCTGATGTGCTGGTCTACCTGGTGCTGCTGGCGGACCAGCTCGATGTCGACCTGGGCGCGGCGGTGGAAGAAAAGATGGCGCTCAACCGGGCCAAGTACCCGGCCGACAAGGTGCGCGGCGATGCGCGCAAATACCACGAATACCCGCCGGACTGAGCCGGCGGGAGGCGTTCAGGGAGTGCTTACAGTCCGGCCATGCAGATGTACTTGATCACCAGATAGTCATCGATGCCGTAGCGCGAGCCTTCGCGTCCCAGTCCCGACTGCTTGACGCCGCCGAACGGCGCCACCTCGGTTGAAATCAGGCCCGTGTTGACCCCGACCATGCCGGACTCGAGCGCATCGGCCACGCGCCACACGCGCCCGATGTCGCGCGAGTAGAAGTAGGCCGCCAGCCCGAATTCGGTGTCGTTGGCCATGGCGATGACATCGTCCTCGGTATCGAAGCGGAACAGCGGCGCCAGCGGGCCGAAGGTTTCCTCGGTCGCCACCTGCATCGCGGAGGTCACGTCGGCGATCACGGTCGGCTCGAAAAAGCTGTGTCCCAGAGCATGGCGCTTGCCGCCGGTCAGCAGGCGTGCGCCCTTGGACAGCGCGTCGGCGATATGCTGCTCGACCTTCTGCACGGCCTTTTCCTCGATCAGCGGGCCTTGCGTCACGCCCATATCCTGGCCGTTGCCGACATTCAGTTTCTGCACCGCCGCCACCAGTTTCTCGGCGAAGCGCTCGTACACCCCATCCTGCACGTACAGACGGTTGGCGCATACGCAGGTCTGGCCGGCGTTGCGGTATTTCGACGCGATGGCGCCTTCGACCGCCGCATCGAGGTCGGCATCGTCGAACACGATGAAGGGTGCATTGCCGCCCAGTTCCAGCGACAGCTTCTTGATGGTCGGGGCGCACTGTTCCATCAGCACGCGGCCGACCTGGGTCGACCCCGTGAAGCTCAGTTTGCGCACCAGCGCATTGCCGGTCATTTCGCCGCCAATCGCTTTCGAATCCCCCGTGACGACGCTGAACACACCCTTGGGCATGCCGGCGCGCTCGGCCAGTTCGGCCAGGGCCAGGGCCGAGAACGGGGTCAATTCGGCCGGTTTGACCACCATTGGGCAGCCGGCCGCTAGTGCGGGCCCGGCCTTGCGCGTGATCATCGCCGCCGGAAAATTCCACGGGGTAATTGCCGCACAGACGCCGATCGGCTCCTTGGTCACCACCAGGCGGCGGTCGGCCCAGGGCGACTGCAGGGTATCGCCTTCGATGCGCTTGCCTTCCTCGGCGAACCACTCGATGAAGGAGGCGGCGTAAGCGATCTCGCCCTTCGATTCGAGCAGCGGTTTGCCCTGTTCGGCGGTCATGATCACGGCCAGGTCGTCGGCGTTCTCGATGATCAGATCGTTCCATTCGCGCAGGATGACGCTGCGTTCGCGCGCGCTCTTCTTGCGCCAGGCCGGCCAGGCCGCGTTGGCCGCCGCGATGGCGCGCGCCGTTTCCGCGGCGCCCATGCGCGGCACCGTGCCCAGCGTCTCGCCGGTGGCCGGATTGGTGACCGTGATGGTGGCCGCATTGTCCGCATCGCACCATTCGCCGTCGATAAAACATTGCTGCCGCAGCAGCGCAGGGTCTTTCAGATTCAACATAGGGGTGCTTTCGTCAGAGGCTTGGCGCGCAGGCCGGGCAACCATCTTAGCGGTTTTCCTCATCGATTGCCCGGCAGCGCGCGCGCCGGCGTGATGATGCCAACAAGCAGCATCCGGCCACTGCCGTCTTGACCGGGCGCAGGCCGCACGCCGCCGGCACGGCACCTTTTGTCACCGCACAAGCGTGGCCGCGCTGCCGGGACCATGCTCAACGGTGACGGTGCCGCGTGCGGCGTTGCAGTCGCCAAACTAGTTGCTGCAGTGGAAGATGGAGGTCCCCGGCGGTTCGTGTTGGCATGTTTGACAACTTGCCGGTAAGCTCTAACGGTGGCTCGATGCATTGACCTGCGTCAAGCCTATGTCGTCCATTTGAGATGGATCAAGCAGCACTCGCCATCAGGCCGATTAGCCATTATGATGAAACGAGTGCGTCATTCGTTCCTATACCGACAATCATGCGCCGCCCTATCGTCCTCGTTCCTGCCTGCACGCGCCAGATCGGACCTCATCCGTATCACGCCGCGCAGCTTAAATATGTCGACGCCGTCGTCCTCGGCGCCGACTGTGCCCCCATGATCCTGCCCGCGCTCGGCGCCGCGCTCGACCTCGAGGCGTCCCTGTCCGTGTGCGACGGCATCATGCTCACCGGCTCGGCCTCGAACGTGCACCCGAGTTACTACGACCAGGACGTGCTCGACCCGACCCTGCCGCAGGACCCGGCGCGCGATGCCACCACCTTGCCGCTGATCCGCGCCGCCCTCGAACGCGGCATCCCCCTGATCGCGGTGTGCCGCGGTTTCCAGGAGATGAACGTGGCCCTCGGCGGCAGCCTGCATCAGGCGGTGCAGGAAGTCGAAGGCAAGATGGACCACCGCGAAGACCCCGATGCGTCCATCGACGACCAGTACGGTCCGGCCCACGACGTCATCCTCACTCCCGGCGGGGCCTTCCAGCGCATGCTCGGCGGCGTAGAGCGCATCGCCGTCAATTCGCTGCACGGGCAGGGCGTGGACCGGCTCGCGCCCGGCATCGCCATCGAAGCGGTGTCGCACGATGGCCTGGTGGAAGCGTTTTCGGTGCCGTCCGCGCCCGGCTTTACCCTGGCCGTGCAGTGGCATCCCGAGTGGCAGATCCTCGACAACCCCGCCTCGATGAACATGTTCGGCGCCTTCGGCCAGGCTTGCCGCGCTTTCCAGGCCAGGCGCGAGGGGCGCGCATGAACACGCACGCCACCAGTCATTACGAAAAGTGGGCCTTGCGCAGCGTGCCGTAGCGCCGCTTGCCATCCTCGGTTCCACCGCACGACGGCGGCATCTGCCCGCACGCGTACGAGCAAATTACAAGCGCAAACTACAGAGAGAACATCATGGCAATTCGCGAAAACTTTACCTATACCGACATGGACCTGTGGCTCAACGAGAAACGGGTCACCGAAATCGAATGCCTGATCCCCGACTTGACCGGGGTCGCCCGCGGCAAGATCCTCCCGCGCGGCAAATTCACGCAGGAGCGCGGCATGCGCATTCCCGAAGCGGTGCTGGGCATGACCGTGACCGGCAACTATCCCGTAGACGACGAGGCTTACGACCGCGCCATCTCGGCCACCGACCGCGACATGATCCTCAAGGCCGACCCGACCACCATCACCATGGTGCCGTGGGCGGTCGACCCGACCGCGCAGGTGATCCACGACTGCTATTTCGCCGACGGCAAACTGGTCGACTTCGCCCCGCGCACGGTGCTGCGCCGCGTGCTGAAACTGTACGCCGACAAGGGCTGGAAGCCGGTCGTCGCGCCCGAACTCGAGTTCTACCTGACCGCCAAGAACATCGATCCGGACCTGCCGCTCAAACCGCCGATCGGCCGCAGCGGCCGCGCCGAAACCAGCCGCCAGGTCTACAGCATCGACGCCGTCAACGAATTCGATCCGCTGTTCGAGGATATCTACGATTACTGCGACCTGATGAACCTCGACGTCGACACCCTGATCCACGAAATCGGTGCCGGCCAGATGGAAATCAACTTCCTGCATGGCGATCCGCTCGGCCTGGCCGACAAGGTGTTCTTCTTCAAGCGCACCTTGCGCGAAGCGGCCCTCAAGCACGACATGTACGCCACCTTCATGGCCAAGCCGATGGCGGGCGAACCCGGATCGGCCATGCACGTGCACCAGAGCGTGGTCGATACCAAGACGGGCCTCAATATCTTCAGCAGCGAGGACGGTTCGGCTTCGCCCCTGTTCAAGCAGTACATCGGCGGCCTGCAGCGCTACATGCCGTCGGCCATGGCGATCGTCGCGCCGTACGTCAATTCGTACCGCCGCATCGTGCGCCACACGGCCGCGCCCATCAATATCCAGTGGGGCCTGGATAACCGCACGGTGGGCTTTCGCGTGCCCGAATCGGGCGTGCAGGACCGGCGCGTGGAAAACCGCATCATCGGCGCCGACGCCAATCCCTACCTGGCATTGGCCGTCACGCTGGCCTGCGGCTACCTCGGCATGACCGAGCAGCTCGAACCGACCCCGATGATGAACGGCAGCGCCTACGAAATGCCGTTCGAGCTGCCCCAGGGCTTGCCCGAAGCGCTGCATCTGCTGCGCGCCGAGGACAAGCTGCGCACGGTGCTGGGCGAGCGCTTCATCGACGTCTATGCGGCCATCAAGGACCTCGAACACCAGGAATTCATGACCGTCATCAGCCCGTGGGAACGCGAACATCTGCTGCTGCACGTTTAACCATCACGCAAGACCAACAACAATAACTACAACGAGGTTCATCATGACAGCCAATCCCATGGTCCCGAGCGCCGCGCTGGTCGCGTCGGTCAAGGCCGCCACCCACGACGTCTACGACACCGCCGAAATCCAGCGCCAGGATGCGGCGCACTACATGCATCCCTTCACCGACCACAAGGCGCTGGGCGAGCGTGGCGCGCGCGTGATGGTGCGCGGCGACGGCATCTATCTGTGGGATTCGGAAGGGCAGAAGATCCTCGACGGGATGTCCGGCCTGTGGTGCGTCAATGTCGGCTACGGGCGCACCAGCATCTCCGACGCGGTGTACCGCCAGATGCAGACGCTGCCCTTCTATAACAGCTTCTTCAACACCACCAACGTGCCGGCCACGCGCCTGGCCGCGCTGCTGGTGGAGATTTCGCCGCCCCAGTTCAACCACGTGTTCTTCACCGGCTCCGGCTCGGAAGCGAACGACACCAACCTGCGCATGGTGCGCCGCTACTGGGACCTGAAAGGCTTCCCGCAGCGTCGCACCATCATCAGCCGCTATAACGCCTACCACGGCAGCACCCTGGCCGGCGCGGCGCTGGGCGGCATGGCGGGCATGCACGAGCAGGGCGGCATGATCCCCGGGATCGAGCATATCGGCCAGCCGAACTACCTGGAAAACGGCGGCGGCATGAGCGCCGACCAGTTCGGCATCGTGGCCGCCGGCTGGCTGGAAACGAAAATCCTCGAACTCGGCCCGGAAAAAGTGGCCGCCTTCATCGGCGAACCGGTGCAGGGCGCCGGCGGCGTGATCATTCCGCCGGCCACTTATTGGCCTGAAATCCAGCGCATCTGCGACAAATACGGCGTGCTCCTGATCGCCGATGAAGTCATTTGCGGCTTTGGCCGTCTTGGTACATGGTTTGGCTCCGAGTTGATGCAGATCAAACCTGATCTGATTACGTTCGCCAAGGGGGTGACCTCGGGATATGTTCCTCTGGGTGGCGTGCTGGTCGGTGACCGGGTTGCGGACGTGCTGATCCACGAGGGCGGCGACTTCAATCACGGTTTTACGTATTCGGGCCACCCGGTGGCCTGTGCGGCGGCGCTGGAGAACATCCGCATCTTGATGGACGAGCGCCTGGTGCAGCAGGTGGCGCACGATACCGGCCCGTACCTGAAGGAGAAGTTCGAAGCGCTGATGGACCATCCGCTGGTGGGCTACGCCGACACCTGCGGTTTCGTGGCGGGGCTGAACCTGGTGCGCAAGAAGGCCGAAGCGGTGCACGACTGCGAGTTCTTCGACCCGGACCAGGGCGTGGGAATGCTGTGCCGCGGCTACATGTTCGCCAACGGGATCATCATGCGCGCCGTGGGCGACCGCATGATCATCGCGCCGCCGCTGGTGATGACGCGCGCGCAGATCGATGAAATGATTTTCAAGATCAGGTACTGCCTCGAGGCCACGCTGATCGACTTGCAGCAGCGGGGCTGGGTAGTTTGAACCGACGTTGAACCGGAGGCACGATGAAGACGATACGCCGCATCGCACAGTGCTTCATCCTCGGCCTCGCGGCCGCCGCCATGTTGGCGCGCGCTGCCCCGCCGGAAGAAAAAATCCTCAACGTCTACAACTGGTCCGACTACATCGCCGAGGATACGGTCCGCAACTTTGAAAAAGAAACCGGCATCAAGGTCCGCTACGACCTGTTCGACAGCAACGAGGTCCTGCACGCCAAGCTCACCGCCGGCAAAACCGGCTACGACATCGTGGTCCCCACGGCCCACTGGGCGCGCCTGCAGATCGACGGCGGCCTGCTGCGCCCCCTCGACAAGGCCAGCCTGCCCAACCTGGCCAATCTCGATCCGGCGCTGCAAGCGCTGATCGGCCGGCTCGACCCGGACAACAAGCACCTGGTGGTCTGGCTGTGGGGCTACACCACGCTCGGCATCAACGTCGACAAGGTCAAGGCGGCCCTGGGCAGCCTGCCGATGCCCGACAATGTGTGGGACCTGGTGTTCGATGCGCGCTACGCCAGCAAGCTCAAATCGTGCGGGATTTCCTTTCTCGATTCCCCGTCCGAGGTGCTGCCCGCCGCGCTGCTCTACATCGGCAAGCCCGCCTACTCGAAAAACAGCGCCGACTACCAGGACGCCGCCCGCATGCTGCAGGCGATCCGTCCATCGGTGACCCTGTTCAGTTCCGCCGGCTACATCAACGACCTGGCCAACGGCGCCCTGTGCGTCTCGCTCGGCTGGTCGGGCGACATCAACATCGCGCGCCAGCGCGCCATCGACAGCAAGAACGGCCAGAACATCGTGGCGCTGGTGCCCAAGAGCGCCGCCCTGATGTTCGACACCATGGCCATTCCGGCCGACGCCCCGCATCCGAACAACGCCCATCTGTGGATCAACTACATCCTGCGCCCGGACGTGCACGCGAGCCTGACCAACAAGGTCTTTTACGCCAACCCGAATGCGGCCGCCACGCGCCTGGTGCGGCCCGACATTGCCGGCAACCGCACGGTCTACCTGCCCGACGCCGACAAGCAGCGCATGGTGGTGCCCGAGCCCCTGAGTGCCGACGCGCGCCGCACCATGACGCGGGTATTCACGCGATTTAAGACCGGAATGTAATCATTTTGCCTGCATACCGGCGTATGTCCGATAAAATTGCGGTTTTGCCTATTCTTTCATCATTCATATGACGAATGCACAACCCGCAAGAGCGCAGCCTTTTCTCCTGATCCGCAACCTCGTCAAGGACTTCGACGGCGTGCGCGCCGTGAACGACATTTCGCTCGCCATCGACAAGGGCGAGATCTTCGCGCTGCTGGGCAGCTCCGGCTGCGGCAAATCGACCTTGCTGCGCATGCTGGCCGGCTTCGAGACCCCGACCGCGGGCGCGATCGAACTGGCCGGCCAGGACCTGGTCGGCGTGCCGCCCTACGAGCGCCCGGTCAACATGATGTTCCAGTCGTACGCGCTGTTCCCGCACCTGACGGTGTGGGATAACGTCGCCTTCGGCCTGCGCCGCGACGGCCTGCCCAAGGCGGAAGTGGCCGAACGGGTCGACCAGATGCTGGCGCTGGTGCAGCTGGGCGCCTACGCCAAACGCAAGCCGCACCAGCTCTCGGGCGGGCAGCAGCAGCGCGTGGCGCTGGCGCGCAGCCTGGCCAAGCGCCCCCAGTTGCTGCTGCTCGACGAGCCGCTCGGCGCGCTCGACAAAAAACTGCGCGAGCAGACCCAGATGGAACTGGTCAATATCATCGAGCAGGTCGGCGTGACCTGCGTGATGGTCACCCACGACCAGGACGAGGCCATGAGCATGGCCACCCGCATCGCCGTCATGAGCGAAGGGCGCATCCTGCAGGTGGGCGCGCCGGGCGACATCTACGAAACGCCGAATTGCCGCTTCGTGGCCGATTTCATCGGCAGCGTCAACATGTTCCACGGCCACGTGCGGGTCGACCAGCCCGACCACGTCATCGTCGAAACGCCCGAATGCCGCCATTACGTCAGCCACGGCATCAGCGGCACCAATAACATGCCGGTCAGCGTGGCGGTGCGGCCCGAAAAAATCGCCCTCCAGCGCGACATGCCGGGCGTGGAGCAGCGCGCCTCGGCCGCCGAAGACGGCTACAACTGCGTGGCCGGCGAGATCGCCAACGTCTCCTACTTCGGCAACGAGACCCACTACCAGGTGCGCCTGGCGCAGGGCGGCATCCTCAAGGTGGCGCGCACCAACGCCGCGCGCCATGAAGAGGCCCGCCTCGAACGCGGCCAGCACGTGATCGCGTGGTGGGATGGCAGCGACATCGTGGTCCTGACCAATTGAGGCGGCCATGAGTACAATCCTGCGCCCCCCGGCGGCCGGCCGCCGCTTCGTCATCGGCCTGCCCTTCGTCTGGCTGACGATCGCCTTCCTGATCCCGTTCCTGATCGTGCTGCGCATGAGTTTTGCGGAACTCGACGACACCGGCAGCCCGTTCGGTCCTTTGCTCACCTTTAGCGATGGGGTGATCAGCATCAAGGCCAAGATCGTCAACTACGTCGCCCTCACCGAGGACGACAACTACCTGTGGACCTTCCTGCGTTCGCTCGCCTACGCGGGCCTGACCATGGTCCTGTGCCTGGTGACCGGCTACCCCTTCGCCTACTTCATGGCGCGCGCCAAACCGGCGTATCGTCCGGTGCTGCTGATGATGGTGATGCTGCCGTTCTGGACATCCTTCCTGCTGCGCATCTACGCCTGGAAGGGCATCCTGGCCAACCAGGGCCTGCTCAACAATCTGCTGCTGTGGCTCGGCGTGATTACCGAACCGCTGAAAATGATGAACACCCCGTTCGCGCTGGTGCTGGGGATGTTCTATGCCTACCTGCCGTTCATGATCCTGCCGCTGTACGCCAACCTGGTGAAGATGGACGTGCGCTTCCTGGAAGCGGCGGCCGACCTGGGCGCCACCCCGTGGCAAGCCTTCTGGCGCATCACCGTGCCGCTGTCGAAATCGGGCATCATCGCCGGCGCCATGCTGGTGTTCATTCCGGCGGTGGGAGAATTCGTCATTCCCGAGCTGCTCGGCGGCCCCGAGACGCTGATGATCGGACGCCTGCTGTGGGACGAATTTTTCGTCAACACCGATTGGCCGCGCGCCTCGGCGCTGGCGGTGGTGGCGATCATGCTAATCCTGGTGCCGATGGCGATCTTCAATAAATACAAAGCCGAACAGGAAGCGGAGGGCCGCGCATGAGCAAGCAACTGAACAAGCGAATGGACAAGACCGCGCTGGCCCGCTGGTTCGGCTGCGGATGGCTCTCGCTGGGCTACCTGTTCCTGTACCTGCCGCTCGTGGTGCTGGTCGTGTTTTCGTTTAACAGCTCGCGCCAGGACATGGTGTGGAGCGGCTTTTCCACCCAGTGGTACCCGGAACTGTTCAACGATGCGGAACTGGTCAGCGGCTTCGTGCTGTCGCTGAAAATCGCCCTGATGAGCGCCACATCGGCCGTGGTGCTGGGGACCTTTGCCGCCTTTGCCCTGAACCGCTACAAGCGCTTTCCCGGCCGCCTGCTGTTTTCCGGGATGGTCAGCGCGCCGCTGGTCATGCCCGAGGTGATCATCGGCCTGTCGCTGCTGCTGATGCTGGTGTCGGTGCAGAAGATGTTCGGCTTTCCCGAACGCGGCGCCTTCACCATCTGGATCGGGCACACGCTGCTCGGCATGGCGTATGCGGCCGTGGTGGTGCAGTCGCGCCTGCGCGAAATGAACCGCTCGCTCGAAGAAGCGGCCATGGACCTCGGCTGCCGCCCGCACCAGGTTTTCTTTCTGGTGACGCTGCCGAACATCACGCAGTCGCTGGCTTCGGCCTGGCTGCTCACGTTTACGCTCTCGCTCGACGATGTGGTGCTGTCGAACTTCCTGTCCGGTCCGGGCGCGACGACCCTGCCGCTGGTGATCATGTCACGTGCGCGCCTGGGCCTGGACCCGCGCGTGAACGCGGTGGCGGCATTGACAATTCTGGTGGTGTCGACCGGCGTGATCGTCGCCGCCATCATGATGGCGCGCGCCGAGCGGCAGCGCCAGAAGCAGGTGGCGGCCGCAGTCAAGTCATAGCACGCTCTTCGGCCGCTGTTTACGGTGGTGGGCACGGCGTGCCCACCACCCTCACCGTTGGCCCGAGGAGTGATCCATGCACGTCTACCGCAACGCCGTCATCGCCATCGCCGCAGCTTGTCCCGTCATCGCGCAAGCCCAGACCACCCAAGAACTCAAGGCCGAACTCGACGCCCTCAAGGCGCACGTGCACAAGCTCGAAGCGATGATCGAAAGGTCCGAACGGTCCCAATCGGAGGACTCGGCCGAACTGGCGCGCCTGCGCGTCAAGAGCGACGCTGCCGACGATGCCGCCGAGACCAGCGGCTTGAAGGGCCTGAAGATCTCTGGCTATATCGATCCGACCTATATCCGCAACCGCAACGCCAGCACGTCGAGCTTCGTCTTCCTGAACAATAACAGCTCGGTCAACGGGTCCGGCGAGAGCTTCGGCTACGACAATACCTACTTCGGCAGCGCCATGCTCAATGTCGACAAGGAGCTCGAAGGGGGCGCCAGGCTGAAAATCTCCCTCATGCCCAGCAAGGGCACGGCGGCCGGCTACAACTTCGGCAACCTGGTGCATGAAGCGTCGGTCTCGATTCCGCTGGGCGGTTTGTCGACGCGCGTGTTCGCCGGCCAGATTCCCGACTGGAGCGGCTACGAATACATTGCCTCGACCCAGAACAAGCTCATTACCCACAACCTGTTGTTCGATTTCTCGGCCGCGAATTTCTATACCGGGGCCGGCCTGCAGTTCGTGCGCGGCAAATTCGATACCAAAATCATGGCCGGCAATATGAACAGCGCCCGCATCGACCACGCGCGCGAGAAAACCCCGGGCCTGTTCTACCGCGTCGATTACGCCAAAAGCGAGTTCGCCGGGCTGGGCATGTCAGGCACCCACTCGGGCTTCGACGACGACAGCTCGTTTGGGCGCCTCGACCTGCTGGAAGTGGACGGCTACCACACGCGTGGCGACTGGAATTTCCAGGGTCAGTTAAGCTATGGGCGCCAGCAGGCCACCCCCGCCAATCGCTACAACGTGCCGCGCCAGCGCTGGTACGGCCTGTCGTCGCTGATGTCGTACAAGGTCATGCCGCGCCTCGAAGCCATCGCCCGGCTCGACTACATCCACAACAGCAGGGGCGGAGGTGGCGTGTTCGGATCGACCCTGGGCAGCGGCTGCAAGGACCTGGGCGGGCTTGAAGCGAACTGCCCGGACGGGCGCAACGGCTTTGGCGCCGGCATGGTCTGGAGCGGCGAGGACTGGGTGGTGCTCGACCCCACCCGTGGCGCCAACCGCGCGGCGCTCTCGCTGGGCACGCAGTACTTGCTCATGCCGGGCGTGAGCGTGAAGGGCGAATACCGCTACGACCGCGCCAACGCCAGGGTATTCAAGACATCGGACGACCAGTACCGCCGCGGCAATCATGTTATCGGCGTATCGACAGTAGTGAGTTTTTAGGGAGCACAGCATGGCAGCTACACAATCGAACAAACAATGGCACGAACGGGCGGCAGCCCTCAGCATCGACGGGCGCGCATTCATCGGCGGTGAGCGCGTCTGGGCCAGATCGGAACAGCGGTTCGATAATCTCTCGCCCATCGACGGCCGCCAGCTGGGCCTTGTCGCGCGCTGCGACGGCCTCGATGTCGACGCGGCCGTGGCGGCGGCGCGCGCGGCGTTCGAGGACCGGCGCTGGGCCGGCCAGGCTCCGGCGGCGAGAAAGCGCGTCCTGATCAAATTCGCTGACCTGATCCTGGCGCACGCCGACGAACTGGCCTTGCTGGAGACGCTCGACATGGGCAAACCGATCAAGTACAGCCAGAGCGTGGACGTGCCGGCGGCGGCCAACTGCATCCGCTGGTACGGCGAGGCGATCGACAAGATCTACGACGAAATCGCGCCCACGGGCGAGAACAGCCTGGCGCTGATCACGCGCGAGCCGGTCGGCGTGGTGGCGGCCATCGTGCCGTGGAACTACCCGATGATCATGGCGGCCTGGAAGATCGCCCCGGCGCTCGCCGCCGGCAACAGCGTGATCCTCAAGCCGTCCGAAAAGTCGCCCCTGACGGCGCTGCGGCTGGCCGAAATCGCGCTCGAAGCCGGGCTGCCGGCGGGCGTGTTTAACGTCGTTCCCGGCTATGGCCATGAAGCCGGGGCGGCGCTGGCGCTGCACATGGATGTCGATTGCATCGGCTTTACGGGCTCCACCAAGGTCGGCAAGCAGATATTGCAGATGGCCGGGCAATCGAACCTCAAGCGCGCCTGGACCGAATTGGGCGGCAAATCGGCCAACATCGTCTGCGCCGACTGTCCCGATCTCGATGCGGCGGTGAGCGCGGCCGTCGGCTCGATCTACTTCAACCAGGGCGAAAGCTGCAATGCGCCTTCGCGCCTGTTCGTCGAGGCCTCGATCAAGGATGCCTTTCTTGAAAAAGCGCTGGCGCTGGTGCCCGATTTTGCGCCGGGCGACCCGCTCGACGAGGCCACCATCATGGGCGCCATCGTCGATGCGGCCCAGATGAAGACCGTGATGGGCTACATCGAGCAGGGCAAGCAGGCCGGCGCCAAGCTGCTGGCCGGCGGCGTGGCCGCACGTACCGACAGCGGCGGCTTCTACGTGGCGCCGACGCTGTTCGACCAGGTCGACGGCAGCATGAGCATCGCGCGCGAAGAGATCTTCGGACCGGTGCTGTCGGTGCTCAGTTTCACCGACATCGACGACGCCGTGCGCCAGGCCAATTCGACCCAGTACGGCTTGCAGGCAGCCGTGTGGACGGCCGATCTGAGCCGCGCGATCAAGACCGCGCGCGCCCTGCGCGCCGGAACGGTGCACGTGAACCAGTACGATGGCGACGACATCACGGTGCCGTTCGGCGGCGTCAAGCAGTCGGGCAACGGGCGCGATAAATCGCTGCACGCTTTCGACAAGTACACGGAACTGAAAACCACATGGATCCAGATTGGATGAGCGCACAGCAGCCCCGCGCCTGAAGTACCGGCTGGTCATTTTCGACTTCGACGGTACCCTGGCCGACTCGTTCCCTTTCTTCCAGAGCGTGTACAACGGCCTGGCGGACAAGCATGGTCTCACGCGCATCGAGGGCGATCAGGTGGCGCTGATGCGCAGCATGGGCACGCGCGAGATCATGCGCTACATCGGCATGCCTGCCTGGAAAATGCCGGTGGTCGCGAAAAGCTTCATCGGCTTGATGAGCGAGAATGCGGACAGCATTGCCCTGTTCGGCGGCGTGGCCGATGCCTTGCTGGCGCTGGCTGACGCCGGCGTCGTGCTGGCGGTGGTGTCGTCCAACTCGGAGCAGAATGTGCGTTGCGTGCTCGGGCCGGAGTTAAGTGGGCTGTTCAGCCGTTTCGAGTGCGGCATGTCGGTCTTCGGCAAAGCCTCGCGCATCCGCAAGGTGGCCAGGCAATGCCAGGTTGACGCGGGCGACGCGCTGTACGTCGGCGACCAGGGCACCGATGCCGACGCGGCCACGAAGGCAGGCGTGGCGTTCGGCGCCGTGGCGTGGGGATATGCGCCGCCCGAGGTATTGCGCGCGCATGGCCCGGCCGAAGAGTTTGAATCGGTATCGGCGATGCTGGCGATATGTTTAGCCGCCGGCGCGACGCTCAGTACACCTGCGTCGGCCGCAGTCCGCGCGCCTCGAAATGCGGGTCGAGCCGGCGCGACAGGCGCCGCAGATTCATCGTCGGCACTTGCGGATACAGATGATGCTCTAGGTGGTAAGTCAGGTTCATGAACAGCGCCGGAACGATGGCGCCGCGCATGGTGCGGGCCTGTTCGAGCGGCTTGCTGCCCGGTTTGTAGTGTGGCAGATAAGCCGTCGCCAGCGGATAGAACCAGCCGCCGATCCAGGCCATGGCGGCGTAGACCAGCGGCCCGTTGCTCCAGCGTGTCAGCCACAGGGCCAGCTGCGCCAGCGCCAACGCGGTGGCCAGTTCGGCGACCATCCAGCGCCGGTCGCGCGCCGCCCGGATCTTGCGCAGCGATTCGCGCCACAGGCGGGGCAGGTACAGCGGGCCGCAAAGCAGCGCGCCGAGCAGGCCGCCGCGTGCCGGTGCGCCTTCCAGGTCGTCATCTTCCAGGCAGTGGGCATGGTGGTGCAGATGCGTGTAGCGGAATGCATGCCCGCTTTGCAGCACCAGTACGCTGACGATGAACAGCGCCCAGTGCGTGGCGCGCGCATCGAGGCCCGCCGAGCCGTGCGCCACGTCGTGCAGGTAGGCCACCGTGACCACGAAGTGCATCAGCATCACCACCGGCAGCGCCAGATAAGCACCGTGCGCGTACAGCACTGCGAACGCGGCCAGCGTCAGCGCGGGCAGGGCGGCGAGGGCGATGCGCTGCCACGTGGCGACCGTCAGCAGGTCGTCGTCGAGCGTGCCCAGTTGCGGCATGCCGGCATTGCGCCTTGTCAGTGACGGGAAAACGAAGTGATTCGGTGCTGCGGCGAAGGCAAACATGATGGTGACTACCTGATCAGGTTAATGAAGGACGACATGAAAAAGACAATGACGATCAAGATGGCCACGCTGTCCGCGTTCTGGCGCATGCCCCAGCGCCGCAACGCCTGGACGATGGACGCTTCGAGGTGCTGGAACAGCGTCACCGGCATGCGCAGGAGCGGCCAGAAAACGATCACGGACGATGGAACGGCAACAATCCAGAGCAACCCCACGTAGGCGAGGTAGGAGGGCATGAGGCGCAGCGCCACGATCAGCGCCGACCCCAGCGCCAAAGACACCAGCGCCAATCCGAGCCGGTAACCGCTCAATAGAAACCGGTTGCGCGGACTCAGGCCTGGCGGCTGCCGGCCGAAGACGTGCATTGCCGCGCTGAAGCGGCGCGCCGGCGCTTTGGGCACGCCGAACAAGGCCAGCGACATCGCCGCATGCGCCACCAGAATCACCAGGTCGAGCGCCAGCCCGCGCATGAACGAGGTTCCGAGTGCCCACTGCGCCAGCGGCGAGACGATCAAGGCCCATGCCAGCACGCGGTTGACCCGCATCCAGATGATTTTGGATGGCACCAGCGCGTCGATGCCGGAGAAATTCAGTGTTTTCATGATGCTTCGATGCCTTTGCTGAGTCGTTCCGGCCTGCGCCGTACTACTCATCAATACGCAAGCCGCATGCCACCCGCGCCGCGATCTCTAAGCTGCTGTTTTTAAACAGAAAATTGCCAAGCGATACGCACTGGCTGTCAACTTGCTATATAGTTAGCCCGTTGCAACTATCAAGCTGCCTTACACTTGGGCCCATGGACATTTATCGCGTTTACTATTTCTCCCTGGTGTTCCAGAGTTGCATCAGCCTGGGACTGGCAGCCTGGCTGTGGGCCAAGGCGCCGCACCAGAGCGGCATCAAGCCGCTGGCGCTGTTCTGCGTCGGTATCGGCTGCTGGGCGCTGGGGCAGCTGGGCATGCACCTGGGCGACGACAGCGTGGCCGCGCTGGGCAAACGGCTGGTCAACTGCGGCCCGATCAACGCGGTGTTCTTCCTGCACTTCGTGTTCCGCTTCCTGCAGCGCGACCGCCCGCGCCAGCTGCTGGCGGTCTACCTGCTCGGCATCGCGACCCTCGTGCTGATCCAGCTGCTCGACATGGGCACGCTGGCGCCTTGGCTGGGCTTCCGGCGCTACTACTTTTTCCCGGTGTGGGGCTGGATACCCGGCATTGTCGTCAGCTCGATCAGCGTCTGGGCCTACCTGCTGCTGCTGGCGGCGTGGCCGGCGGCAGCGCCCAAACAGCGCGGCAAGATCCTGGCGATCTGGTTTGCGGGCGTCTGGGGATCGGGCGCCTCGCTGATGTTCCTCAACGCCTCGCTCGGGATCGACATCTTCCCCTACAGCGTGATCCTGCTGCCGGGCTACGCGCTGCTGCTGGTGTTCGGCATCCTGCGCTACGACCTGATGGTGGTGAACCTGTGGGCCAATCGCCTGCTGGCCTGGCTGGTGCTGATGGCCATCACGGTGGCCCTGGCCAGCCTGCTGCTCAGCGTGGCCGCGCGCACCGGCTTCGCGCCGCTGGCCGCCATGCCCCTGTGGCAGCTATGGCTGCTCGGCACCGCGATGCTGGGCGTGATGCTGGTGCTGGAAGGCCCGTCGCGCCGCGCCATGGAGCGGCTGGTGTTCCCCGGCGCGCATCTGGAAGCGGGCGTGCTGGCCGACTGGCGCCTGCGGCTCGACGCCGCCAGCAGCTGGCAGGAGCTCGAGCGCATCGCGGCGTCCACCCTCGGTGCGCACCTGCGCCAGCCGATGCGGGTGGTGCTGGGCGACGCCAGGCAGGCCGGCGACGCCGCGGGCAAGCCGGGCGTGCACTGCTATCTCGCCGCCGGCAAGGAAGGCGAGGCGCCGCACTGGCGCAGTGACCTGATGGAGTGGGAAGGCGCGACCCCGAGCGTGACCCGGGTGGGCGAAGTGTTCGGCGCCCTGCTGGCGGCTGCGGCGGCGCGGCTGGACCAGTTGCTGCGCTATGCGGAGCACGAAAAGGAGCGCCTGCAGCAGGCCCACCTGCTGGAACTGGGCGGCCTGGCGGCGACGGTAGCGCACGAACTGCGCAACCCGCTCAACATCATCAGCATGGCGGCGGTGATGGCGCCGGCGGAGGTGCGCGCCGAGATCCGCGCCCAGATCGAGCGCGCCGACCATCTGATCCAGGACTTGCTCAGTTATTCGGGCGAAGTGCGCCTGAACCGCCAGCGTGTGCCCGTGGCCGAACTGGTGCAGCGGGTCGCCGCCGGCCATCCCTCGCAAGCCATCGCGCTCGATGTGGACGAGGCCCTGTGCCTGCACATCGACCCGATGCGCGGCGAACAAATCCTCGGCAACTTGATTGGCAACGCCATGGCCATGCTGCGCGGCCGCCCGGACCCGCGCATCCTGGTCGCCGCCGAAGCGCAGGCCGATGGCTGGGTACTGCTGCGCGTGTGCGACAACGGCCCGGGCGTGCCCGCCGATCTGGCCGCCGACCTGTTCCAGCCCTTCACCACGCGCCGTCCCGGCGGCACCGGCCTTGGCCTGGCGATCGTCAGGCGCCTGGTCGAGGCCCACGGCGGCAGCGTCAGGCTGGGCGAACGGGCTGGCTGGAACTGCTGCTTTGAACTTCTTTTACCAGGCTCGCCATGACTACCGAACGCATTCTTCTCGTCGACGACGAACCCGCCTTCCAGCGCCTGTGCGGCAACTGGCTGGCCAGCCTTGGCTACGACGTCAAGGTCGCAGCGTCAAGCGAACAGGTGCTGGCGCTGTGCGCTGACCACACCTTCGACCTGGTGCTGCTCGACCTGGCGCTGCCGCCATCGTTCCGCCCCGATGAAGGGCTGGCGCTGCTGCCCGGCCTGGCCGCGGCGCCGGTGGTGGTGATGACCGGCCACGCAGACCGCGAACTGGCCTTGCGCGCGATGGCCGCCGGTGCCTGGGACTTTTTACCCAAGCCGCTCGACCCGGACCTGCTGCGGGTGGTGGTCGAGCGCGCGCTGACCAAGCGCCGCCTGGAACGCGAGCTGGCCGAGTGGCGCGCCCGCGCCGAACCAAGCGACGCCACCATGGGCCTGATCGGCATCAGCACCGACCTGCGCGACCTGCGCGCGCTGATCCGGCGCATCGGCCCGACCGAGGTGCCGGTGATGATCACGGGGCCGAGCGGCACCGGCAAGGAACTGGTGGCGCGCGCGCTGCACGCCAACGGCAAGCGCAGCGCCAAGCCGTTCGTGGCGGTGCACTGCGGTGCGATTCCGGCGGAGCTGTTCGAGAGCGAGTTGTTCGGGCACTGCAAGGGCAGCTTCACGGGGGCGGACCGCGACCGCATCGGCTTGATCGCGGCGGCCAACGGCGGCACCCTGTTCCTCGACGAGATCGGCGACATGCCGCTGGCGATGCAGGTCAAGCTGCTGCGCTTTTTGCAGGCCGGGAGTTTTTTCGCGGTCGGCGCGCGCAGCGAAACACGGGTCGATGTGCGCGTGGTGGCGGCGACCAACCGCGACCTGGCGGCGATGGTCGAGGAAAAATCGTTTCGCGATGATTTGTTTTATCGGCTCAAAGGCATCCAGGTCAGGACCACGGCGCTGGCCGAACGGGCCGAGGATGTGGCGCTGATCGTGCAGGCGGTGGCGGCCAGGCTGTCCCCGCCCAAGCGGCTGGCGCCGGACGCGCTGGAGTGGGTGGTGTCGAGGAACTGGCCGGGCAATGTGCGCGAGCTGCAGCATTCGGTGTCGACGGCGGCGGCACTGGCGGGGAGTGCCGATGTGATCACGGTCGACGACCTGGCGCTGGCCTGCGGCGAAGCGGCCGCGCCGGTGGCGGTGGAGGGGGATGGCTTGCTCGATGCGCAGGTAGCGGCGCTGGAAAAGCGCCTGATCGTCGCCGCGCTTGATGAGACGGCGCACAACCACACGCATGCGGCCAAGCAGTTGGGGATTTCGCGGGTGGGGCTGTTGAATAAAATGAAGCGGTACGGATTGCGCTAATCCCCGTCGTTCCTGGCAATGCCCGGAACGACGGAGTGGGGTGCGGTGGCTTAGAAACAGTGCTCCAGCGCCGGAAAACTGCCATCCTTGACCGCGTTAACATACGCGCTGACGGCGGCATCGATGCTGGTCTGCCCGTCCATGAAGTTCTTCACGAAGCGCGCTTTGCGCCCCGGGAAAACGCCCAGGATATCGTGCATCACCAGCACCTGGCCCGAACAGTCCGGCCCCGCGCCGATGCCAATCGTCGGCACTTTCAGCGCCTCGGTCAACTCCTTGCCCAAGGCGCTGGGAATCGCCTCGAACAGTACAATTGCCGCACCAGCGGCTTCCAGCGCCAGCGAATCGGCCTTGAGCTGGGCCGCGCTTTCGATGCTCTTGCCCTGCACCTTGTAGCCACCCAGCTGGTGCACCGACTGCGGCGTGAGCCCCAGGTGCGCGCACACCGGCACCGCGCGGTCGGTCAAAAAGCGGATCGTCTCGGCCAGCCACGCACCGCCCTCGAGTTTGACCATGTGCGCGCCAGCCTGCATCAGCTGCACGGCGTTGTTGAACGCCGCTTCCGGCGTGCCGTAGCTGCCGAAAGGCATATCGGCCAGTACCATCGCGCTCTTGTTGCCGCGCGCGACAGCGGCGGTGTGGTACGCGATCTCGGCCACCGTCACCGGCAAGGTCGATTGATGTCCATTGCAGACCATGCCCAGCGAATCGCCGATCAGCAGCACTTCCACGCCGCAGCGGTCCATCAAGGTCGCAAAGCTGGCGTCGTAGCAGGTCAGCATCGTGATCTTGGCGCCCGAAGCACGCATCGCGTTCAGCGAAGGAATCGTCACCGCCTTCGTCACCACCGGTTTGACAGGCGCCGGAGTGTCGCCGCCCGCCATGTCCTTACCCTGCAGATAACCGCTCATAATAGTCCTTTGATATCAAAATGGTCGCAACGGCGCATAGTGTAATCTCAACCGCCGTAATGTGCTTGGATCGGCTGGGGGAGATGAGGTCGAGCGCGCCTGGCACGCTCAGGCCGGCCTTGGGGATTGGTGCGGCGCGGCAAACCATGAGCGTTGACCGTGTCGGATGAAATAGTTATCATCAAAGGGCAAGCAGGAACAGGCGCGCCGAATACAATGGGCGCCAAGGTGGATGCACCAAACTTCAAAGGATTTTTGACGTGCTCAAGGCAATTGCAAAAGGCGCTCTTCATTAGGTTATTAACTAATGGAGAGTACAGTGAAACGACATGCACGCCTGATAAATGCCTACGGGTACAACGAATACGGCTTGGCGGATTTTCCCCGAAAAATATCCGGAACAAGTGTCTCCCGGGTAATGATTGGGAACGACAACGGTTGTTCTCGTTGTTTTCCACACGGATACGAAACCGTCAATAGCCACCTCCACAACCGACAACGCTGCTGGAAGCGTCAGCGCAAGACGCAGTGGAAATGATGCGGCGTTCCCTCTTGCCGACGCATTGCATGCAGGGGCGCGCGCGATCGATGCAAGATTGTTGATGACAGGCGAACAGAGGCTGCCCGGATTGTACGGAAGGCCGATGTCTCTCCCGCTTCCCGCAAAATCGGTCCGGCGTATCGATTTTATCTGCCTGCGCGCCGCATCGTTACAGCCAAGCGCAGGCATGTGCCGGTCAGCTGCGGAAGATGAAGTAGACGGCGCCGACCAGGCATAGCCCGGCCCATACGTAATCGAGCTTGAACGGTTCGCCCATGTAGAACATCGCGAACGGGACGAACACCGTCAGGGTGATGGCTTCCTGCAGGATCTTGAGCTGCGCCAGGCTGTATTGCGTATGGCCGAGGCGGTTGGCCGGCACCTGCAGCAGGTATTCGAACAGGGCGATGGCCCAACTGACCAGCGCCGCATACCACCACGCCTTGCTCGACATGTTCTTCAGGTGGCCATACCAGGCAATCGTCATGAAGATGTTCGACAGGACCAGCAGGCCCGCGGTCTGCACAAAAATCGGAATCTGCATATCAGTTCAGTCGTTCGATGGCCTGGCCGGCGACGGCGGCCAGGTAATCGCGTGCCGGGCCACTTCCCGGCACCTCGATATCGGGTGCGATTTCCAGCAGCGGCACCAGCACGAATGCGCGCTCGATCATGCGCGGATGCGGCACCTGCAGGCTGGCCGTGTCGATCCGTTCGTCGTTGTACAGCAGGATGTCGAGGTCGAGGGTGCGCGGGGCGTTGCGGTAGGGCCGTTCGCGCCCGTGCGCCAGTTCGATCGCCTGCAGCGCGGCCAGCAGGGCTTGCGCGCTCAGATTCGTGTCGATGCAGGCGACCGCGTTGATGTAGTCGTCGCCCGAGGAGTCGATCGGCGCGGTGCGCCAGGCCGACGATTGCGCCAGCAGGCGGCTGCCGTCCAGCGCGGCCAGGCGCGCCAGGGCGTCGGTCACGTTGGCGCGCGCGTCGCCCAGGTTGGCGCCGATGCCGACGTACGCGATCATTCGTCGCCGCTGGTGCTGCCGGTGGTGCTGGTGGTGGCGGTGTCGCCGCCGTCGCCGCTGGCGCGGTTGCGCGGCGCGCGGCGCGGCGCTCGCTTGCGCTTGGCGCCGGCCGGTGCCGCCACGGCGGTGGTGAGCAGGGTTTCGCGTTCGACCGCGTCCCCTTCATAAAAGGCGGTCCACCATTCGCCGATTTCCATCTCGATCTCGCCCGACTCGCAGCGCAGCAGCAGGAAGTCGTAGCCGGCGCGAAAGCGCGGGTGTTCCAGCAGCTTGTACGGGGCCTTGCCGTTGCGCCGCTCGAAACGCGGCTGCATCGACCAGATGTCACGCATGTCCGAACCGATCTTGCGCTGCAGGGCCAGTTTTTCGGTCTGCGAATCGAGCACGTCGTCGGCCGCCAGGTGCAGCGCCGGAATCGGCGACTCGCCTGCCGCGCGGTAGGCGGTCCATTTCTCGACCACCTGGTGCCACAGCAGCGACGCAAACAGGAAGCCGGGCGAGACGCCCTTGCCGGCCTTGACGCGGTTGTCGGTCGATTCGAGCGCCAGGGTGACGAACTTCATGCCGATCGGCTGCTCCAGCACCACGTCGAGCAGCGGCAGCAGGCCGTGATGCAGGCCTTCCTTGCGCAGCTGCTGCAGGCAGGCCAGCGCGTGGCCGCTCATGAGCAGCTTGAGCATTTCGTCGAACACGCGCGCGGCCGGCACGTTGTTGATCAACGGCGCCATGACAGGGATCGGTTCGCGCGTATGCGGCTCGATGGTGAAGCCCAGGCGTGCGGCGAAGCGCACCACGCGCAACAGGCGTACCGGGTCTTCGCGGTAGCGCGCTTCGGGCTGGCCGATGATGCGCAGGGTCTTGTCGCGGATGTCGGCAATGCCGCCGTGGTAGTCCAGCACCACCTGCGTGGCCGGATCGTAGTACATGGCGTTGATGGTGAAGTCGCGCCGCATGGCGTCTTCGTGCTGGGGGCCGAAGTTATTGTCGCGCAGGACCCGTCCGTGTTCGTCCTTGGGTGCGCTGGACTCGCCGGCGCCGCGGAAGGTGGTTACCTCCAGCAGGTCGGAACCGAACATCACGTGCACGATCTGGAAGCGCTTGCCGATGATGAAGGCGCGCCGGAACAGGCGCTTGACCTGTTCGGGCGTGGCATCGGTGGCGATGTCGAAGTCCTTCGGTTTGACCGCCAGCAGCAGGTCGCGCACGGCGCCGCCCACCACGAACGCCTTGAAGCCCGCCTCCTGCAATGTCTGGGTCACGCGGATCGCGTTCGACGACAGCAGCTTGGGATCGATCCCGTGCTCCGCCGCGCCCAGGATGATGGGTTCGGTCAGGTCGCGCACTGGCTGCTTCTCTTTGACGCCGAGCATTTTGCGGATGAATTTTTTAATCATTGAATAGATGGAGTAAAGGCCAGCCAAGGCGTGTGGCGTGGGTCGCCAGCACGGCGTTCGGGTTGGTCGCGACAGGATGGGTGACGACGGACAGTAGGGGGATATCGTTGTGGGAATCGCTGTAGAAGTGGCTGCGCCCGAAGCCATCCAGTGGCGTGCCCACCTGCGCCAGCCAGGCGTGGGTGTGGGTGACCTTGCCGGCGCCCGATGTCGGCACCCCTACCAGTTTGCCGGTCAGGTTGCCGTCGGCATCTTCTTCGGGCACCGCGGCGATCAGGTGCTCCACGCCCAGCGCCCTGGCGATCGGCGCGGTGACGAAGCGGTTGGTGGCGGTGATGATGGCCACCAGGTCGCCGGCATCAAGGTGCTGTTGGAGCAGCTCGCGCGCGCGCGGCAGGATGGCCGGTTCGATCACTTCGGCCATGAACTGCGCGTGCATGGCGTCGAGCTCCTTGCGCGGAAAGCGCGCCAGGGTGCCGAGCGCGAATTCGAGGTATTCGACCGGGTCGAGCGTGCCGGCCTGGTACTGGGCATAAAATTCGTCGTTGCGGCGCTTGAATTCGACGGGATCGACGGCGCCGGTGCGGACTAAAAATTCGCCCCATTCGTGGTCCGAATCGATCGGCAGCAGGGTATGGTCCAGGTCAAACAGCGCCAGGTTCTTCATTCTTTGGTGTCCGCTTGCGGGTTGGCTTGTAATAGTAAATCGCGCAGCAACGGCAGGGTGACCGGTCGCTGGGTTTCGAGGGAATACTGATCGAGTGCGTCTAGCATCGTCGACAGGGAGCGCATGTCGCGCTTGAAATGGGACAGCAGATAGGGTAACACGCTGGCCGACAAGGTCAAACCGCGCGCTTCGGCGGCATGCGTGAGCGCGGCGATCTTCTGTTCGTCGGCCAGGCCGTGAATCTGGTAGATCAGGCCCCATCCCATGCGCGTGCGCAGGTCTTCGCGCACCGGCAGCACCACCGGTGGCACCGGCCCGGTGCTGACCATGTAGGCGCCGTGTTCGCGGATCTGGTTGAACAGGGCAAAAGCGTCGATCTGGGCCTGGGGCGAGAGCTTCTCGCAGTCGTCGAGCAGGTACAGGGTGGTCTCGGGCGCGTACGTGAATTCGGATTCGGGGGCGTCGCAGGCGATGTAGCGCGAGCGCGGCGTGGCCGCCAGCGCCTGCAGCAGGTGGGTCTTGCCGGCGCCGGTTTCGCCCCACAGGTAGGCGAAATGTTCGCGCGAACGACGCTCCGCGAACTGGTGCATCAGATGCGCCAGTTCGGCATTTTGCCCTACCTCGAAGGTATCGAGGCTGTGCGCCTGCTCTGCGCCCAAATCGAGTACCAGCTGTTTCATGAGTTCATTCTTGCGCCGTCGTATACATCAGGCATTATAGAAGCTGCCACGCACATCGTGGTGGTGGTGATGGTGCTGGCAGGGTGCCGACGCTGTGCTGGGGTGCCGTGACTGTGAAAAAAAGCATCTTATTGTTGTAATGTGGGTTAAATCGGCTTAGGACGGGGCATTTTGATAAAATAGCGGATTGACCAGTTTTGGCCGCCCGCGGCTCGAATCGGTTCGCCGCCTTCTATTTTACCGCCTCCGCTGCCAAATACACCATGAGCCAACTTTCTAATGTTTCCCTCTCCTACCGCGACGCCGGTGTCGATATCGATGCCGGAGACGCCCTGGTCGAAGCGATCAAGCCGTTTGCCAAGAAAACCATGCGCGAAGGCGTCATGGGCGGCATCGGCGGTTTCGGCGCGCTGTTCGAGATCAGCAAGAAGTTCAAGGAGCCGGTACTGGTGTCCGGCACCGACGGCGTGGGCACCAAACTCAGGCTCGCGTTCGAACTGAACCGCCATGACACGGTCGGCATCGACCTGGTCGCCATGAGCGTCAACGATATCCTGGTGCAGGGCGCCGAGCCGCTGTTCTTCCTCGATTACTTCGCGTGCGGCAAGCTCGACGTGCCGACCGCCACCGCCGTCGTCAAGGGTATCGCCCAGGGCTGCGAGCAGGCTGGTTGCGCGCTGATCGGCGGCGAAACGGCGGAAATGCCGAGCATGTACCCGGCCGGCGAGTACGACCTGGCCGGTTTCGCGGTCGGCGCGGTGGAAAAATCGAAAATCATCGACGGCACCAAGATCACGCCGGGCGACGTGGTGCTGGGCCTGGCATCGTCGGGCGTGCACTCGAATGGTTACTCGCTGGTGCGCAAGATCATTGAAGTGGCCAAGCCGGACCTGAACGCCGACTTCCACGGCCGCCCGCTGGCCGACGTGCTGATGGAGCCGACCCGTATTTACGTCAAGCCGCTGCTGGCGCTGATGGAATCGATGGAAGTCAAAGGCATGGTGCACATCACCGGCGGCGGTCTGGTCGAAAACGTGCCGCGCGTGCTGCAGCCAGGGCTGACGGCAGTGCTCGATTCGAAGGCATGGACCATGCCGCCGCTGTTCCAGTGGCTGCAGCAGCACGGCGGCGTGGCCGACGCTGAAATGCACCGCGTGTTCAACTGCGGCATCGGCATGATCGTCATCGTGTCGAAAGAAAATGCCGATGCGGCGTTTGCCCAGTTGCAGGCCGCCGGCGAGAAGGTCTCGCGCATCGGCGTCATCCGCGCGCGCGAAGGTGACGAGCACCAGACGATCGTCAGCTGACCTGTTTGCGGTCACTCAAAAAACGGACGGCGCCTTCGGGTCCCGTCCGTTTTTTTTTGATCTTTCTCGTGTCGAATTGCCCATACCCGATGCCACCATCGAACGCTTGTTCCTGACGTACGCCAAAGGCAGGGCGTTCGCAGCGAATCAAATGCTGGTTGTCGATTGACAACCGGATTTTTGGTGGCGACAATCGGAGAAACGCACATGGCGCGCAGGTCCCACCCCAAGAAGGAGATCGAGCATGCTCTCAAACATGCTGAAGCAAACGGTTGGCGCATAAAAGTCGGTGGCAGTCACATCTGGGGAGAGATGTTCTGTCCCTATAACGATGCAGCGTGCCGGGGACACAAATATTGCATTACGTCGGTGTGGAGCACGCCGAAAAGCACTGGCGACCACGCCAGGACGTTAAAGCGGGCAGTCGATAATTGCATCGTCCACAAGCAAAGCAACGATGACGATTCCTTAAAGGAGTAGTTATGAATTTTCTCTTTGAACTCACTTATCAATTGTCTAGCGACGATAACGATCAACACGAGATTGTCGAGCGTCTGGGCGAGGAGGGCTGCACCGATGCCTTGGTCGGTATCGGCCACCCGGGGCGAGTCGCCCTGGAATTCATCCGCCATGCTGACAACGCGTTTGCCGCCATGACCAGTGCACTTGCCGATGTCAGGCGCGCCATTCCCACAGCAGTGCTTATTGAAGTACGCCCCGATCTGGTGGGACTCACTGACATTGCGGAGTTTGCCGAGGTAAGTCGCCAAAACATGCGCAAGCTGGCCTACAACAACGCCGAAACCTTTCCCGTGCCGGTGCATGCAGGAAGTACAACCTTATGGCACCTCGATGATGTTCTTCGCTGGATGATGCCGCGCGGGACTTACCCGATCGAGCCGGGTACGCTTGAGGTGGCGTCGATCGCCAAACAGCTTAATTTCGCCATCCAGGCGCGGCAGATCGAGCCTGAATTATTCCGTCAAGTACAGGCGTTGCTGGCTTGATACCTGACTGACGAGAACGCAGACGGCGCGATTGCCACTGGCGTCGGCCTACAGCTTGCGCACAAAGTCGCAGTACACCGGGCCCACGTCGGGATGCGCCAGGATGCCGTTGTGGCTCGCTCCTTTGGCCACATGCCACTGCTTGGTCTCACCCGGGATCGCGTCGTACACCTTGCGCGACATCGCCACCGGGATCAGTTGGTCCTTCTCGCCCGACAGCACCAGGCTGGGACCATGCCAGGCCCTGACGAGCGCCTGGTTATCCACGCCGCGCAGCGTGTCGGCCACGTCCACTTTCAAAAACAGCTTCAGATACCAGGGCACGTTGGCGTCGGTCCATTCCTGCACGGTGGTGGCGGTCGCTTCGAGCACCATGCCCCTGGCAACCGGCCGCTGGCTCGCCACGTAGGCCGCCATGAAGCTGCCCAGCGACTGGCCATGCACGGCCACCTTGCCCGGATTGATGGCATTGACATGGTCGAACACGCGCAGCGCGTCGGCCCGCATGTTTTCCACCGTCGGCACGCCGCTGCTGCGGCCATAGCCGCGGTAGTCGAACACGGCCACATTGCTGCCGCAGGCGGCCAGCAGCGGCAGCACGCCGCGCGCATGCTGGTCGAGGTGGAAGGCGTTGCCGCCGAAGTAGAGCACGGTGATGGCCGCGCCGGCACGCGCCAGATACACCCCGCGCAGGGTGGCGCCGTCGGGCGTGGCGACCGTTTCCTCGGTCACGCTGTAGGCGGGCAGCAGCGCCGCGACATCGGCGCGCGCCAGCGCGGGCGCGTCCTTGCGGTCGGGATGGATGAAATTTTTCTCTTCGATGTGCATGGTGCCGCATCCGGCCAGGCCGATGGCGAGCAATAAAACAAGAAAACGCATGGGGTTTCTCGGTGAGGGAGGTGAACAGGGACGTACCCGTCAGGGACGTGCCGGTGGCGCGCACAAGGCGCGTCCGGGCATTATCGGCGATTCCGATTGGGGCCGCCAGCGGGCGGCCCCGGTACGGCGGGGAGCTTACTTCTGGTTGCCGGCGAGTTCCTTGCGGCGCGCCGCGATGGCTTGTTTGACGGTCATCTTGTAATCGATGTCCTGCGCCATCGTATGCTGCGCGACGTAGGAAACAAGCAGCTCGGCTTCTTCCGGCGACAAGGCATCTTTCACTGCCTTGCCCTTGACCGGGTCGCCGCTCTCGGCCAGCGTGACGTCGAGCGGCCCGTTGCAGGCTGCCAGCAGCAGAGGGAAACACACACACGCCACGAACAGGTTTTTCATCATCGTTTCACTCCAATGAAAGTAACCATAACTTAACACAGCCCTATCAAAAATGCCTTTTTAAAAACATTTAATTTTTATTAAGCAACGTGTGTGTTGTTTGTGCGTTACTGCCTTGCTTTGCCCTTGTGGCTGATGGCAATACGCTTGTACGCCGGATCGGCCGCGATCTGCGTTTCCGTAAAAGGCAGGGTAGGCCAGGTTTTACGCGAATACAGCTCGGTCTGGTCGGAGTAGTGGGGCGACGCCGGGTCGACCGACTGGCCATAAGCGAGCACGGCTTGCGCCTGCGGGCCGTTGCGGTCGAACATCACGGTCTGCACGTAACTGCTGCCTTCGGTCGCCTCGCGCCCCCCGCCGGCCAGCGGATCGCTGGCAATCACGTTGTAGATGCCGTACTGGTAGCGCCCGCCGTGGATCGGAATGCGTTTGCCGCCGCGCTCGCTCTGCTGCAACTGGCCCCAGGTGGTATCGAGCCCCCAGCCGTTCGCTTCCATCTCGAGCACTGCGGTGGCCAGGGCGGTGCGCAGCGTGGTCATGCTGGCCGCGTCGTCCAGGCGCAGGCCGCGCGGCGTGTTGACCGGATCGGCCGGGTTGAAGGGCACGGCCCAGAACAGGGGCGTGCCGTACAGCTGGTCCCACATGCTGGAGAAGTAGCCGAAGCCGATATTGGCGTCCAGGTTGGCCGTGTGGTCCCAGGTGCGCAGCCTGGCGCAGGGCAGCGTCAGGTCGACCATCGTGCCGTCGGCCGCCGCCGCCAGTCGAGCGCCGTCGCAGGCGCGCAGCATGTCGGCCATGTTCTGGCTGGCGTAGTAGGCGCGGTTGCTGAACAACAGCCCTTGCAGCTGGCTCACCGACATGCGCCGTCCGGCCAGGCCGTCCGTGCCCGCCAGGCGCGCCTGCAACTGGGAAATGCCGATCCGCGTGCGCCCGCTTTGTTCCTGCGCGTCGATACTGACGATCGAGGGGAAGCCGGTCAGCGGCGCCGCCGGATTGCTCAGCCAGGCGCTGTCGTTCGAGTTCTGGACGTAATCGTCGCGTTCCAGGCGCGGCAGGCTGGCCCCGGCGAAAATGCCGCTCTGGGGCGCGGCCGGGTCATTGCCGGGATTGCAGGCGCTGGTCGAGGCGTCAAGCACCAGCACGCCGCCGGCCGCCAACTCCCTGAACGCGGCCGGCACACAGGCTTTTTCCTTGGCCAGCGGTACGTTCGGCACCACGGTCACGTCCATCAGCAAGGTCTTGCCATCCTTGTCCACCGCCACGGTGTTCACCCATGGCAAGCCGACGATGCGGTCGATGCCTTCGCGCAGCTCGCCCAGGCTGCGTGCGCTGTTCATCGCGCGCCATTGTTCCAGCATGCGGTGATTGCCCATGTTGGCGTCGAGCAGGGTGTAGGCGTTCTTGCGGTTCCATTCCAGCATGTTCGGCAGATGCATTACCACGCCCAGCGGGGTCTGGTAAAAATCATGGCTGCGCATGGCCAGGCTGCCGTCGGCCTGGCGCACCTCGACGTCGACCCGCTTGCGCGTCATGGTCTGGACCTTGCCGTCGACCACATACCGGGTCGGATCGAGCGGGTCGAGCTGCAACTGGTGCAGGGTGAAGTGGCTGGAGGTGTTGTTGGTGTGGGTCCAGGCCACGTCCTTGTTGAAGCCGATGCTGACCATCGGCATGCCGCCAAGCGAGGCACCCATCACATCGAGCTTGCCCGGAATGGTCAGGTGCAACTGGTAGAAGCGCAAGTCGCCCTTCCACCAGTTATGCGGATTGGCCAGCAGCATGCCTTGTCCGTTCTCGGTGGCATCTTTACCCAGCGCCACGCCGTTGCTGCCGGTGCGGGCGTGCTGCTGTTGCCAGTATTGCGGATCGACCGCGCTGGGGCCGCCGCGGCGCGGGAAGGCCGAGCGCGACGATGCCGGTGCTCCGGTCGTGCCCGGCGGCGCGGCGGCGAGCAGCATCTCGATGAAATGGCTGCCCGCGCCTTCGGCGGCATAGCGGCGCACGATTTTCACCATGTCGCTGGTGGTCATGCTGCGCACCCAGGCGCCGTTCTTGCAGGCATCCGGCAAGCCGGCCTTGCCGCGCTCGTCGAGGTACTGGTTGTAGCCGGCCACATAGCCTTCGACCAGCGCGCGCATGGGCGCCGGCTGTTCGCGCCAGGCGATAGCCACCGCTTCCGGTTCGTTGATCAGGCGATAGAAGTAGTCCGATGCCAGGTTGGGAGCCGTGTCCTCGGTCGCGCCGCGCGCGTCGGCACCGAAATACTTGGCGCGTTCGCCGTTGGCGGTGACGATGCGCTCGGCCATCAGGCAGATATTGTCTTGCGCGTAGGCGTAGCCGATGCCGTAGCCGAGGCCGCCGTCATCATTGGCCTTGATGTGCGCAATGCCGTAAGCGGTGCGGCGGATCTCGGCGGCGTAGCCAGGCCCCGGTTCGGACGCTGTGTTGTCGTCGTTGCCGCAGCCGGCGGTCAGCGTGAGCAGGATGGCGGCGGCGCTGGTGCGCAGCAAGCGCAGTTGAGCGGAGTGCGAGGGTGCGATCATGGCGGTCTTGTGTCGGTGGAGTAGACGGGAGCGCAGTGTCGCCAATTGACAAATATGTAACAAGGATTTTACAAAAAGCACCGCGCAACGCCACCGCACGGGGCGCTGCGCGCTACGTGCCGACGCAGCCTATCGCATCGGCACGGGGATGCGTGTCAGGCGCGCCGCCGGCTTGCCAGCGCGCCTACGCACAGCAGTCCCAGCGCCAGCATGGCGTAGTGCGATGGTTCGGGCACGGCCGGCACGCCGTTATCGACCGTGCTCACGAAATAGGCGTCGATCGGATTGGGCGTGAAGGTGGTATAGCCGAAGTCGGGATTGATGAAGAAGTCGCTGCCGCCGGTGTAGCTGTCGTTCCACGCTGAGTTGTTGACGCCGTAATACTCCACGACCTGCATGTCGCCCTCGGACTTGCCAAAAATTTCAAAGGCCAGCACATCGCCGGCTTTGACGGCGATGTTGTACGGCCGAAAATCGAACGTCACGGTGGACCAGGTCTTGTCGACCAGCTGGGAGGTCGAGATGATGTTGCCCGTGCCCTCCACGCGGTCGAGAATGTTCATATTATCGAAGGTGTCTTTCGTGCCGGTGGTAAACACCTGCACCGAATTGAGAAACCCCGACACGCCCACGGTAAACGTCTGGGCACGCCGGAAGGTGTTCCACGAGATCGATGCGCTGCCGTTCATGGCACCGACATTGTCGGGGACGTGGCTCTGGTCGATGACAACGACGGCCTGCGCGGAGGCCGTTGTGGCCAGCAGGCAGCAGGTGGCGAGAAGTTGAGTGGGATTCATGCGGTTCTCCAAGCGGTCAGTCGTGAACGGGGGGCGATGTGCAATCAACCGGGCTGCGAGATCAGCCCTTGTTGAGGATCTTGGCTACCGGTGCCGGACGCAGGCGGAACGCGTCCGGCATGCGCGAACCGAGCAGCGGGCGCAGGTACAGGCGGAAAGCGTCGGTGACGTCGGTGCCGCACTCGCTGATGAAGGCGTCGTCCATCACGCGCGTCTTGCCGGCCACGCTTTCCAGCGGCACCAGTTCGTAGTCGACCGAGTAGTAGCCGGTGCGCTTGATCGCCACCGAACCGTCGCGCTCGCCCCACATGGCGAACTGCACGGCTTTTTCGCCCACTTCGCGCGCCTCGCGCTGGTCCACGTCCGACACGCAGCCGATGAAGGAGCGCTGCAGGTAGCCGAAGGTGTCGCCGCGCACGCGCTTGATGCCGAGCTTGGATTTGATTTCGTCGCACAGCAGGTCGGCCAGCGCACCGGTGCCGGAGAGCTGCACATTGCCGTGCGCATCGCGCTCGACTTCGCTCGAGAGCAGGCTGGCGATCGCTTCGCCCGAGGCGTCGTGGATGCCTTCCGACACGGCGATCACGCAGCGCCCGTGGCGCTCGTACATGGCCTTGACGTCGGCCAGGAATTGCTCAAGCACGAAGGTGCGTTCGGGCAGGTAAATCAGGTGCGGCCCATCGTCCGGAAACTTCTTGCCGAGCGCCGCGGCGGCGGTCAGGAAGCCGGCGTGGCGTCCCATCACCACGCCCACGTACACGCCGGGCAGGGCCGCGTTGTCGAGGTTGGCGCCGGCGAAGGCTTGCGCGACAAACCGCGCCGCCGAGGGAAAGCCGGGGGTGTGGTCGTTGCCGACCAAATCGTTATCGATGGTTTTGGGAATGTGAATGCAGCGCAGCGGATAGCCGGCTTTTTGCGCTTCGAGGCTGACGATGCGCACCGTGTCGGAGGAATCGTTGCCGCCGATGTAGAAGAAATGCTCGATCTCGTGGGCGCGAAGCACCTCGAAAATCTTGTGGCAGTAAGCCAGGTCGGGCTTGTCGCGGGTCGAACCGAGCGCCGAGGAAGGCGTCAGGCCGACCAGCTCGAGGTTGTGGCTGGTTTCCTGGGTCAGGTCGACGAAGTCTTCGTCGACGATGCCGCGCACCCCGTGCATGGCGCCGTAGACGCGCGTGACGTTGCGAAAACGGCGCGCTTCGAGCACCACGCCGACCAGCGACTGGTTGATCACGGCGGTGGGTCCGCCTCCCTGTGCGACCAGAATTTTTCCTGACGACATGTGCATCTCCTTGATGTGTGGAACAAGCAGCTTGCAGGCAGTCTACCGCCAGGGCGGCAGACTGCCGGTTTCGTTACGCCGGAGGGCTTATGGCTTGCCGTTCGGCTTGGCGTGCGGCGTGGCCACCGCCTTGCGCGACACCGTCATGGTCGAGAACGCCGGATCGGCCTTGATCTGCGCTTCCGTGTACGGCTGGGTGATCCATTCCTTCTTCGAGAAGCGCTCGGTCTGGTCGGCGTAATGCTTGGAGGCCGGATCGGTCGATTGCGAGTAGGCCAGCATGGCTTGCGCCTGCGGGCCGTTCTTGTCGAACGACACGGTCTGGATGTAGCTGGTGCCGTAGATCACTTCCAGCTTGCCGTCCGCGCCCGGCACGGTGCCGATCGCGTTGTACACGCCATCGGTGCCCTTGCCGCCGTGGATCGGGATCTGCCTGGTGCCGCGCGTGGAGACCTGCACATCGCCCCAGCGCGCGTCCTGCGATACACCCATGCGCGCCACGTCCAGCGCCGACGAGGCCAGCGCCTGGCGCACCGTGTTGGCGGCGAGCACGTTATCGATGTTCAGGCCGCGCGGGGTGTTGACCGGATCGGCCGGGTTGAACGGCACTGCCCAGATGCCCGGCACGCGCACGATGCGCTCCCACAGGCCGGTGAAGTACAGATAGCCGATGTTGCTGTCGAGGTTGACCGTGCGGTCCCACTGGTTCAGGCGCGCGCAGGCGCTGGTGAGGTCGACGCTGGTGCCGTCGGCGGCCTGGGCGTTCTTGTCGCCGCGACACAGGGTCAGCACGTCGTCCATGATCTGCTCGGCGTAGTAGACGCGGTTGCTCAGGGCCAGGCCCTGCAGTTGCGCGACCGTCATGCGGCGGCCGGCCAGGCCATCGGTACCGGCCAGGCGTTTCTCCAGCTGCGAGATGCCCAGGCGGGTGCGGCCGAACTGCTCGACATTGTCGACGCTGACGATGTCCGGGAAGCCCGCCAGCGGCGCGTGCGGATTGGAGAGCCAGGCGCTGTCGTTGGAGTTTTGCACGTAGTCGTTGCGGGTCAGGCGCGGCAGGCTGGCGCCGGCGAAGATGCCGCTCTGGGGCGCATTGCTGTCGGTGCCGGGGGCGCAGGCGCTGGTCGCGCCGCTGAGCACGAACAGGCCGCGCGCGGCCAGCGGTTTGAACGGCGCCGGCACGCAGGCGTTCTGCTTGGCGGTGCTCACGTGCGGCACCACCGTGACATCCATGAACAGGGCGCTGCCTTCCTTGTCGACGGCCAGGGTGTTCACCCATGGCAGGCCGACGGTGCGGTCGATCGAGGCCTTGAATTCGTCCAGGCTGCGCGCGCTGTTCATGCCGTACCACTGTTCCAGCATGCGGTGATTGCCCAGGTTGGCGTCGTTGATGGCGTACGCCATGCCGCCGGTCCAGTCGAGCTGGCCGGGAATGACGACCATCGGGCCGAACTGGCTGCTGTAGAAGGTGCGCGATTGCTGGCGCACCACGCCGTCGGGACCCTTGACGTCGATGGTGACGGTCTTGCGCTCCATGCTCTGCGGCTTGCCGTCGAACAGGTACTTGGTCGGGTCGGACGGGTCCAGCGGCATTGCGTGCACGGTGAAGTGGGCCGAATTGTTGACCGTGTGGCTCCACGCCAGGTTCTGGTTGAAGCCGATATTGACCATCGGCATGCCGCCGAGGGCGGCGCCCATGGCGTCGAGCTTGCCGGGGATCGTCAGGTGCAGCTGGTAAAAGCGCAGCGCGCCGCGCCATGGGAAGTGCGGGGTGCCGAGCAGCATGCCCTGGCCGTTGTCGGTGGCATCCTTGCCCAGCGCCACCGCATTACTGCCGGTGCGTTCGCGCATCGCGGTCCAGTAGTCGGGGTCCATCGGGTTCATGCCGGCCTTGGGCGGGACGGCCGGCATCAGCGGATTCTGGCCCGGCGGCGCGGCGCCCACGATGGCGGGAATGAACTGGCCGGAACTGGCTTCGGCGGCGTAGCGGCGCAGCAGCTTGACCATGTCGGCCTCGTTCACCTTGCGTACCCAGGCGCCGTTCTTGCACGCGTCCGGCAGGTTGTTCATGCCGGTCTTGTCGAGGTAATCGTTGTAACCGGCGACGTAGCCTTCGATCATTGCCTTCATCGGCGCCGAATGGGCATTCCAGGCGGCCTTGACGGCATCCTCATCGTTGATGATGCGGTAAAAGAAATCGGTCTGCAGGTTCGGAAGGTCCGAGGTCTGGCGCGTCGCGGTCGGGCCGAAGTGTTTCGAGCGCTCGCCGCTGACGGTGGTGAATTCGTCGGCCATCAGGCAGACATTGTCTTGCGCGTAGGCGGTGGCCACGCCGTAAGCGAGGCTGCCTTCATCGTGTGCCTTGATGTGCGGCACGCCGAACGAGGTGCGGCTGATCTCGGCCTGGTATTTCAGCGCCGGGTCGTTCGGCTTTTTGGATTCGTCTTTTTTGTCTTCGTTGTTGCAGCCGGCGGTCATGGCCAGGGCAACAGCGCCAGCCAGCACCAGCAGACGCGGCGCGTGGGGATTCTTGAATGGGATGGTCATGTAGGTCTCGTGTTAGATACATTGATGGCGCAGCAGTGCGATATTTTATATCGAAATTACATCAAAATTGTAGAAATAATAACTTTGCGCCACCGCTGCGGGCGTGGTAGAAATGGGCGTCCGGCGGGCCTCCGGCCGGCGCTGGCGCCGAGCTCAATGTGCTTCTTTCTCCAATAAAGCGAGCTCTGCCTTGCTAAGCGCAGCGCGCGCTTTCTGGTACGACCATGCCAGCAAATCGGCCAGGAAATCGGCCGGAAAAGCACGTACGTCGATGATCGTCACCCAATGAAACCGCCCCATGTAGCGGGCTGGCTTCACGCCAGGCATGCCGGTCAGTCCGAGGAACTGGTCGGGCGCGACACGGATGCTGAACCGCCCCATTTCCGGTTCGCTGGTCTTGAAGTAGGCAAACTTTTTTCCGCCCACCGCATACACCAGGATATTGCTCGGACTCGCATGCAAGGTTTCAGTTGCATGCGGAAAGGCCCGGCAACGCTGTTGTAACTGTTGCGTGTTCATGACAGTGGAAGCGTTTCAGGGCGTGCCGATATGGCGGCCCAGAAATTTTTCGACCCGTCCCCAGAAGTCGATGCGGTTTTTTGGCAACGACCAGCCGTGGCCTTCTTCCTGGTACACCACCCATTCGATGTTCGGATTGTGAACCTTGAGCGCTTCGTAAAACTTCTTGCCGTGGTACAGCGGCACGCGCCGGTCGGCCGCGCCGTAGGCCATCAGCAGCGGCTGGGTGATGCGCGCCGCCTGCAGCAGGGGCGAGGTGGCGCGCAGCTGGGCCGCATCTTTGTCGGGATCGCCGATCAGGGTCGGTGCGCCGTACTTGAGGTAGGAACTGCTCAGGTCGGAGGTGAAGCTCCAGTGGCCCGTGTAGAGCAGGTTGATGTCGGTCACGCCGACCCAGTTGACGCCGCACTTGTACAGGGCCGGATCGTTCGCCAGGCCCATCAGGGTGGCGTAGCCGCCGTAACTGGCGCCGGCGATACAGATGCGCTTGGGGTCGGCGATGCCTTGGGCGATCGCCCATTTGGTGGCGTCGGCGATGTCGTCCTGCATCTTCAAGCCCCACTGCTTCCAGCCGGCACGATAGTGCTTGGTGCCGAAGCCGGTGCTGCCGCGAAATTCGGGTTCGAGCACGGCGTAGCCGCGCGATGCCAGGAACTGGCTGTCGGCCGACCAGGCCCATTCGTTGCCGCGCACGTAAGGGCCGCCGTGGACCAGCACCACCATCGGCAGGTTCTTGCGCTTGCCGTTGGGCAGGGTCAGCCAGGCCGGCACCGTCAGGCCATCGCGCGCCGTGGTGCGCACCAGTTCCTGTTCGGCCATCTGGGCCGGCACGATGCGTTCCTGGGTGCTGCCGACGCTGGTGAACTTGGCGGTATCGAGGTTGTACAGGGTGTAGTGCGTGGGTTGTTTATCGGAATACGCTTGCACCAGCACCCACGGGCTGTCGGGGCGCGTGGGCGGATTGATCATGTTCGCGGTGGCGGGCAGGGCGGCGTCGATGGTCGCCTGCAGCGTTTTCATCTTCTCGTCGAACCACACGGTCGCGCGCGCGTCGCTCAGGTAGCGCACGCCGAGCATCTGGTCGCGCGTGGTGATCAGCCGGCCGCTGAAGTCGTAATCGGCCAGGGCCACCAGCGGTTTTTCGTTGACCTGGCTGGTCTTGAGGTCGAAGGTATGCAGCGCCGCCTTGTCCTTGCCGGCGTCGCTGAGCACGTACAGGGTGCCGTCCGGGCCGAAGGCCAGCGGCGTGAAGGCTTCCTTGCCGCCGAGGTAAGCGTCGAAGGAAGCGATCTTGCGCCATTCCTTGCTGGCCGGATCGAGATACCAGATGGTTTCGATGTTCTTTTCCAGCGCGATGCACAGGCGCGGCTCGCCCTTGTGGTCGAGCAGCCAGCCTTGGCACGGCCCGGGCCGCTTGACCGTTTCGGCGCGCCCGGTCACCGTGTTCACGCGGACCAGGTTGACGTACTTGATGTCGCCGGCTTCATCGAGGCCGTCGCGTTTGGGATTGATCACGTAGACATCGTCGGAGGCTTGCGCGCCTAACTGCTCGACCAGGTAGTGGTCGGCCGGCAAGGTGGTGCGGGCCACGCCGTGCTCCTGCACGAAGTTGCCGCTGACCTGCACCAGCTGCTTGAAACCGCTGCCGTCGCGGTTGACCGCGAACAAGCCCGGGCCGTAGATGGCGTCCCCCGGGCCGATGGATTTATCGGTCGAGTCCAGTACCAGGCGCTCGTCGTTGACCCATTGGAAGGTGTCGACATCCCGATCGGCGAACTGGGCCACGACCTTGATCGCGTTGGTGGCAAGGTCGATCACGATCAGGCGGTCGCGCTTGTTGTCGTTGGAAAAGCGCACGGCCAGATACTTGCCGCTGGGTGAGAGGTTGGCGGCGCTGAAAGCCGGGTTATCGAAGAAATCGGCAATCGGCGGCGGCGCCGCTGGCACGGCATCGGCGCTGAAGGCAGGCGTGATCAGGGCGCAGGCGAGCAGGGCGGCGCCGCGCAGGAAGGCTGGAAAGCGGGTGGACATGGGGCGGCTCGGTAGGATGGAAACAGGCTGGACAGTTGCTTCCTGTCCAGTCTGTCAATACTATCGTTTTGCCAACCTTAGCGCCAGCCTTATCGCTTGGCCGGGTGTCAGGGCGTGCCGATATGGCGCTGCAAGAATTTTTCGACCCGGGTCCAGAAGTCGATGCGGTTCCTGGGCAAGGACCAGCCGTGGCCTTCTTCCTGGTACACCACCCATTCGACGCTGGGGTTGTGTTCCTTGAGCGCTTCATAAAACTTCTTGCCGTGGTACAGGGGCACGCGCCGGTCGGCGGCGCCGTAGGCCAGCAGCAGCGGCTGGCGGATGCGCGCCGCCTGCTGCAGGGGCGAGGTGGCGCGCAGCTGGGCCGCATCCTTGACCGGATCGCCGATCAGGGTGGGGGCGCCGTACTTGAGGAAGCCGGCCGAGGCGTCCGAGGTAAAGCTCCAGTGGCCCGTGTAGAGCAGATTGATATCGGTCACGCCGACCCAGTTGATGCCGCACTTGAACAGGGCCGGATCGTTCGCCAGGCCCATCAGGGTGGCGTAGCCGCCGTAGCTGGCGCCGGCGATGCAGATGCGCTTGGGGTCGGCGATGCCTTGGGCGATGGCCCATTTGGCCGCATCGGCGATGTCATCCTGCATCTTCAAGCCCCACTGCTTCCAGCCGGCCCGGTAGTGTTTGCTGCCAAAGCCGGTGCTGCCGCGAAACTCGGGTTCCAGCACCGCGTAGCCGCGCGATGCCAGGAACTGGCTGTCGGCCGACCAGCCCCATTCGTTGCCGCGCACATAAGGGCCGCCGTGCACCAGCACCACCATCGGCAGGTTCTTGCGGTGGGCATTCGGCACGGCGGTAGGCACAGCGGTAGGCACGGCGGTAGGCACAGCGGTAGGCACGGCGGTAGGCACAGCGGTAGGCACGGCGGTAGGCACAGCGGCAGGCACGGCGGCAGGCACCGCGGCAGGCACGGCGGGAGGCAGTGTCAGCCAGGCAGGCACCGGCAAGCCGTCGCGCGCCGTGTAGCGCACCAGTTCCTGCTCGGCCATCCGGGCCGGGTCGACGCGTTCGTGAGTGCTGCCGACGGGGTTGAACTTGCCGGTATCGAGGTTGTACAGCATGTAGCGGCCCGGCTGGCGGTCGGAATACGTGCGCACCAGGACCCAGGGTGCCTCGGCGCGCGCGGGCACGTCGACCAGGTTGACGGTAGCGGGCAGGGCGGCGTCGATGGCCGCTTGCAGCGCCTTCATCTTGGGATCGAACCACACGGTCGAGCGCGCATCGCTCAGATAGCGCACGCCCAGCAGCTTGTCGCGCGTGGTGATCAGGCTGCCGCTGAAGTCGTAGTCTGCCAGCACCACCAGAGGCTCGGCGCTGAGCTGCCCGGTGGCGAGGTCGAAAGTATGCAGGGCTTGCTTGTCCTTGCCCCTGGTGCTGAGCACGTAAAACGTGCCGTCCGGGGCAAAGGCGAGCGGCGAGAATGCATCCTTGCCGCCGAGGTAGGCGTCGAACGTGGCGATCCGGCGCCACTCCTTGCTGGCCGGGTCCAGGTACCAGACCGCTTCGGTATTCTTGTCGCGGGTAACGCAGATGCGCGGCTCGCCCTTGTGGTCGAGCAGCCAGGCCCGCGCCAGTCCCGGACGGCGCACCGTTTCGCTGCGTCCGGTGACGGTATTGAGGCGGATCAGGTTGACGTATTTGACGTCGCCGGATTGATCGATGCCGTCGCGCTTGGGGTTGGTGACGTACACATCGTCCGAGGTTTGCGCGCCTTTCTGCTCGACCAGGAAATGATCGGCCGACAGGACGTTGCGGGCCACGCCATGCTCCTGCACGAAGTTGCCGCTGACCTGCACCAGCTGCCTGAAATTGCTGCCGTCGCGGTTGACCGCGAACAGGCCGGGCCAGTACACGACGTCGCCGGCGCCGATGGTCTTGTCGGTCGAGTCGAGCACCAGGCGTTCGTTGTTGACCCACTCGAAACGGTTGACGTCGCGATCGGTGAACTGGGCCACGACCTTGACGGCATTGGTGGCCAGTTCGATCACGATCAGGCGGTCGCGCTTGTTGTCGTTGGAATAGCGCACGGCAAGGAACTTGCCGTTGGGTGAAAGAATGGCGCCGCTGAAGGCCGGGTTGTCGAAAAAATCGGCGATCGGCGGCGGGGCCTTCGGCGCCGCATCGGCGCTGAAGGCGGGAGTGAACAGGGCGCAGGCGCACAGAAGCGCGGCGCGCAACAAGGGCAGGAGATAGCTGGACATGTGGACTCGATCGTCTGGGAAGCAGGAAACGGGAAGAACGGCGGCGGCGAAGCGGCGCACGCCGTTAATCCTAGCGCCTTGGCGGGGACGATGCCAGCGCGTTTCGCGACGGCGCTGCGTTGTCGCGACAATTCGTCATTCGGGCGCGCGCAAGTGGTCGATCAGGCTGCCCGAGCGGGCGTCCGGGGCGGGTGTGAGCAGGCTGACCACGATCAGCACCAGCACCCCGGCCGGCACCCCGAACACGCCGGCCGACATGGGCGCGATGTGGAACCACTGGCCGGCCGCGCTGCCGCCGAGGATGGGATTGGTGTGCAGCATGTAGTACAGGCACACGCAAAAGCCGGCCGCCATGCCGGCCAGCGCGCCGGCATGGTTGGCGCGCTTCCAGAACACCCCCAGCGCCAGCGCCGGGAACAGGGTCGAGGCCGCCAGCGAAAAGGCGGCGCCCACCAGCGACAGGATATCGGCCGGCTTCTGCGAAGCGGCGTAGGCGGCGATGAAGGCCACCGCCAGCAGCAGCAGCTTGGAAATGGTGACCCGCTTCTGGGTCGAGGCGCCCGGATCGATCACCTTGTAATAGAAGTCGTGCGAGAGCGCATTCGAGATCGCCAGCAGCAGTCCGTCGGCGGTGGACAGGGCCGCGGCCAGCCCGCCGGCCGCCACCAGCCCTGAAATCACATAGGGCAGGCCGCCGATTTCGGGCGTGGCCAGCACCAGCATGTCGCCGTCGATGGCGATTTCGGCCAGCTGGACGATGCCGTCGGCATTGATGTCGGCAATGCTGATGAGGGGATTCGTCTTGTCCACATTGGCCCAGTAGCTGATCCAGGTGGGCAGCTGGGTGAATTTGGTGCCGACCAGCGCGCTGTACAGGTCGTACTTGATCAGCACCGCCAGCGCCGGGATGGAGAGGTAGATGAGCAGGATGAAGAACAGGGTCCAGAACACCGATACGCGGGTGTCGTGCACCGAGGCGGTGGTGTAGGAACGCATCAGGATGTGCGGCAGCGCGGCCGTGCCCAGCATCAGGCAAAACACCAGCGCCAGAAAATTGTTGCGGCGGATGTCGGAGGCGGCGCGGTCGGTGCCCGGAAACGGCGTCGCGTGCGGCTGGGGCGGCCGCGCGCGCGCCAGATTCGCCGCGCGGGCCGCGTTCCAGGTGCGCGCGGCCTCTTCCGCATTCTTGGGCCAGGCGATCAGGGCGCGCTCGGCGGCGCGGATCTCGCCCAGCGCGGCATTGCGCAGGCGCACCGCGTCGAGGCGGCGCTGCACATCCTGGCGCCCGTTTTCCCACGAGGCCGGCAGCGCCGTCACCATTGCGTGGTAATACTCGGCGCGCTGGGCGAAGATGGCGCGCACTTCGCGCTCGCGCGGGTCGCGCTCCAGTTCGGCCTCGCGCGCGGCCAGCTTGGGCATCACGCTGCCGTACGCCACCTGCGGCACCGGATTGTCGGCATGCTTGAGCGAGAGCCACATGGTGGGCAGCAGGAACGCCACGAGGATGATGATGTATTGCGCCACCTGGGTCCAGGTAATTGCCCGCATGCCGCCCAGGAACGAGCAGACCAGGATGCTGGCCAGCCCGAGGAAAATGCCGACCGAAAAATCGACCCCGGTAAAGCGCGAGGCGATCAGCCCGACCGCGTAAATCTGCGCCACCACGTAAGTGAACGAGACGATGATGGTGGCGCCGACCGCCATCACCCGCACCGGACCGCCGCGCCCGCCCGCGCCGCCGCCGTAGCGCGCCGCCAGGAAGTCGGGGATGGTGTACTGGGCGAACTTGCGCAGATAGGGCGCGATCAGCAGCGCCACCAGGCAGTAGCCGCCGGTCCAGCCCATGATGTAGGCCAGGCCGTCGAAGCCGTGCAGGTACAGCCCGCCGGCCAGGCTGATGAAGCTGGCGGCCGAAATCCAGTCGGCGGCGGTGGCCATGCCGTTGAACAGGGCCGGCACCCGGCGCCCGGCCACATAATATTCCGTCACGTTCGAGGTGCGGCTGATGACGCCGATGGCCGCGTACAGCACGATGGTGGCGAACATGTACAGGTAGCCGAGCCAGACGCGCGGCATGCCTTCGCGTTCGAGCAGGGCCAGCGAGAGCACGAAGGCGATGAAACACACCGTGTACCACAGGTAATAGCGGCTCAGGCGCCCGAACTGCGAGCCGGGCGCGCTCATGCTGCATCCTTGAGGGCAGCGACGAAGCGGCGGTCGGCGCGCCGCATGGCCAGCACGTAGAGGCCGAGGATGGCCAGGTACACCAGCGAGGCGCCCTGGGCCGCCAGGTAGAACGAGAGCGGCCAGCCGAACAGCGACCAGGTGGCCAGTTCGCGCGCGAAAAACACCGTGCAAAAGCCCGTGGCCAGCCACAGCAGCAGCAGGATGGCCGTGATGCGGCGCGTGCGCGCCCAGTGCACCCGGCGCGCGGCCACGAGGCGGCGGCGCTGGTCGGCCACGGCGCTCGTTTCCATCAGCCGGCCTCCTCGTCGGTGACGCGCGGCGGCGGGAAGCTCAGGCGGAACTGGCAGCCGGGCGCTTTTTTCTGCCCGCTGCGCGGATTGTTGAAAATGTCGACAGCGGCGCCGTGCTGCTGGGCGATCTCGCGCACGATGGCCAGCCCCAGGCCGCTGCCGGGCGCGCTGTTGCCGAGGATGCGGTAAAAGCGCTCGAACACGTGGGCGCGCTCGTCCGGGGCGATGCCGGGGCCGGTATCCTCGACTTCCAGGATGGCCAGCTCGTCCTCGCGCCGCACGCGCACGGTGACGCTGCCGCCGGCCGGGGTGTAGCGCAGGGCGTTGTCGATCAGGTTCGACAGCAGCTCGCGCAGCATCATCGGGTTGGCCGCGATCAGCACCGGCTCGTCGGGCGCCTCGAAGCCGAGGTCGATGCGGTGGGCGAACGAGGCTTGCACCCAGTCCTGCACGGTATCGCGCGCGCGCTCGCACAGGTCGAGCTCCTCGTAGGCCAGGCCGGCGTTGGGCTGGTTTTCGGCGCGCGCCAGGGCCAGCAGCTGGTTGACCAGGCGCGTGGCCGATTCGGAACTTTTGGCCAGCTGTTCGAGCGAGCGCCGGATTTCCTCGGGGTCGAGCTGGCGCAGTGCCAGTTCGGACTGCATGCGCATGCCGGCCAGCGGGGTTTTCATCTGGTGGGCGGCGTCGGCGATGAAGCGCTTTTGCATTTCGATGGTTTGCGAGAGGCGTTCGAGCATGTCGTTGAGCGAGCCGACCAGGGGCGAGATTTCTTCCGGCACCTGGCGCGAATCGATCGGCGAGAGGTCGTCCGGACGGCGCGCGCGGATGCGTTCCTGCAGCTGGGCCAGGGGCGAGAGGCCGCGCGTCAAGGCCAGCCAGACCAGGGCCAGCACGATCGGCAGGATGATGAACTGGGGCAGGATCACGCCCTTGATGATTTCGTTGGCGAGCTGGGCGCGCTTGTCCAGCGTTTCGGCCACCTGCACCAGGGCCGCGTAAGGCTCGTCGCCGCGCTTGGCCAGCGGGCGCAGGTTGACGTAGGAAAAAGCGATGCGCACCGGCGTGCCGTGCATCAGCTCGTTGCGGAAATGGACGCGCCCGTTGCGCAGGCGTTCCTCGTCGGGCGGCAGCGGCAGGTCGCGGTCGCCATCGATGTGTTCGCGGCGCGGGCCGATGATCTGGATATACACCTGGTCGACATCGTCGGCGCGCAGGATGTCGCGCGCGCTGCCGGGCAGGCGCGAGAGCACCTTGCCGTCGACTTCGCGCACCTGCTGGGCCAGCACGGTGATGCTGTCTTCGAGGGCCCGGTCGAAGGGCTCGTTGGCGATCGACTTGGCCACCAGGTAGGTGATGGCGATGCTCATTGGCCACAGCAGCAGCAGCGGGGCCAGCATCCAGTCGAGGATTTCGCCGAACAGGGAATGCTGGATGTTTTCGTCCGGCTCGGCGCCGGGCGGCACGTAGATGGGGTCGGAAGGGGCGAGCGCGGCCGGGGCGGCCTCGCGCACGCTCACTTCGATTCCACGCCTGCCTCGAGGCTGGCGCGGGTGGCGTCGGCGTATTTTTCCAGGCAATAGCCCAGGCCGCGCACGGTGGCGATGCGCACCCCGCCCACCTCGATCTTCTTGCGCAGGCGGTGCACATAGACTTCGATGGCGTTGTTGGATACTTCCTCGCCCCATTCGCACAGGTGGTCGACCAGCTGTTCCTTGGACACCAGGCGCCCGGCGCGCGCCAGCAGGATCTCCAGCAAGCCCAGTTCACGCGCCGACAGGTCCAGCATCTGGTCATTGATATAGGCGCTGCGCCCGACCTGGTCGTAGGCCAGCGGGCCATGGCGCACCACGGCCGCGCCGCCGCCGGCGCCGCGCCGGGTCAGGGCGCGCACGCGCGCCTCCAACTCGGACAGGGCGAATGGCTTGGCCATGTAATCGTCGGCGCCCAGGTCCAGGCCATTGACGCGCTGCTCGATCGAGTCGGCCGCGGTGAGGATCAGCACCGGCAGGAGCGAGGCGCGCGCGCGCAGGCGGCGCAGCACTTCCAGCCCCGATAGCTTGGGCAGGCCCAGGTCGAGGATCAGCAGGTCGAACTCCTGGGTGGACAGGGCCGTATCGGCTTCCTGACCGTTCTTCACACAATCGATGGCGTAGCCGGACTGGCGCAAAGAGCGCGTCAATCCATCGGCAAGCACGCTATCATCTTCGGCAAGTAAAATACGCATGAGGGCACCGGAACGTCTAATTAGGGCTATTGTGTTTCATTTGGCGCAACGCCGGGAATTTTTTTGAATCGGGGGCGCGTGCCGCTTGCATAAACCACTGTTTATTTGTACAGTGTTGTCTGTGACGTGACTTCTGCCCTGGATCTGGACCACTCTCTGGACTGAAAGAAAATTATGGATGATAAAAAAACCGTATTAAATGCTGGCGAGAAAGGCAAGGCGCTGGCCGCTGCCCTCGCGCAGATTGAAAAGCAGTTCGGCAAGGGCTCCGTCATGCGCATGGACGCCAACGCGCCCGTCGAAGATGTGCAGGTCGTCTCGACCGGTTCGCTCGGCCTGGACATCGCGCTGGGCGTGGGCGGCTTGCCGCGCGGCCGCGTGGTCGAGATCTATGGTCCTGAATCGTCGGGTAAAACCACCCTGACCCTGCAGACCATCGCGCAAATGCAAAAACTGGGCGGCACCTGTGCCTTTATCGATGCCGAGCACGCGCTTGACGTCGGTTACGCCCAAAAATTGGGCATCAACCTGTCCGAACTGCTCATTTCGCAGCCGGACACGGGTGAGCAGGCCCTGGAAATCACCGATGCGCTGGTGCGTTCGGGCAGCGTCGACCTGGTCGTGATCGACTCGGTGGCGGCCCTGACTCCGCGCGCCGAGATCGAAGGCGACATGGGCGATTCGCTGCCGGGTTTGCAGGCACGTCTGATGTCCCAGGCACTGCGCAAGCTGACCGGTTCGATCAACCGCACCAACACCCTGGTTATCTTCATCAACCAGATCCGCATGAAGATCGGCGTCATGTTCGGCAGCCCGGAAACCACCACCGGTGGTAACGCACTCAAGTTCTACGCTTCCGTGCGCCTGGACATCCGCCGCACCGGTTCGATCAAGTCCGGCGACGAAGTGATCGGTAACGAAACCAAGGTCAAGGTCGTCAAGAACAAGATCGCGCCACCGTTCAAGGAAGCGCACTTCGACATTCTTTATGGCGAAGGCACGTCGCGTGAAGGCGAGATTCTGGATCTGGGTGCGGATAACAAGATCGTCGAGAAGTCGGGTTCCTGGTACAGCTACAACGGCGAACGTATCGGCCAGGGTAAGGATAATGCGCGCATCTTCCTCAAGGAGCGTCCGGCCCTGGCGCGCGAGATCGAAAACAAGGTGCGCGTGGCCCTGGGCGTGCGCGAGCTGCCGCCGGTCGGTGGCGAGGAGCCTGTCAAGGTCGCCAAGCTGAAAGCAGTCCCCGAGTAATCGGCGGCGGCAACGATGGCAGCACCCCAACTGAGCCTGAAAGGCCGTGCCCTGCGCTATCTCTCGATGCGCGAGCACAGCCGGCTTGAACTGGGGCGCAAGCTGGCGCGCCATGCGGAGGAGGGCGACGACGTCGACGCCCTGCTCGATTTCCTCGAAAAAAACAATTGGCTGTCGCAGGAACGGTTTTCCGAATCCCTGATTCACCGCCGCTCCGCGCGCTTCGGCAACAGCCGCATCATGGCCGAGCTGCAAAGTCACGGGGTCAAGGGCGAAGCCTTGCAGGAGTTGAAGGCCGGGCTGGCCGACAGCGAGACGGCGCGCGCCTGCGAAGTGTGGCAGCGCAAATTCGGTACGGTGGCGAGCGATCCCGCCGAGCGCAACAAGCAGATGCGGTTTCTGATGCAGCGGGGGTTTTCCCAACGCGCGGTCCGGGCGGCGATGCAGGGGCGCGATCCGGATGATGACTAGATAATTTCTCTGAAGTGTTGTCCCGCTTGCCGCCCCCTGGCGCCTGAGCGTGAGCAAGTGCGCCGCAGCGCTGGCGCCGCTGCCCTGGGCGGAAAAGCGGAGCGCCTTTCGCCGTATGCCGGAGGTGTTACACCGGCATACTCCTCAACGGTGGAAGGCGCTACGCTTTTCCGCTCTGGAGCGATAGCTATCTTCTCTCTACTAAGTTAGTACCATTGTTTCTTCTTTGGCCAAATTCCCGTTGGGCGCCGGTCCAAAAAATTGTATGACCGAGATGAAAATTGCGTCTACGCTGGGTGTTGTTTAAGCGCCAGAATCGTCGCCAAGCAAAAAAATGACTAAAAGTAACAGAAATTGTGTTATTCATGAGATAATTCTTGTCTACTTTTTGCTACACTAACTCGGCGTTTCCACTTCTTGCGGATGTGCTCTTTTGCGCACGTATTCCCCGTATCCTAAGTAGTCGACCAATTTTTGTTGTCAAAGTCAAATAGGTAATCTATTTGGAATTGATATCATGAAATTGTTAGTGCTATCGAAGGACGAGCGGCGGACGTTGCGGGAGATGGGAATTTTTCACAGCCACCCACGAACTCGAATGCGGGCGCAGGGGATTTTACGGCTGAGTCAAGGATTGACGTTGCAGCAGACGGCAGATGAATTCATGGTGCATTTGAGCAGCGTTGAGCAGTGGAGGCAGCGTTGGAACAGGTTGGGGCTGGCCGGGCTATATGAAGGTCGCCGTACGGACGCCCGCCGAAATGGACAGAGCAACAGAGACAAGCGCTACGCGAGTTGGCGCAGTCTGACGGTGGAATGGCAGCAGCCTTGCTGCGTCACATCGGGCAGCGCCAAGAGGCGGTATCGATTAGCGAGAGCACCGTCAAACGCTATCTCAAGGAAATGAATTTCAGCTACAAACGTTACCGGTACGGTCTAAAAAAAGCGCAGCGAGGACGCTTTCGAGCGCGCCCGTCAGGTAATTGCATCGTTGGGCAAGCTGGACCGAAACGGCCAGTGCGAACTGCTATATTTTGACGCATCAGGCTTCAGCCCCAACCCGCCGGTGCAATACGGGTGGACACAGCGTGGCTAGTCGCGCGCCGTGGAACCTCAAGCACACCGACAGCGCGTCAATGTACTCGGAGCCCTGCGTCACGGGGGCGAACTGGTGTGGACCACTCAGCAGCGGCCAACTGTGCGCGACGATGTCATTGCCTTCTTTAACCAGATAGCGGGACACCCACACTCCGTGCCCCGCATTGTGGTACTGGATAATGCAGCGATTCACAAAGGCGATGTCATGGAAAGCAAACGCCGGAAGTGGGCAAGGCAAGGGCTTCAACTGTATTACCTGCCGCCCTACA
>NZ_JAVCWL010000027.1:0-106890 GCF_030846505.1 Massilia pseudoviolaceinigra | reverse complement strand
TACCATGGTCAAGGATTTTATTAAATTGGCGAAGACCAAAGGAAAGGGATGGATCGATTACAGCTGGCCTAACCCCGTGACGAAAAAGGTGGATAAGAAATCCACCTATCTTGAAAAGTCTGGTGACGTTCTTATCGCCAGCGGCATCTATAAATAGTCGTCACATTGCGGACCGGATAGTGCTGCTGGTGCATAAGCCGGGCGAATCCGATAGATGCGTGGCGCGCCAGGCGGCACCGGCCTTATCGTTTCGCAATGAAGCTCTTCAGGCCATCGTTCCCGGCCGCCGTACACTCGTGGCATGACGTTGTCTGAAGAAGTCGCCGAGACCTGGACAACGGCGCCAGTAAATATCCAACCTATTTGCAAGGAAATACCATGAACAAGTATGTCTTCGCCGTGTGCGGAATTTTTTGCAACGTTGCCATGGCGCAAAGCAGTGTCACCGTGTATGGCGTGGCTGACGCTGGCATCGTCAAGGAATCGGGCGGTCCTGCCGGCAGCGTTACCAAGATGGTGGGCGGGGTGGAAGGTGGATCCCGAATCGGGTTCCGCGGCACCGAAGATCTGGGCGGCGGGCTGGCGGCGGTATTTACGCTTGAAATGGGTATCAATCTCGACTCTGGCACCAGCGCGCAGGGCGGCTTGGCCTTCGGCCGCCAGGCTTTTGTCGGGTTGAACAGCAAGGCAGGCGCCCTGACCTTGGGCCGCCAATACACCCCCCTATTTCTTACCCTCTCGGCAATCGATCCCTTTCAAGCATTTAGCACTGCCGGATCTGCCGCCAATCTGATGTCCAACGCGGGCATTCGGATGAACAACACGGTCAAGTACGTTTCGCCGACGCTGAACGGCTTTACTGGGGAGCTTGCCTATGGACTAGGCGAAATTGCGGGCAATTCGGACGCGGGAAGGCAGCTCGGCGCAGCGTTTGGCTACGTACGCGGTCCGTTCAGTCTGCGGCTCGCCCACGCCAGCGTCAACAGCATTCCCGTGGCCACAGCGCTCACTACAGGAAAAACAACCTTAATTGGCGGGGCGTATGACTTTAAGGTTGTAAAAATTTCCCTCGGCTTCGCTACTAATAAAGGAACCGTGAATGTCAATACCAGGGTTGACCCGAATCCGGCTGCGAAATCGCACGATACGATTCTGGGACTGACCGTGCCGGTAGGGGCGGGGAATATCCGGGCTTCATCCATCATCAAGCAAGACCGTCGGACCGACCGTGACTCCAAACAGCTGGGTCTGGCTTACAACTACTTCATCTCGAAGCGCAGCGACGTTTATATTGCCTATGCGCGCATTGAAAACGATGCGCTCCCCGGCACCACCGGTTTTTACACAGTTGGCAATGCCACCGAGGCTGGCAGCGGTGACCGGGCTTTTAATATCGGCATGCGCCACAGTTTCTAGCCTGTGTTTCCACAGGCGCTGGTGACCGGACTGCGGTCGCGCATAAGCCATGCAAACGTACGTTCGACCATCCAGCGCCGCGCTTGTACCTGAAACCCGATCAGCTGATGCTTGCAGCCTGGCTGGGATTCACCCTGCCGACTGTGCGCGCTTGATACCGAAATCGCTCGCCTTGATCTTCGCCATTCGCCCATCAGGGTGATGCCAGACAATACCTTCGATGACATGCTCGGTCAGATACTCGCGCAAGGCGTTGAAGGTGCGCGGGCAGTCCGGCAATTGGTCCTTGCCATGCGGGACCAGAATATGTTCCGTCAAGCCCTCGGGATTGGCGCCGTGGCGCGTGCCGATTTTCGGCCCGCACACTTCATACGTGCCGTCAGGAACCGGGCCGCCGCCGAACAGCGTACGCACGCCCCACTCCACCCCTTCGATAATGCGCGCCGAGTCCGGTCCCACCGCCGGAACCCAGCCCGGCCAATGGCCGGTCGCCTCATCCGCTGCCGGTTGCGCGGGCATGAAATCGGCGGGTGGCGTGCGGCCCGCTTTCGCGTCGTAGCGTTTGAAGACGGCGCCGTTGGCGACCATGACGGCCATGCCATCCCATTTGCGCGTTGCCATGCCTTCGCCAGCGGCGACCCACTCGGCGCCGGGCACGACCTCGTCACGCACCTGGCGGTCACCATCGTAGTTGCGTTGAAACAGCGAGACGATTTTCTTCATATGATCCTTCACGTGCCGCGATAATCGGGTAGCGGCTGCCCGGATGTCCTGATTTTTAATGTTCGAGAGCGCCAGTTCATGCATACACGAACCCGGCAAACAGACAGCAAACCGTTTATTTTCCCATATTATGTTGCATTAATGGCAGAATTGACAATGTCGCCATCAATCCGGCTATAATTCTCGATAGCAATAGCCAATTACTCGTCCGGCTATCGCACCAACCTATCAGGATAAATTATGCGATTACTATTCAGCGGCGCCCTCGTGGCCTTGGCCGCCAGCTTCTCCACGCCCGCTTCGGCAGCTCCGGACGGCGCCGGTGCGTATGCAAGCTCCCATATCGGCCAGGCTTCCTCGTCGAACAACCGGTTCAAGCGCGACGAGTTGTCGTTCGGACTGCGCGCCGGCTATCAGTTCAACACCTATCTGGGCATGGAAGTGTTCAATACCACGCTCAGCTTCATCGACAACCCGTTTAGCGCCTACCGGACGAACGAGTATTACCCGGAGGACCATTATGGCGTCGCCGTCACGGGCGCCATTCCCCTGGGCGGACGTTTCAGCCTGACCGGCCGCGCGGGCATCGGCCGCACTAAAATGCGAGCCTTTTCCGCGCGCGACAGCGATTATAACGAAACCGATCCGAGTATCGGCGCCGGCGTGAGTTTCAGGTTCAATCCAAACTTGTCGATCAACGCGGAGGCGATGCGCCTGACTAAAACCAAGGTCACGGTTATCTCGACGGGATTCCGCTACCAGTTCTGAAATACCGACCACGCCAGGCGTCAAGCCTGGCTTTTTTATCCGGGGACACCATGCACAACAAGGAAGCGCAAGAGCACATCATCGCGCTGGAAGAACAACTGCGCCTCGCCATGCTCGCGGCCGACGTGGAGGCGCTCGACCGCCTCATTTCACCCGCCCTGCTGTTTACCACCCACATGGGCCAGGTGATCGGCAAGGAGCAGGATCTCGACATGCACCGTTCCGGCCTGCTCAAGTTCACCGCGATTACGGCGGCCGAGCGGCAGGTGGTGGCGGACGGGCGCCTTGGCGTCATATCGGCGCGGATGAACCTCGTGGGCAGTTTTGGCGAGTCGCCTTTCAATCTCGACCTGCGCTGCAGCCGCACCTGGCGCGCGCCCGACGATGGCGGCCGGTGGCAAATCCTCGCCGGCCATATGAGCCTTGTCTGACCCCGAGCCCTCTATTGGCGGGCACCCGCCGTAAAACGGCGCCACAGCGCCTCGACAGGCCCCTGGGCATGGCGCCGCATCCACCAGCGGCTTAGCAGAACCTGCCCGATCATGATCAGCGCGCATACGCCGACCAGCGCTCCGTGCGAGAGCACCGCGCCGAGGCCAAGTCCCGCCCCTTGCAGCAGGAACCCGCACACGACCGACTGCGTCAGGTAGTTGGTCAGCGCCATGCGCCCAACTGCGGCGAAGCACCGCGCCAGGGTCGCCACCACCCGCTCCGAAGCGCACATGAGCGCGGCAACGTAGCCGGCCGCCAGCAGCGGGCCGGCGACTTCGACCAGCATCGACACCAACGCCGCCAACGGCGCGCCGGCCATGGGATTGATCGCATCGCGCAGCGCGGCCCAGCCCCATAGCAGGTTGACCGGCATGCCGCCCCACAGCGCCGCCAGCAGCACCTTGCGCCACAGTGCGCGGTGGCGCTGCGGACGCGTGAGCCAGCCCAGGCGCACGCTGACGACACCCATGAGGAACAGCAGCGCCACCTTGGGCAGGAAAAACAGCGCACTAACCAGGTTGTTCCAGAAATCGACCAGCCGTTCCTGCGCAATCGCCATCGGCGTTCCCTGGGTGTACACGGCATGGGCGCGCGCGCTCTCGCCCACGGCCCAGGCGATGACGTCCGGCGTCATCGCCATCAGCTCGTGGGTGAAAGATGCCGTGAACAGCAACGCCGCCACATTGAGCGCGACCACCCAGCGCAGCGCACGGACGATATCGCCCAGCCTGCGTCCCGCCTGCGTCACGAGCCAGAAACTGCAGACCGCATACACGGTCAAAATATCGCCGAACCACAGCAGGGTGCCATGCAGCAGGCCGCATCCCAGCAGCCAGGTCGTGCGGCGCAGGTAAGTCATTTTGATGTTATCGAGCTGTGGACCGGGGGCGCGGCGCCCGCCCGTCTGCAGCGCGAAGCCGGCGCCGAACAGGAAGGCGAAAATGGGATAGAACTTCTGTTCCGCGAAGGCGGCAATCAGGAACACGATCAGCTTGTCGGCCAGCGCCGGGTGCTCGCCCAGAATGCCGTAACGCGACAGGCTGCTGCCGAATGTGAAGCCCCAGACGTTGATCAGCAAAATACCGAAGACGGCAATCCCGCGCAGCGTATCGATGCGCATCGAGCGCACAGCCTTCATTGCCGCATCCAGTCCCGCAGCTCGTAATACCAGTACGTCAGCTGCGCGGCAGCCAGCCCCGCCGGCCCGCCCGCGAACGGCAAGCCCCAGTCGGAAAAGCGCGCCAGCGCTGCGCCATCGCCGGCGATCGCGCCGGCGATGACCTCGCCCGCCAGCGTGGTCGGCGCCACGCCGTGGCCGCCGAATCCCATGCCGTACCACAGCCCGTCCGGCAAGCGACCGATCTGCGGCATCTTGTGGCGCGCGTAACTCATCATGCCGCTCCACGCATGCTCGACGCGCACGCCCGCCAGTTGCGGGTAGACCTTGAGCATATCCTGATGCAGCAGGCGCGCCACATCGGCGCCGCTGCGCTCGCGCACCGCGATGCGGCCGCCCCACAGCAGGCGCGTATCGGGCAGCGGCCGATAGTAGTCGAACGCGAACCGCGTGTCGTAGACCGCCGCACCGGTGCGCATGGCCGTGTGCAGGCGCTCGCCCAGCGGCTCCGTCACCATTACATAGGTGGCAATCGGCAGTACCGCGCGCGACAGCTTCGGAAGCAGCTTGTCGATGTAGCCGCCGCAGCAGACCACCACCTCGCGCGCGCCGACGGTACCGGCGGCCGTTGTGACGCGCCAGCCTTCGCCGTCGGCGACAATCGTCCCTACCCTGCTCTCTTCATGCACGCGCACGCCGTTCTGCGCCAGCACGCGGGCCAGGCCCTGCGCGTATTTCAGCGGATGAAAATGAAACGCGGCCGGCTCGAACAGGCCGCCGAAGTAGCGCGCCGAATCGAGCTTGTCGGCCAGTTGCGCGCGCGAGAGGCGCTGCCACTCGACGCCCATGCTCTCGCTCATGAAGCGCTGCTGCTCGTCGAGCAGGCGCGCATCGTCGAACCAGTTGGCGAGGTACACGCCGTCTTCCCTGGCGTCGCAGTCGATGCCGTATTGGGCGATGCGCTGGCGGATGCGCTCCACCGCGGCCAGGGTCATGTGATACAGCGCGCGCGCCTCCGCCACGCCGGCGCTGGCGGCGAGGCTGCGTTCGCCCTGCGAAAAACCGCCGAACACAAAGCCGCCGTTGCGCCCCGACGCGCCATGACCGACGCGCTGCGCATCGAGCAGCACGATGTCGCGCACACCGCGTTCCATCAAGCCGATGGCGGTCGCCAGCCCCGCGAAGCCGGCGCCGACGATGCATACGGCCGCGTCATGCTTGCCAGTGAGCGGCGCATAGGGCTCGCCCGGCGACGTAGCCCGGTAGTAGTCGCCTGCCCCCAAGGCTTCAGCCATGGGCAACGGTCGGGTAGCCGCTCATGGTCAGCGTGAAGCCCGCCTCGTCGGAGCAAAGCTGCGCGTGCGCGCCGAACGGAATCGTGGCGCGGTGCGCCGTGTGCCCGAACGGCAGCCCGGTGAGCACGGGAATCGGCAGCGTGGCGCGCAGGTAGGCCAGCATGGCGCAAAAATCGTAGCCGTTATCGGCGGGCGAAAGGCGGAAGCCGGAAAAATCGCCCAGCACCAGCGCCTTCTGGCGCCCCAGCACGCCAGCCTGCAGCAGTTGCAGCAGCATGCGCTCGACGCGGTAGGGATGCTCGTTGATGTCTTCGACGAACAGAATGCCGTCGTCGATGCGCGCAAACCAGTCGGTACCCAGCAGCGAGATGAGCATGGCCAGGTTGCCGCCCCAGATCGTGCCTTCCACCTCCGCTTCCGGGTTGCCGGTGACGCAGGCGCGAATCACGTGGCGCGGCCCGCGCAGGCAGCGCCAGAAGTCGTCCTGCGTGAAGGCCACCGGCTCGGCGGCGCCGAAGTCGCTGTAGAACATCGGCCCGGCGTAGCTCTGCGCGCCGGTCTTTGCCATGAGGCCCATGTGAAAGGCGGTGAAGTCGCTGTAGCCGACGAAGATCTTGCCGCTGTCGGCCATGCGCGCGAAATCGATCTCGGGCAGCAGGCGCGTGAGCCCGTACTGGCCGCGCAGCGCCATCACCACCTGCACTTGCGGGTCGCTCGCCGCGGCATTCAATTGCGCCAGGCGCGCCGCGTCGGTGCCGCCGAAGCGCTGGAACACCTTGTCGGCCTCGAAGTAGTTGTGGACCGTGTGGCCCTGCGCGACGAGGGCGGCGATGCCGCGTTCAATGGCCGCGTTGTCGCTGCCGTAGCCGCTCGGCGCAACGATGGCGATGCCGATGGGTTGTGAGTTCACTGTTTTTCAAAAAGCCGCGCTGTGGAGTCGGGACTCATCTTACCGTGCGCGTGCGCATCGATCAAGGCGATCAGCCGTTCGATCAATTGTGGCGGCAGGTCGTGGCCCATGCCCTCGATGACGTCGAGGCGCGCGCCGGGAATCAGGCGCGCGGTGTCCTGGCCGCCGGCCAGCGGCACCAGCGGATCGGCCGCGCCGTGAATGACCAGCGTACGGACGCGGATCGACTTGAGCAGTTCGCTGCGGTCGCCCGTGGCCGCGATGGCCACCAGCTGGCGCGCCACGCCGCCGGGGCAGACATTGCGCTTGATCGAACGCGCGATGCGCTCGCGCAGTAGCCGCTCGGGGGTGGGATAGGCCGGGCTGCCGATCACGCGCATCGTATGGACCATGTGCGTGACCAGGCTATCGAGATCGCGCGCATTGCGCGCCGGGCGCATCAGCACCGCGCGCGCTTCCCTGGTCGGCCCGGGCAAGCCGCGGCGGCCGCTGTCGGACATGATGGAGGTCAGGCTGATGACGCGCTCGGGATGGCGCGCCGCCAGGATTTGCGCGATCATGCCACCCATCGAGGCGCCCACCACGTGCGCGCGCGCCACACCGAGGGCGCTGAGCACGCCGAGCGCGTCGTCCGCCATGTCGGCCAGGGTGTAGGCGCTGCGCAGCGGCCAGCGCACCAGTTTCTTGAGCCAGGCCAGTGGCAGGCTGGGCGTGCCGGCGTGGTCGAATTTGGTGGACAGGCCGCTGTCGCGGTTATCGAAACGGATCACGTAGAACCCGAGCTCGACCAGGCCGTCGACGAAGTCGTCGGGCCAGGCGGTCAGCTGCATGCCCAGGCCCATGATCAGCAGCAGCGGCGTGTCCTTGGGGTCGCCTGCTGTTTCGTAAGCGATCCGGATTCCGTTGGCGGTAAGAATAGGCATGCTCAGGGTGCCGGCTGGTGATAGAGAAGGTCGCGTGGCACGCGCAATGCGTGCCGCCCCGCCAGCGGCGAAACGATGCCGCGGCATTTGATTCAGCGCGAACCAGCATACCATTTTTGCGGCGCGGCTGGCATACGGTGCGTCAGCACGACGCCCGCGTGCGGCAAAGCGGCGGCGTCCGCTTGCGCAGACGCTACGGCGTTGGAATGTCCTGTGCGCTTGCGGTCGCCTGGGCCGCCTGGCGCGCAGCCTGCGCGGCCTGGCGCCGTTCGGCGAAAAATGCACGCAGCATGGTGCTCGCTTCCAGCGCCATCACACCGCCGACCAGTTCGGTATGGTGGTTCAGCTGCTCCTGCTCGAACAGATTGAGCACCGAACCGCAGGCGCCGGTCTTCGGGTCGGGCGCGCCGAATACCACGCGCGCCAGGCGGGCGTGCATCATTGCGCCCGAACACATCACGCACGGTTCGAGCGTGACGTACAGCTCGCATCCGGGCAAGCGGTAGTTGCCCAGCTTCTCCGCGGCGGCGCGCAGCGCGACGATTTCCGCGTGCGCGGTCGGATCGTGGCGGCCGATCGGCTGGTTAAAGCCGGTGGAAATCACTTCACCATCCTTGACCACCACCGCGCCGACCGGCACTTCGCCCAGGCTCCATGCATGTTGCGCCTGTTCCAGCGCCAGTTGCATGAAGGCTGGATCAGGCATCGGTAATCTCTGCCCAGCAGTTCGGGGTTTCGTGCAGCACCAGCTTGTGCAGGTGCAAGCCCGTGCCGAAGCGGTCGGTGTAGGCGGCCTTGAGGATGTCGAAGGCGATCTGGGCCAGGTTTTCGACGGTTGGAATGCGGTCGATCACCACGGTCTTGTGGCCCGGCAGCGACGCGAGGAACTCGCGCACCTTGTCGTCCTTTTCGTAGACCAGGAAGGCATGGTCCCACACGTCGACCAGATGTTCCTTGGCCAGCGCCTTGATGTCGGAAAAATCCATGATCATGCCGTTGTCGGAGTTGCCTTCGGCATGGATGACCGCGCCGGTGAGCGTGATTTCGAGCGTGTAGCGGTGCCCGTGCAGGTTGCGGCACTGGCTTTTGTGGTCGGGAATGCGGTGCCCTGCATCGAATTCGAGCTTGCGTGTGATGGTGAGCATGAAGTGCTTTAAGGTATCTGTAAAAGTTTATGGGTTTGCAAGCTCAGCTTCCACTTGGGATGGCGCTTGCAGGTCTCGATGGCGAGACGGGTGTTGTGTTCGCCGAGCGGGCCGTCCATCGGCTGCACGAAAAAGTTCTCGAAATCGAGCCCCTCGTAGGCGCCCAGGTCCTGATTGAGCTGGGGAATGACGACCTTGAGCTCGTTACCCTTCTCCACCACCAGTTTCGAGCCCATCTTGGGGCTGACGCAGATCCAGTCGACTCCGGGCGGCACCGGCAAGGTGCCATTGGTTTCGATGGCGATCTCGAAGCCGACCGCGTGCATCGCATCGATCAGGGGCGCGTCGAGCTGCAGCAGCGGCTCGCCGCCGGTAAAGACCACATATTTACTATGCGGATAGGAGGCGGGCCACAGGCTGTCGATCAGCGCGGCCAGGGCGGCGCCGGTGGCGAATTTGCCGCCGCGTTCGCCGTCGGTACCGACGAAATCGGTATCGCAGAAGGTGCACACGGCGCTGGCGCGGTCGCTTTCACGCCCGGTCCACAGGTTGCAGCCGGAAAAACGGCAAAACACGGCCGGACGCCCCGCGTGCGCGCCCTCTCCCTGCAGGGTGTAGAAAATCTCTTTAATGCTGTAAGTCACTTGATTGTCCTAATCGTCAACCCTCCATTATAGCAAGGTCGCGTGGACCAACCGTAAACCACAAAAAATGATGCCTTTACGACAGACAAATTCCCAAATGAAACAGAGTTGATTAGAGACAATATCCGTGAAGATGACGCGGAGTAACTTGATCGGAGTCAGCTTGGTTTTGTCAGATAAGTCTTGCCAGATTCCTCGGAAGGTTCTCATGCATATTACGCCCACCGCCATACTCGCCCTGCTCTGGATGCTGCTCATCGGCTGGGGCTTTTACGCCTTGCTGCAACGCCACCTGCGCCTGGACGACCAGCTTTCCGACAAGGAAGCGCAGCTGTCCATCGAACGCCATGCGCGTGACGTGGCCGAACTGGCACTGGCCAACACCCATCTGTCGCTGTGCCAGTTGACCAAGCAGCAGGAGACCATCCGCGAAAGCGAGCGCCAACGGATCTCGCGCGACATCCACGACGACCTCGGCCAGAATCTGCTGGCGCTCAAGATCGACCTGCAACTGCTGCACGTGAGCACCACCGGCGCCCATCCGCTGATTACCCAGAAGGTCGACTGCATGATCGGCAACCTCGACAACACCATCAAGTCGCTGCGCGCCATCATCTACGACCTGCGCCCGGTGGTGCTGGAAGCGGGTTTCCAGAGCGCGATGGAGTGGCAACTGAGCGAATTTACCCGCATGCACGGCATCCGCCACGCCTTCACGGCTGATCCGACGGCGCTGGACGCTCCCCCCGATGCCGAGCGCGACGCCATGCTGTACCGCATCGTGCAGGAAGCGCTGTCGAACGTGGCGCGCCATGCCCATGCCACCGAAGTGAACGTCAAGCTGCACCGCTTCGGCGACATGCTGACCCTGCGGGTGGAAGACAACGGCGTCGGCATGGTGGCGGCTGGCAACGGGCGCGGCTGCGGGCTGCCCGGCATGCGCGAACGGGTGCGCGCCATCGGTGGCTGCTTCGCCATCGATAGCCTGCCCGGCAACGGCACCGTGCTGTCGGTATCGATCCCCTTGACGGTTGCAATTGCCGCACACTAAAGCACGATCGCACGCACCCTTGTGCTTTATCAATAGAATAGCTGTCCGCCAGAGGCAAAATTAAGTCTTGTCGGCAGTCAATATTTTGCCTTCAGGATACATCTAAAGGGGCGGCACATGATGAGCAAGATGAAACTCCAGAGCGCAACGCCGCAGGGCGTCCCGGACCAGGAACGCGCCTTTGCCTACAAGCTCATGGAAATGCTGGCCGTGCCCGCTTTTGTGCTGGACACCAACCGCCGGGTGATCATCTGGAACCGCGCCTGCGAGCGCCTGACCGGGGTGCAAGCCGAGGAAGTGCTGGGCACCCAGAATCACTGGCAGAGTTTTTACCGGGAAGCGCGCCCGACCTTGGCCGACCTGGTGGTAGAGAACCGCGGCGACGAACTCGATTCGCTGTATCCGCACGCCGCCAAAAGCACCCACGCGGCCGGCCAGCTGGGGGCCGAAAGCTGGTGCGACATGCCGCGCGGCGGCGAGCGGCGCTACCTGGCGACCGATGCGATCCCGATCCTGGACGATAACGGCAAGCTCGAAGCGGTGGTGCAGACCCTGCGCGACATTACCGACGAAAAGGCGGCCCAGGTCGCACTGGAACAACTGGCCACGCTCGACGGCTTGACCGGCCTGGCCAACCGCCGCTGCTTCGACAACACCCTGGCCGCCGAGTGGGCGCGCGCGCTGCGCCAGCAGCAGCCGCTGTCGCTGCTGATGGTCGATGTCGACAATTTCAAGGCCTACAACGACGCCAACGGCCACCTGGGCGGCGACGAATGCCTCAAGCGCATCGCCAGCGCCGTGGCCAGCGAAATGCGGGCCAACGACCTGGTGGCGCGCTACGGCGGCGAAGAGTTTGCCGTGATCCTGCCGAACCAGTCGCTCAAGGGTGCGGCTATCGTTGCCGAGCGCATCCGTCGCCGGGTCGAGCAGCTCAAGGTGCCCAATGGGCGCGGCGCCAACGAACACGTCACGGTGAGCATTGGTGCGGCCACCGCCCTCGCCTCGTGCGACACCACGGCCTGCCAGCTGGTGGCCACGGCCGACGCCGCCCTGTATCGCGCCAAGCACATGGGCCGCAACCGGATCAGCTTGCCGGCAACCGAGCCGGACGCAGCGGCCACCGCCCGGCCCGGCACCCACACGGCCATGAACGCGTCCTGACGGCGTCGAGCACTGCGCGGCCAGCCTCGTGTTGACGCCTGCGGCGCTGCGCATCCCCGCCGGGCCCCGAATCGGACCAAGCCAGACCGCTTAAGGCATTAAAGCAAGGCGTGGGTAGTCTGGACCTGGCGGCGCTCCGCATTCGCGAGGTCCGCGATGGGGGACAGGATCTCGCGGTCGAATTCATCGAGTGGGGCGCCGCGCAGCACGCGCGCGGGCCAGTCCGGATGAGTCAGCGCGCCACGTCCGAGCGACACGACATCGGCTTGGCCGCTTCCGATCAGGCTGGCCGCGCGTTCGGGATCGTTCAGCGATCCATTGGCGATCACGGGTATGCCCGCATGCCGTCTTGCCAGTGCAGCCAGGCTGGCGCCCTGGCCGAATGCACTCTTCCATGCTTCAAACTCGGTCGTGTGGACGTAGTCGATCGGCAGCGTTGCCAGCGCCTTGAAGATGAGCGCCGCCTCGCTTTCCCCATCGCGCCACTTGTGCGTGAAATCGTTGACCTTCCCCTGGGATATGCGCAGACCGACCGTGAATTCAGGGCCAAGCGCCGTGCGCACGGCCCGCGCGACCTCGACAATCAGGCGCAGGCGGCGCTCGACATCGCCGCCATGGCGGTCGCCGCGCAGGTTCGTCCCTTCGGTGAGGAATTGATCGAGCAGATAGCCGTTCGCCCCATGGATTTCGACGCCGTCGAAGCCTGCCTGTTTGGCCCGGAGCGCCGCGTCGGCAAAGCCATCGATCGCTTCCGAGATCTCGGCGTCGCTCATCGCGCGTGGCACCGGATAGTCGCCCTGGCCCCGGTAGAACGTCATCTGTTGTCCTTTTGGCCGCACCGCGGACGGGCCCACCGTGCCATCGCGGTAAGGGTTCCCCTGCGAGAGCGCGCCGGCGTGCATCAGCTGCGCAACCACGCGCGCCCCGCCAGTATGGACCGCATCCGTCACCGTCGCCCAGGCATCGCGCTGGACGTCGTCCGACAGTCCGGGCTGGTTCCAGTAGCCTTGCGAATACGCCTTGTCGGTATAGATTCCCTCGGTGATGACCAACCCGAAGCCGCCCTCGGCGAAGGCACCGTAGTAGCGTGCCATGCGCCCCGTCGCGCAGCCGCTGTCGGTTGCGCTCACGCGCGTCATGGGCGCTACCGCCAGGCGATTTCGAAGTGCCATGCGGCCGATCGCCAGCGCTTCGAACAGGCCGTCGTGCTGGCGGGCGCCATGCGTATCAGTACTCATCTCAGCTCCCTGATTTCGGACGGACTGCGGCAATGGCCTCGATTTCGATCATGGCAGCGGGATCGTACAGGGCCTTGATTTCGGCAATCGTATCGGCCGGATACGGCGCCGCAAAGAACTTCCGGCGCAGTTCCACCACCTCCTTGAAGTTGCCCATGTCAGTCACGAAGATCGTGACCTTGATAACGGCGTCGAGGCCAGAGCCGCCGGCCTCGAGCGCGCGCCGGAGGTTGGCGAACGCCTGCTCGCCCTGGGCACGGAAACCGCCTTCGACAATCTTGCCATCGTCGCCGGCGCCCGCTTGACCGGAGACGAACAGCAGATCGCCGAATTTGATCGCTTGCGAAAGCAGGAAGGGTTCGTAATTGTCCGGCTGGGTAATAATTCGTTCGAGCATGATTTGCTCCTTCTGTATGGGTAGTGAATGGGTGTCGGCGCTGTCGGTGCCGCAGGGAGAAGATAGGCGTGCGCCGTTATGTTGACAAACTCTCATTTGTCAGGCATAAGGTGAATTATTTTCATCTGTGTGCACAATGCGGCGACTCCCACCACTCTCGGCACTACGCGCGTTTGAAGCGGCAGCCCGCCACGGCAGCTTCAAGCAGGCCGCCAACGAACTTGCCGTCACGCCGACGGCGATCAGCCATCAGATTCGCTCTCTCGAGCAATACACCGGGCTGACGCTGTTCGAGCGGCAGGTGCGCAAAGTGGTCCTGACCGACGCCGGGGCGGAACTGTATCCGGTGCTGCGCGACGGTTTCAATGCGTTCGAGACGGTCCTGCAGTGCCTGGGAACGGCCCAGGCACGGCGCCGGGTCATCATCTCGGCGACCAATGCGTTCATGGCGCGCTGGCTGGCACCCCGGGTGGCGGACTTTCAAAAATTGCATCCGGAAATCGATCTGAAGCTGTACGCATCCGATCAGGCAGTCGACCTCGAGTCTGACGTGGCCGACATAGCGATCCGCTACGGGCGCGGGCCGTATCCCGGCATGGTGGCGGAGCCGCTGTTCGCCGACAGTTTCGCACCGGTGTCCAGCCCCCAGCTCGGAGCATTAGGACTGGCGGATCTGGAGCGGGTCCCGCTGATCGATTTCAAGTGGACCCACGACCATCCGCTCAACCCTACCTGGAAGAACTGGTTTGCGGCTACCGGCCTACCGTGGAAGGCACATCACGGCCGGCTTCTTTTTTCGGACGAAGACCATGCGATCCAGGCGGCATTGGCCGGTCAGGGAATTGCACTTCTGAGCCTTGAGCTGGTGGCGTCCGAGATCGCGGCCGGGCGCCTGGCGCAGCCGTTCGGCCCGAGCATACCCGGTCATACCTATCATCTGGTCCGAAGTGCGGGCCGTCTGCACGAGCCGCATGTCGACTCGGCATTGGCATGGTTGCGCGGCCAGGCCCGCGGCGCGGCCTGACGAAGCGGGATGGCTGCGCTAAGCCATGATGGCGCGGCGGACCACGGTCAATCGCACTCCACGTCACCGGATTGTTTATACTCGACGCAGCGCGGCAGCCTGCCGGTGTCGCTGTGTTTGGCCAGCGCCATGCAATAGGCGTAGTTGCGCTTGCTTCCCCAGAACGCCGGATCGACGTCGGCGCCCAGCACGTCCAGCTGCTTCTTGAGATAGCTCGCATCCTTGGCGATGCAAGCAAAGGTGCCTAGATAGTTTCTCGCGCGCTTTTCATCGAACGTGGTCAGGATATCCTCGAAGCCGGTCTTCATCCGGGGCCAGCTGACGGCGCCGGACGTGAACATGTCCGACGATTGCGAGTGCGACCAGTGCATGCGCGCGTACATGGTTTGTCCGAGCCGTTCCTTGGTCAGTTCGACCGCGCGCTCAACGACGTCGTTGAACTCCTCCTTGGATCCATGCCACCGTTCGGTGTGGTAGCGCGCCGCCTGATAATGCAGATCCATATAGTAGGGGGCGATCGCGACGCCCTTCTCATACAGTGCATCGAACTTTTGCGCCGTCTCTGCCTGCGCCACGCCAACTTCCAGCATGGCGGCATACCAGGCCGGATTGGTCTTGTTGGTCGCAGCGAGGGTATCGAGCTGCGCCTTGGCCGATGCCATCCGGAGCTTGAACAATTTCCACTGCGCCGGGCTGACTGTCGGCGCGTAACCTGCTCCGCGCGCAAGCCAGGCATATTTGACGGTGAAGAATGCCAACGCCAGCTTGGGCGCTGGCGACCTGGGCGACGCCTTGCGCCAGGCGCGCAAGGAATCCTCCTGGGCGCGTGCGGTGTCCTCCGTTACGGGCTCCGAGCCGCAGGTATTGAAGGACTGCCCAATGCCATCGAAAAACGCCTGCAGCGTGGCGATGCTGTCGGCAGTCATCGACTTTTCTTCCAGATAACTGGCGTACAAGGCGTCCAGTTTTTTATAGTCCTTTTTCTCGAAAATCGCTTGTACCTCGTCGACGACAACATTCGTCGGCCGCGTACGCTTGGTTGCAGAGCACCCTGCATACGCCGACTGCATGGATACGAGCAGCGCGAAGGAACATGCTGAAATACGGGATAAATGTTGCCAGGATGGGGTCATAAAAGAGTAGTGTGGGCAAACAGCGTGTGTCCGCCAGGGTGAAATTAAGGCATCGTATCCGATGAACTATTGAGTATCCTGCAAGCATTTTACAGTGCGCCGCCGCGCCGTCCGCTGCGGCTGGACCGGGACCACATCAAGCCGGGGACAATGTTCGGCGGCTCAGCCGGCACGCCGAGGGAAAATGCCGGCTGGCGCGGACTGGCGGAACGCCTGAACCGACTATTTTTTCGGGATGTCGTGGACGCTCCACGTATGCACAAATTTCTTCTGTCCTTTCTTGCCCGATTCTTTTATCCTGCGGCTACCATTTTCAGCCTCAGGAGACAACGTGTCGAAACTCATTCCGATTACCCTGCTCGCCCTGCCCGCGTTCGCCATGAACGCCGTGGCAGCCGGCCCGGCGGCGCCCGCCAGCGCAGGCGGCAAAGCCGATGTGCTGCCGTTCAAGGCCACCGAAAAAACCCTCGCCAACGGCTTGAAGATCATCGTCGTCCCGACCGGCTTTCCCAACCTGGTGTCGGTACAGATTCCGGTGCAGACCGGTTCGCGCAACGAGATCGAGCCGGGCAAGTCGGGCTTCGCGCACTTTTTCGAGCACATGATGTTCCGGGGCACCAAAGCCTATCCGCCTGAAAAGTACCAGGACGTCATCACCAAATCAGGCGCGCGCCAGAATGCCTACACCAGCGACGACCTGACCAATTACTACACCACCTTCGCCAAGGACGACCTGGAAACCATCCTCAAGGTCGAGGCCGACCGCTTCCAGAATTTGTCGTACGGCGAAGACGCGTTCAAGACCGAATCGCGCGCCGTGCTGGGCGAATACAACAAGAACAGCGCCAACCCGATCTCTAAGATGTTCGAGGCGCAGCGCGACACAGCCTACACCACGCACACCTACAAGCACACCACGATGGGCTTCATCAAGGACATCGAGGACATGCCGAACCAGTACGCGTACTCGAAAGTGTTCTTCGACCGCTGGTATCGCCCGGAACGCACCACGGTGATCATCGCCGGCGACGTCGATCCGCAAAAAGCCATCGCCCTGGTCGAGAAATACTGGAGCAAATGGCAAAAAGGGACCTACAAGAGCGAAGTGCCGGTGGAGCCGGCAGCGCGCGGCGCACTCTACAAGCATGTGCCCTGGCCGACGCAGACGCCGCCGCTGGTGACGGTCGGCTTCCGCGCGCCGGCGTTTTCGACCACCGCGAAAGACCATGCCGCGCTGTCGATGCTGCTGTCGCTCTCGTTCGGCCGCACCTCGCCGCTCTACAAGCGCCTGATGCAGGATGAACAGAAGGTCGACCAGTTCAGCGACTACACGCCGGGCCGGGTCGACGCCAACCTGGCCACCATCATCGCCCGCGTCAAGAAGCCAGACGATGCCGTATACGTACGCGACCAGATCCTGCAAACTGTCGCGCAACTGCGCAACGTGGCGGTCACAGACCAAGCCCTGGCGGACGCCAAATCGGCCCAGAAATACGGCCTGATCCGCTCGCTCGACAACACCGAACAGATCGCCGGCACGCTGGCGTCCTACGTGCATTACAACCGTTCCTACGGCACGCTCAACCAGTTCTACCGCCTCACCGACAGCCTGACCCCGGCCGACCTGCTGGCCGCCGCCCGCAAGTACCTGGTCGACGACGGCATGATCGTCACCACCCTGTCCAACCAGGCGCTGCCGGAATCGATGGCCACCCTGCCCTCGCTGGCGAGCCTGGCGGCGCCTGCCCCGCAAGCCAAAGTCGACGTGCTGGTGCAAAAATCGGCGCTGCCGCAAATCCGCTTCAAGCTGCTGTTCGCCGCCGGTTCGGCGCACGATCCAAAAGGCAAGGAAGGCCTGGCGGCGCTGACCGCGATGATGGTCGCCTCGGCCGGTTCGAGCGAGCGCAAGACCGACGAAGTGACCAAGGCCCTGTTCCCGCTGGCCGGCTCGTTCACCGAACAGACCGACAAGGAAATGACCACCTTCACCGGCTCGATCCACAAGGATAACTGGAAGCAGTACCTGAGGGTGGCCATGCCGCAGCTGGTTTCCCCGGGCTTTCGCGAAGAAGATTTCCGCCGTCTCAAGGATTCGCTCAAGAATGCCCTGCTGGTCGACCTGAAAGACAATAACGAAGAAGAGCTGGGCAAGGAACGCCTGCAGACCAACGTCTTCGCCGGCACGCCGTATGCTCATCCGGTGCTTGGCACGGCCAAGGGCATCGACGCGATCACCCTGGACGACGTCAAGGACTTCTACAAAAAAGCCTACACCCAGGGTGCGGTCCGGGTCGGCATTTCCGGTGACGTATCCGACGACATGACGGCTGCGCTCAAGCAGGCGCTGGCCAAGCTGCCGGCCGGTGCCGGTTTGGCGGTCACCACCGCGCCGGTCGCCCGCATGCCGAACGGCCTGGAAGTGGAGATCATCGAAAAGAACACGCGCGCGACCGCCCTCTCGTTCGGCTTGCCGATCGAGGTGCGCCGCGGCCATCCGGACTTCCCGGCGCTGTGGCTGGCCAAGACCTTCCTGGGCGAACACCGCGCCTCGAACGCCTACCTGTACCAGCGCATCCGCGAGCTGCGCGGCATGAACTACGGCGACTACACCTACATCGAGGCTTTCCCACGCGGCATGTTCCAGTTCTTCCCGAACCCGAACGTCGGCCGCAAGGGCCAGCTGTTCGAGGTCTGGATTCGCCCGGTCGCACCGGAAAACGCCCACCTTGCGCTGCGCATCGCCTTGACCGAACTCGACAAGGTGATCCAGCAGGGCTTGACCGAGCAACAGTTCGAGATCACGCGCGGCTATCTGATGAAGAACGTGTTCGTGATGACGGCCACGCAAGACCAGTACCTCGGTTACGCGCTCGATTCCCAGTGGTACGGCACGCCTGAGTTCACCAAAATGATGCGCGATGGCTTGAGCAAGCTGACCCTGGCCGACCTCAACGCCGCGATCAGGAAGCACCTGTCGACCAAGAACCTGTCGCTCGTGTTCATCACCAAGGATGCGGCCGGCCTCAAGGAAAAACTGGTGACCGACGCGGTGTCGACGATCAAGTACGACGGCAACAAGCCGCAGAGCTTGCTCGACGAAGACAAGGTCATCGGCAGCATGAAGCTCAACATCAAGCCCGAGGCAGTGAAAATCACCCCGGCCAGCGCGGTATTCGCCGAGTAAAGCTGCACTCAGGCGTACGCCAGGCCGCGTCCAGAGAGGGGCGCGGCCTGGCGCGTCGCAGCGAGATCAGGAAGTCATGCGCTCCCAGCCATGCCTGATCGCCGCCTTCATCTTTTCCCAGGTCGACCCGGGATTGCGCGCCTCCCAATCGGTGCGCAGCCCGGGCTCGATTTCTTCCCACGGACGCCCGCGATAAATTTCGCTCCCCGCCATGCTGGTGCCGTAGCGGTAGGCCGGCGCGTAGTCGTCGTAGCTGCCGCCCTCGCGCGCGAAAGTGCTGGTCCAGTGGCCACGGAAGTAGGCGTCGTCGTCGGGCGCGATCTGTTCGATGTCCACCTCCGTATGGCGCACGGTATCGTTGATCTGCTCCCTGCGCTGCGTCACTTCCTTGCCGACGATGACTTCTTCCACCATGCGCGCCGACTTCTCGACCACCGCTTCTTCCGCCGTTTCGCGCAGTTCGATCGTGTTTTCCTGGAAGGCGGCAATGTCGGCCGGGTCAACCAACTTGTCCACCGCGCGCCGCTCCACGTTGATGTGCTCCTCGCGCAGGCCGATGCTTTCGCTCACCGGCGTTTCCACGATGCGCTGGTAGATGCGCACCCCGCCGCGCTGCACCTCGCGCTTGCCGACCTTGATTTCTTCCTGGATCACGGGAATGGCCGTGGTGTCGGCCGCGCGCTGCTGCGAGTCCGCCATGGCCGAGCCCTGGGCGCTGCCAAGGCCGCCCTGGGACGAGCCGAACGTCGACTGCTGCGACATCGCCTGCCCGCGCATGGCGTCGCCGCCCTGCATGCCGCCCTGCCACTGGCTCGATTCCTCGTCGATGTCGACCGGTCCATAGCGCTCGACAATATCGGCCGCGCGTTCCACCTCGGGCTCGTTCGGGGCGGTGACGGTCAGCACATAGTGACCGCGCGCAACGGCATCGGAATACATGCGCGCATGTTCGCTGCGTTCACCGCCGAACAGGTCGGTGAAAAAATGCTTGATGCTCGATCCGAGTGATTCGTCCTCGCCGGCATCGGCCGCGCGGCCCGGGTCGCCCGGGACACCATCGCTCAAGCGCACGTTTTGGCGTGAAAAACCCGACCCGACCAGGTCGTCGAGCGCCTGCTGGGCATCGCTGCGATGATCGAATACCGCTACCAGTGTGTGTTCCATGATGACTACCTCCGTATTGTTGAATTCGCTTCCTTGTGAGGGCCTTCGTCGAACCGTTCGACGACCACGTCTTCCGCGCGCAGCATGACGGTCCCCGATTGCGTGCGGGAGCGCTGGATGCGCGTGATGTGCACTTCTTCCTTGATGCGCAGGCGCCGTTCGGTCACCAGCACTTCTTCGACCACCGGCACGATCAGCGTGTCGCCTTCCTGGCGCGCGGACGGCGCCTGGGACAGGGGCACGATCTTGTCGACGATCACATGCCTGACGTCGAGCTCGTCATACAGCAGGGTTTCGTCAATGTGATGGGGATGTTCGCTGACGGTTTTGTGGATGCGCACGCCGCGGCCGGTATCGACGACCCGCGTTCCCACCTGCAGTTCCTCGCGGTGCAGCGCCACGATCAGCGTGTCACCGTCGGGCTCGCCGGGTGCTTCGGGACAATCGGTTGCCATGAATGTCGCTCCTCGAAAAAACGCTGCAGCAGGAGCGGACCAGAGTACCCCAAAGCGCGCTGACCCTGCGCACCATTGACCTTCCTCAAGTTTTAACTGAGCGCGAAGTCGAAGCTTGAGTTTTGCCCGCATGTGGGCTCAGGAGGAAACCGCAATGGCAGTGCCGTCCATCACCCTGACCGAGCTGACCGAACGCAGCGGGATACCGCAGGCACCGGCGCCGCCCGACATCGAACCGCTCACGCCACTCGACCGCTTCCTGCACGCAATGCAGGCGCAAGCGACGCAGGGCATGTCGCCGACCAGCCTGGCGCTGGCGCATGCCGACTGGCTGCTCAACCTGTTGCAATCGCCCGGCAAGTGGCAGCGCCTGCTGCAGAAAGCCTGGACCAAGGACGTGCGCTGGCTCGACTATGCGCGCCGCCGCACGCTGGGCCAAGCGCCGGCGCCGTGCATCGAACCGCTGGCGCAGGACCGGCGCTTTCGCAGCGCGGCCTGGCAGCGCTGGCCCTACGACCTGATGCAGCAGGCGTTTCTGCTCAACCAGCAATGGTGGCACAACGCCACCACCGGTATCGATGGCGTCAGCCGCCACCATGAGGACGTGGTCGCCTTCACCGCGCGCCAGCTGCTCGACCTGGCCTCGCCGCTCAACTTCGTGGCCACCAATCCCGAGCTGAGCGAGGCCGCCGTGCGCGAGGCCGGTGCCAACTTCGTGCGCGGCGCGGTGAACCTGACGGACGATGTCTGGCGCAGCCTGACGGGCTCGCCGCCGCAGGGTGCCGAAGCATTCCGGCCAGGCATCGAGGTCGCGGTGACGCCGGGCCGGGTCGTGTTCCGCAATCACCTGATCGAACTGATCCAGTATGCCCCGGTGGAAGGCTGCGCCAGCGTGCATGCCGAGCCGATGCTGATCGTGCCGGCCTGGATCATGAAGTATTACATTCTCGACCTCTCGCCCGGCAATTCGCTGGTTCGCTACCTCGTCGGGCAAGGGCATACGGTATTCATGATCTCATGGCGCAATCCCGACGCCGGCGACCGCGACCTCGGCATGGACGACTATCTGCGCGATGGCGTCATGGCCGCGCTCGGGCACATTCGCGGGGTCGCGCCCGGCCAGCGCATCAACACCGCCGGTTATTGTCTCGGCGGCACGCTGCTGTCGATCGCCGTCGCTTCGCTCGGCTGCGAGGGCGAGGCGCAGATCAATTCGATGACCCTGCTGGCCGCCCAGACCGACTTCAGCGAGGCCGGCGAACTGATGCTGTTCATCGATGAAAGCCAGGTGGCCTTTCTCGAAGACCTGATGTGGCAGCAAGGCTACCTCGACAACCGGCAGATGGCCGGCGCCTTCCGCCTGCTGCGCTCGAACGACCTGGTGTGGTCGGTGGCGGTCAACCAGTATCTGCTGGGGCGGCGCGCGCCGATGACGGACCTGATGGCCTGGAACGCCGACGCCACGCGCATGCCTTATCGCATGCACAGCGATTACCTGCGCAAGCTGTTCCTCAACAATGACCTGTTTTCTGGGCGCTACCAGGTGGACGGGCGGCCGGTCGCGCTGGGCGACATCCGCGCGCCGCTGTTTACCGTGGCGGCCATGACGGACCATGTATCGCCATGGCGCTCGGTGTACAAGATGCACCTGATTTCATCGTGCGACGTGCATTTCGTGCTGACCAGCGGCGGCCATAACGCGGGCATCGTCAGCGAGCCGGGGCACCGCGCACGCCGCTACTACACGGCGCGCCGCCGGCCTGGCGATTGCTACATCGATCCCGAGCGCTGGCGGGACCGGGCCAGCGAACGCGATGGTTCCTGGTGGCCCGAGTGGGTCCACTGGCTCGATACGGTGTCGATCCAGCCCCGCGTGCCCGCGCGCGTGCCGCAGGATGGCCTTGGTCCGGCGCCGGGAAGCTATGTGCTGCAGCGTTAGGCGACGTACGTGGAGCGCGTCGTGCCAGCGTGGCACGGTGGCACGACGCAGCTATCCTTGCCCCTGGCCTGGTGGTGCTTTGGCAGCTCAACATGACACATCACCTGTGCGGTGGGCAATGCTGTCGGCGAGCGCCTGACGCCCGGCGCGGGCGCGGCAAGCGCCCTGGTTCGCCGCTCAATCCCAGGCGAAGTTGTCGTTCACGGGATCAGCCCACGAATTGAGGGGTCGGGGATTGTCAAGCTTCAGAGAATCGTTGACCCGCTCGATGCGGTCAGCCTGGCCCAAATGCTTTCCGATTTGATTCCAAGGCCCCATATCTTCGTGCAAATCAACGTGGGACTGGCCGATTTTGCCGTCGATGGAATAGTTCTCCGGCATCTGTTCCAGCTTTTCAGGCTTCGGAAACTGTGCCAGCGTCGCCTTCATGATTTTGTCAATCATGCCGCAGCCGGCCTGTGCCACCATTGCCCAGTTTTCGGTGTTCGGCCCGCCATCGACCAGTTGCAGTTTGTCCGTATTGACTTTCGGTGTATCGAAAAACTGCGCTTGAGGCGAAGCAAGTTCGATCTTCACGTCCTGATACAATCCGCCCGAGTAAAAGAGGATGATCATGCGCATGATATCGCTCATTGCGACGTAAGATTTTTTCGCCAGCAGAATATCGAGTATCGGCATGAACTTACCTACCCAGTCCGGCCGGTCTTCCCACAATGCCATCGTCGCCGAAAAATCCACCTCCTTCAGCCCGAAATCATCGATACTGACGGCGCGAAATTTCAATCGGTCGACGACCTCGAAACCCGCGTCGTTCTCCCTGGCGTTCTTGTACACCCAGATCAGGTTTTGCCATCCCGCTGCCTTGGTACCCTTGCGAGTGGCGATGCCATGTCGAAACTCTTCATTCGTGGCATACTCGCCCTCGACCCAGATACTGTGGATACGCTTGCTTTCCAAGTCCACTGCCTCGACTTTCGCCGGCAGTTTCTGCTTGATGGAATCGATCAGTGCCTTGCAATGCTCGGCGAACGGGCTATTCTCAAGCACCGCGATCTCGCGCTCTACCGCTAAGGCGGTATCTCCCGCGTAAGAGGGAAAACTCTCCACAAAATTCAGAAATTCAACAGCACTTTTCACATCCTGCGGCATGTCGTCGCGTATTTCCGCCTTAACCAACTGAGCGACACCGGCACCCGTCGATGACGCTGTCGACGTCGCGCGCGACGCAGGAGATACCGGCACGGTCTGGCGCCGTCGTTGATTGCCGCCGTCGGCCACGGCCTGCATGGCCCGCAATTGGTGGGCCCTTGGGCCTTGATGCATGGATGCCTGGATTAGCGCCTGGCTTGCGGTGCTGGGTCGCCTGTCGGTCAAGGGCATGCCGCTATCCAACACCGCCTGTGCTGGCGCGTCGGCGCTGGCGCGCGACATTGAGACGGTATCGGCGTGCGCGTGGACTTTCGTGGTCATGGCGGCGGCAATCTAAGAGAGTTCGCTGGTCTGAGGTGCACCGCCGACGATTCTATCATTGTGCACGGCAGTGTCAGGCCTGGATGAGAACATGGCCGGTTCACGGGTACAAGCCGCTTGCGTCACCCTATCAGACCAACACCGCCGTGGTTCAGTTGAACGGGTTGTCCGCCTCATCCACCAGCGTGAAGCTGGCTGGATCGACAGTTCAGAAGCTTGTTTGGCGGCGGCGAAATTGCATCGGTGTGCACCCGGCCTCGCGCTTGAAGAACTTGCTGAAATTGGTGGGCTCGTCGAAACCCAGCTGCTCGGCGATGTTGAGGACGGACCAGTCCGTATGAACAAGCGGACGCTTCGCTTCCAGAGCGATCCGCGTTGCGATGAAGACTTTGGCCGACATGCCCATGGATGCCATCACGGCACGCGCCAGCGTTTTCTCGGTGTAACCGAGTTCGCCGGCATAGTCAGCCACCGGATGCCACTGTGCGAAGCGTTCCTCCACAAGAAGACGCGTTCTGGGGGCAATGACCGAAAGGCGATGCTGGAGGCCGGACTCGGCCCGGTGCCCGAGAGCGATGTGCTGCAGCGCCGGACTGCGCAAGCGCCGGTCCCTGTGCTACATTGCACATTTGGAATTTCATGCGGGTTCAAGATGCGGAGCAGGACATTATCGATGTGGCCGATAAGCCGGTTTGCCGGGCCGCTGGCGTTGCTTGCACTCGGCGCCGGACACGCGATGGCACAGGAAGCGGACGTCGAGGCGCAATTGATCGGCTGCGTAAAGCCATTGCAGCCCGCAAATGTTTCGGGCGAACAGGCAGACGGTACGGTCCGCATCGACGCTCTGGTGCGGGCCGATGGCAGGATTTCGGACACCAAAATCATGAAGTCGAGCGGCATTCGCCTGATTGACCGCTCATCGGCCTATATCCTTAGTTGCGACTATTCACCGGCGCGACGGAATGGGCAAGCACAGCCTGGATGGATCACCTTGCAGTACGCGTGGGTACTCGACCCGCCGGCGAATCCTGGCGCCGCAGCGCAGGTGCGCATTTCGGTAACGCAGTTGTCTCGCGCAGCAAGCCCCATATCAACGCCAGGCAACAGCGCCAGTGATGTTCGTTAAGGCACGTTACGCAAAGCGTTGCGGCGTCCAGACGCGTGGCACCGGCACCGCCATGGTCATTGCCGACTGACTGCTTACGCCCGGAACGGTGTCGTTGACATAGCTGAAATGGATGTGGCGGGCACGACCAGCCTAGACTTCACGATCGTCCTGAATGCCGTCAAGTTAAGCCATTATTGCCCGAGAACTTGGCTCCGTCATTCCTGCCATTGGCAGAAATGACTTCCCGCGCAGGCGCTATGCCATGCCCATATCTTTGCAAGTTTCCATCCCTGCACCATTCCATCGAAGCGCTGCAGCCCGTGCAGCATGGTGATCGGGTCGGACTTGGCCTCGCGGGCGTAGCCGGTCCACCCGCCCAAGCGGGCAATCGTCCGCGCAGCCCACGCCATGCTATAGATGGGGTGAGGATTTTTCTGCTTCAGCGTTTTGCCCTGGAAGGCATGACGGTCCCTCTGATTTCCTCAGTGGCCCAATTTGGTATTAATTTCCTCCAGCTTGGTATGCATATATCCGATTATTGGTGTTATATTGGTATACCGATCTTGCATATAAAACATCGGAATTGTCGCGTAAACCGATTCCGCAATCACGCGCGGGCACGAAGTGACGCGCGGCACACGGAACGACCTGGTTTATCTCCGGCACGTAAGTGCCCCGACAATTTGATAGGGAGCCTCAATTGAACAGAACAATCATCAACAGCCTGATCATCAGCGTACTGGGCGGGTCGCTGGCCGCGTGCGGCGGCGGCGGCGACGGCAATTCGTCCACCGGTACCCAGTCATCCCAAAGCAAGATGTTAGCGGCAACGAGCGTCTGTAACGCAGCGTGGAACAGCGCCACCGTCTATGATGGCGGCAAATCGGCCAGCTACGGGGGGATCAACTACACGGCCGCCTACTGGACGCAGGGCGACAATCCATCGACCAACAGCGGGGCCGCTGGAAGTGGCAAGCCATGGACGGTGAGTGGCTCGTGCGGCACCACGCCCACACCGACACCGACCCCGACCCCGACACCCACCCCGACACCCACCCCGACGCCGACGCCGACGCCGACGCCGACACCCACCCCGACACCGACCTGTTCATCCCAGACCTGGAGCGCAGGAGTGAACTACAGCGTGGGCACCGTGGTGAAGTACCCGGCTAACGGCAATTTCTACAAGGTCGTCAATAGCGGCACCAACGGCTCCGACGGTACTGATCCCACCATTAGCACCTGGTATTGGCAGCAAACTAATTGTGACAGCACGACGCCAACGCCGACGCCGACTCCCGACCCCGGAGGTAGTTTTGCCGGCCTGTCAAAAGCTCAGTTCGAAGCATGGTTCCCCAGCCGCAATTCGTTCTACCAATACGCCGACTTCGTCGCTGCAGCAGCTTACTATCCAAGCTTTGCCAAGTCGGGCAACGCTACCCTGAACAAGCAGGAAGTGGCCGCCTTCTTCGCCAACCTGCAGCACGAGTCGGACAACCTGAAGGCAGTCAGGGAATACAACACCGCCAACTGGCCCATGTACTGCGACGTGAACTGGGTACGCGTCACCTGCAAGAGCACCAACATGGTCGACCAGTACTTCGGCCGCGGCCCGATCCAGATCAGCTGGACCTCGAACTACCGCAGTCTGGGCAACGCCATGGGCCTGGGCGAGCAACTGGTGAACAATCCGGAACTGTTGGCCACCAACGCCACCATCGCCTGGAGAAGTGCGGTCTGGTACTGGATGACCCAACCGGGCCGCGCCGGCAGGTCGGCGCATGACTCGATGGTGGGCGGATACGGTTTCGGCCAGACCATCAATGCCATCAACGGCAATCGCGAATGCGCAGGCGGCACCGAGTACCAGGGGCCGGCACAGATGCAGACCCGGGTGAATTACTACACGACCTTCACCCAGAACTTGGGCGTACCCACCGGTCCTAATCTGACTTGCTGATAGGCACGGGCTGAAGCTCAGGCCTGAAACGTAAAAGGCGGCATCGATATCCTGATACCGCCTTTTTCCTATCTACGTGTCTCGGCTCGTGGAATCATGTACCCATCCGTAGCTGGCCGCTTTTCAAGGCCGGAGCGGTGTTGCGTACACGGTTCAATCCGATCCGTTGACCGCTGCCTTGTCGACAGCGGCTGGCTCAGGTAGCCAATTGAAGAAACTCGGCCCTTGAAAGAGCATCCTGGATCCTTCGATGGAGGTTTTCCCCCGCCAGCCGTCAGGGTTGGTAGTGCGATGTGCACCTAGCCAATGAACACCTCGACCTCGCCGCCCGTGCCAGCCAGCAGTTCGCCCAAAGCATCGATCAGCGAATCGATTCTGCCAATGATTGCCTCGCGCCGGGCTTCATCGAACGGCTGCGTCAATGCCCACCCACGCAAGGTCAGCAATTCATCGTCACCGCGGGAAAGTCCTTGCCCTCGACCGGGCATCCGGCCTGGAGAAGCGGCAGCCAGACCGCCGCTGTCGCGGCCGCTCCAGGCATCCAGTCGCGCCGATACACCTCTTCCACGGCGATAGCGACGGTAAACCACTGCCACCATTGCTCGGTATCGGGCCGCGTGACGACGAGTGCAACCGTCATGCGCTCAGTTGAACGGGTTGTCCACCTCGCCCACAGCAGGTGGCGGCAGCTCGGCGGGCAAGGTCATCGCGTCAAGCTTGGCGACGATCTCGCCCAGCACTTCTTGCAGCCGGCGCGCGTGCGCCAGCCCAATTTTATCGGCGGTCAGATCCACATCGCCGCTGAGCGTAACCCGGTCGAGCCGGTTTTCGATCATCAGCTTGCCGACTGAAACCACATCGGCTTCGTTGGCGTACGGTACAAAACTCTGCTTCTTGCTGCTCATTGCGTCTCCCTTGAAGTTCAAAACGGCCAGCGGCGCGATTTCTTTTGTTTCGGTTGCGGCAAGTCCAGCATCGCGGACTTTTGCCGGCCGCTCAGCGACGGCAGCAAATTGATGCCTATCTTTTCTTCCAGTTCGGCAATCGTCATCACGTCCAGCTCGTCCGTCGAACGGTTTTCCACCAGCCAGGCCGCGCCCGCCTTCTGGCTCGGACTATACACGGCCTTGTACAAATGGCTCGGCACAAGCACGTTGCCCACCTTTTTCAAGCGCCCGCCGATGAAGGCCGGGCCGGTGATCACATACAAGGTGCCTTCCTTCCTGACCATGTCGCGCACCCGGCCTTCGAGTCCGGCCCACAGGTGGCGGTTGTTGTCGGCATCTTGCGGCACCATGTTCGCCAGCGTGAAACTCTCGTGCTGGGTGCGCCGGTCCGGCATGTTGCCGTTGGGTGCCATATGGCCGCGGTCGAAGCCGCTGCGGGCGTAGTCGGACAGCTCGGCGCGCTGCGACGGGGCCAGGCGTTCCTCGGCATGGAAGGAATCGTCGCGCGAGAGCTTCTTGGCCAGCTTCAGGTTTTCCGGACGCAAGCGCTCGGCCGACCACAGCGGCGTACGCGTGATCCCCGAATGCATGACGCCGAACACGCCGTAGCAAAGTTCGGTGGTCGCTTTGGCCAGTTTGGGATTGCGGATTTCGGGCAGGCGCCCGTCGACGTAATGTGCGGGACAGCCGCCGGCAAATGCGCTGCCGGCTGCCAGCATCGTCCATCCGAGGACGAGACCGGCCAGTGTTTTCTGAATCATGTTTTCCAAATTGAAATGATGAGCGACGCATTCTAGCGGAGCGCGCCCGCCATGCGAAGCAGTCGTTCACCTAATCTGGCCACGCTGTCGCGCAGGATGTCCGGCGTGCGCACCTCGAACTCGAACGGCATTCCCGCCAGGTGCCCGGCGAACCAGTCCGGATGGTCGGTGCTGCAGCGCAGGAGCACGCCTTCATCGATCTGCTCGAACACGCCGAGCGCGTCGAAGAAATGCGCGCTGGCTGTTTTCAGGTCGGTGCGCAGCAGCACCTCGACCGGATGCGCGCGCGGCATCGTTGCCATCGAGCGGGTCAGGTAGCCGAGCGCGTCGAAACCGGACGGGCGCGCAAACGAGACCGGACGCGGCTCGGCCTTCACGATGCGGTCGAGCCGGAACGAGCGCATCCCGGCGCGCAGGTGGCACATGCCGATCACGTACCAGCAGCCGGCGCGAAACGCCAGCCCGTAGGCGTCGAAGCCGCGCTCGGTCTCGCTGCCGTCGGGCGCGCGGTAGCGCAGGTGCACGCGCTGCTGTGCCAGCGCAGCCGAACTGAGCGTGACGAGGGCATCGTTATCGGTCGGGACCACGGTGCGCATCATGTCGAGGCGCACGGTTTCATCGATGGCGCGCACCCGCTGCTTGAGGTTGGCCGGCATGATGCGTTCGAGCTTGGCCTGCGCGCTGGAAACCGCCGGCGCGGCCTCGGCAAAGCCCAGGCTGCGCGCGGCCAGCAGGCCGATCGCCAGGGCCAGCGCTTCGTCATTGGTGAACATCATCGGCGGCAGCTTGAAGCCGGCCATCAGCGCATAGCCGCCGTGACGCCCGCGCTCGGTGGTGATGGGAATGCCCATCTCTTCGAGCGTGACGATGTAGCGGCGCAAGGTGCGCGTATCGACGGCCAGGCGCGCCGACATCTCGGCGCCGCTCAGGCGGCCATGGGTTTGCAGCAGTTCGAGCACTGCCAGCACGCGGGTGGTGGGATGGTACATGGTGTAACGATATCAGATTAATAGGGCGAATTCTGTCCTGTTTTGAATCTACGCTGTCGCTTGTCGATGTTTCATCAACAGGAAAGAGAGCACAACATGACGAGCCCACACCAGAACGACCATTTCCCCGTGATTGAATTGCTCCGCTACACGATCTCGCCCGGCGCGCGCGCCAACGTCGCGCGCCGTTTCGACGACACGCTGGCGCACGCCTTCCAGCACCTGGGCGGCATGGCGTTCGGCCATTTTTGCGAACGCGGCCGGCCGGACGGCTTCGCCTGGCTGCGCGGCTTTCGCACGCGGACGGCGTGCGCCAGGATCGGCCGCGCCTTCGACGAACAGGCGCACAGCGCCGATGGGTTCATCCGCACCGAGGCCCTGTTGCTCAAGCCGCTCCACCCGGATACCGGCATCGCACCACTGCCCATGGGCGGCGACGCACAGGGCATCGTCGTCGCCCAGCTTTTCCAAGTGGCGCCGGGCCGGATGGATGCCTGCGAACGCGCCGCCGAGCGCTGTTTCGCCGCTTACCATGGCCGCGGCGTGATCGAAGCGGGCATCCTGGCCACGCTCGGCGAGCGCGCCGCGGGAGCGGCCCTGGTCTGGCTCGGTATCCTGAGCGACGACGCCGCGCTGGCCGCCCTGCGCCCCGCGTTCGACGCGGCCGCCGGCGAACTGGCCAGGGCCGCCATGCTGGCCGCGCCGCCTGAGCTGCTGGTGCTCGACCCCGGCCGCCGCTCGCGCCTGCGCTGGGTCAGCGCCGCCAGCGTCACCGCGCCGGCCCGGTCCGCCACGATGGCAGCGGCATGAACGACGCCACCAACCTTTGGCTGTACTTCGTGGTGGTGTTCGGCATCATCGCCCTGCCCGGCCTGGACATGGCGTTCGTCATGGGCAGCGCGGTGCTGGGCGGGCGGCGCGCCGGGCTGGCCGCAGTGGCCGGCATCGTCAGCGGCGGCTTTTGCCATCTGGCCATGGGCGCGCTGGGCGCGGCGGCGGTGCTGGCGCTGTGGCCGGCGCTGTTCAACGCGATGCTTGGCGCCGGCGCGCTGTACACGGCGTGGATTGGCCTGAGCTTCCTGCGCAGCAGTGCGCCGGGAACCGCGCGCCTGCCGGGCGCGGCATGCGCTACGGGCGCCACCTTCCGCCGCGCGCTCGGCACCAGCCTGCTCAACCCGAAAGCCTACCTGTTCATGCTGGCCATCTTTCCCCAATTCCTCCATCCCGGGCCGCAACCGCTGTGGGCCCAGTCGGCGGTGCTGGGGGCGATCACGGCGCTGACCCAGGCGGGCGTCTACGGCGCCCTCGCCTTGCTGAGCGGCAGTGCCGGCGGCTGGCTGGAACGGCGCCCCGGCGCCGCCCTGCTGCTAGCGCGCTCCATGGGACTGCTGCTGATTGGCGTTGCCGCACTGACCGCGTTCCAGCTGACGCGCAACGTGCCGCCAGCGGCGCCCGATGGTATGGGAGGCAAGATTGCAACAAAAATGATGCTTACTTGATAAGCAAAATCGTCTAAAATACGCATTTTGGACCGCGTTGGCTCAGCTTGGCGCAATGGATTCTTTCACATCATGGTGCCCCAACCGATTCCCGAAGAGCTGCGTCGCTTCGTACTGACCAGCATCGCCTCCGTGCCCCACCTGGAGGCGCTGCTGCTATTGCGCTCCGGCGCGCAGCAGGACTGGACCACGCAGGCGGTGGCCGAGCGGCTCTACATCGGCGACAAGCTGGCCGCCGCACTGCTCGCGGACCTGTCGCGATCCGGCATGACCGTCACCCTGCGTCGCGCCGGCAGCGAGCCGGTATTCCGCTACCAGCCCGCCACGGCGGCGCTGGGCCAGGTCATCGACGCGCTGGCGGACCTGTACGCGCGCCGCCTGGTCGACGTCACCCATCTGATTCACTCCAAACTCGATCGCAAGGCACAGCAGTTTGCCGATGCGTTTACATGGCGAAAGGAATCGTAATGGCTGCGGCAATCTACGGTCTTTGCATGTTCACCTCGCTCGCCTGCGCCTGGCTGCTGCTGGCCAGCTACGCGCGCACCGGTCACCGCCTGCTGTTCTGGAGCGGCCTGTGCTTTGGCGGCATGACCCTCAACAACCTGATTCTGATCCTCGACAAGCTGGTTCTCCCTCACATGGATTTGCTCACGCTGCGCCTGGTCACGGCGCTGATCTCGGTGTCCCTGCTGCTGTACGGCCTGATTTACGAAAAGGAGTAAGCGATGGATTTGATGCTGGCCGGGGCCGGCGCCATGGGCTCGATCGTGATCGGCCTGTTTTTCCTGCGTTTCTGGCGCAGTTCGGGCGACCGTTTTTTCCTGTATTTCGCGCTCTCTTTCCTGATCGAGGGCGGCCACCGCATCTACGCCAGCCTCGCGCCGGCGATGAGCGAAGACTCGCCCTTCCACTTCCTGCTGCGGCTGCTTTCCTACTGTCTGATCCTGGGGGCGATCGTTGCCAAGAACTGGCGGCGTCCCGGGCCCGGCAAATAAGGCGATGCCGGCGGCGCGTTGAACTTTCGGCCGTGGCGATCATCCAATCGGAAGATCGCTTATATAGGAGGCATGATGCCAGCCAACCCAACCGACCAGCAAACAACGGCGGCGCCGTCCGCCGTCCCTGCCCTGCCCAGCGCGAAGGCTGCGGCCGCGCCACGTTCCGCCTCGCTGCTGCCGACCGATGGCGACGATCCCGACGGCCGCTTCGCGGTTGCCGAAGAAGTCAGCCTCGACCAGCAATCGGACAGCGCGCGCCAGATCGGTGCCTTGCCGCCGGATCCGGCGCCCGGGGCCGATGCGGCTGGTGCCGTGGCCGGAACCCTGGCGCCGGCCGATGAGCAAGCACCCGCGGCAAAGGCCGGTAGCGGGTCGTAAGCAGCACCCCCTGCCGGCGGCGGCCGCATCCGGCCGTGACTGCGCCGGCATGAGCAGCCCTGGTGGGCTGGCCGCCTCTTCGCGATCATTCGCACGATCAAGGCGAACGCTTGGGTGCTGGTCGATATCCATCGGTTTTTTCGATGCGGAAGGCCGCTTGCAGATGTTGTGGACGGACTGCTGCCAACCCGCGGCGCAGCGCGCTTGCCCTATCGATTGCCTCGTTACAATTGGTGAGCCTGAGCGCTGCATCTTTTCATATACTCATCAGTTTTGAGGCGAGCGATACGATGAAATTTTTTCCGGCCGCAAGCGGCCTTGCGATTGCCATGATCCTGTCGACCGCGCTGCCCGCGCACGCCAACGCTCCTGCGGAGAGCCGGCAGCAGATCGAACGCATCGTCGAGAAGTTCCGTGTGGCGGTCATCAACAAAGACAAGGACAGCTTCATGAAGCTGTTCCTGCGCGACGATATCACCTGGGTCGCCTCCTTCGACGACGCCAGCCTGGAGCGGATCATGGCGCGCCGGACCGACAAGTCGCTGCCGCGCCCGAAAAAGATCTTCGGCGGCTCGCCGCGTGAATTCATCGACGACATTGCCAAGTCGCCGGGACCGCTTGAGGAAACCTTCGACAACGTGCGCATCGACGCCGACGCCGACGTGGCCCAGGTCTGGTTCGACTACAGCTTCAAGGCCGGCAACTACCGCGAAAACTGGGGCAAGGAAGCGTGGCACCTGGTGCGCACCGACGACGGCTGGAAGATCGCGTCGGTGATCTGGTCGATGAAGCTCAATCCGGAACCGCCGCCATCGGCTGGCACCAGATAAGCCTGTTTTGTTGCCTGGACTGATCGCCGCTTGGCGGCGCGTTCAGGCAATCCGCCTCTCCCAGGCCGAACGCGCCGCCCCCAGGCAATGTGATGGCTGGCTCCGTGCTTTTGGAAAAGCAAACCGGGTTGACGGTGATCTCTGCGGGCCGGTTGCAAGCCGCCTGAACCTGCGCCATCGACGATCGGAGATCGTTGACGCAATTTCCCCTGAATAGAGCCAGACCGTCGCTGTTCGAAAGCAGCCGCCCGCTGATCGATGACAAGACGCACCACTTGCAGCTGCTGTTTCGACATGGTCAGCCAGATCGGGCGCGCGGACCATCAGTGCGGCGGGCTCGGCACCGGCCTGTCGCTGGTGCGCAGCCTGGCCGAGCAGCACGGCGGCAGTGGCGGGTTCGGCCTGGGCAGCGTGTCGAGCGTGTGCCTGGCGCTGGCGCCGCCCGGCGCGGCGGCGCCGCTGCCGGATCGCCTCGCGGAGTCCGGCCCCGCCACGGTGAACGGCGCGCCCCTGCGCATCCTGGCGGTGAACGATAATGTGGATGCCGCCTCCACCCTGGCCGAACTGCTGACGCTGATCGGGCATACGGCCGAGGTCGCAACGACGGGGCCGGCGCGCTGGCCATGGCGGCCACGCACCGTCCGCAGGTGATGTTCCTCGATATCGGCATGCCCGGGATGGATGGGTTTGAACTGGCGCGCGCCCTGCGCGCCGACGACCGTCACGACGACGCGCTGCTGGTGGCGCTGACCGGCTGGGGCAGCAGCGCCGACCGTGAGCGCACCCGCGCCGCCGGCTTCGACCTGCATCTGACCAAGCCGGTGGATCTGGCGACGGTGGCCGAGTTGCTGTCGAACCACGCGCGCCGCCACGACCCGGCCTGAGCCGTTGCCGTTAGCGCTACCGTTACCAGTCCAGCGTGAGCAGCAGCTTGCCCATGCGCGGCCAGCACAGGCGCGCAACGTCGCGCCGGTCGGCCCAGCGGAAGGCGTCCGTTTCCGGGGTCGGCTCGCCGCTGACCGGATGTGGAAAAAAACTGGTGCACGCCAGGTGCGTCAGGCTGGTCAGCTCCGCGCCCGCGCGCACGCGAAACAGGTGCAGCCGCTTGTCGCTGCGGTAGGGGAACCCGCCCAGGTCTTCAAACCGCTCCGGTGCGAAAGCGATGCCGGCTTCTTCCTGCAGTTCGCGGATGGCGGCTTCAAGCTCGGTTTCGCCCGGGTCTTGCATGCCTTTTGGAATGTCCCAGCTCGCGGTATTGGTAACGTGGCACAGCAGCAGCTGGCCGGCCGGGTTGACCACCAGTGTGCCGCACGAGACGGTCTGCACGCGTGTCACGGTAGCCGCCGCGCCGGCGCGCCGGGCAATGCGTGCGCGGGATGAATGATGGGCACGCGCATGTTCACTGGTAATCCTTTCGTCGACGTCGTAGCGCGGGCATGAAGCTCCTTTGGCATGCGAATTGTCAAATTGGTACGGGCGCTGCGGCCGTGGCCGCGGCCAGCACGCTGTTGAGCGCGGCGATATCGACCGGCTTGGTCAGATGGCGGTCGAAGCCGGCCTGCTGCGACATGATGACATCGGCGCGCGCCCCCCAGCCGGTCAGCGCCACCAGCAGCATGCCGTCCAGCGCCGGCGTGGCGCGGATCGCGCGCGCCAGCTGGTGCCCGCTCATGCCGGGCAGGCCGATGTCGAGGAAGGCCAGGTGCGGCTTGCAGCGCGACGCCAGCACCAGGCCCTGTTCGCCGTCGGCGGCCACGTCGGTGCTGTGGCCGAGCGCCTGCAGCAGGGCCGCCAGGCTGTTGCCGGCATCGACGTTATCGTCCACCACCAGCACGCGCAGGGCGGCCGGCGCGGCGCCGGCGCACGGCACGGGGGCCGGCGGCAGCACGCCGCTGCGCAGCGGCAGGCGCACCGTGAAGGTGCTGCCCAGGTCGCGACCGTCGCTGGCGGCGCTGACGCTGCCGCCATGCAATTCCACCAGGCGGCGCACCAGCGACAGGCCGATGCCCAATCCGCCCTGCGAACGGTCGAGATTGCGCCCGACCTGGGTGAACATGTCGAACAGGGTACCCATGTCTTCCTGCGAAATGCCGACGCCGCTGTCGTGCACCGACAGCATGGCGTCGTCGCAGTCGCGCACGGCGCGCAGCACGATGCGCCCGCCGGCCGGCGTGTATTTGGCGGCGTTGTTGAGCAGGTTGCTCAGCACCTGCACGATGCGGGTGACGTCCACGTCCAGCGGCAAGGCTTCGTCGGCCACCTCGACGCTCAAGGTGTGGCCGCCCGCGTTCAGGGCCGCCATGCTCGTTTCGATCGCCATCGCCACCAGGGTGGCGACGTCGCTGGCCTCGCGTTTGAGCTCGATCTTGCCGCGCGTAATGCGCGCCACGTCCAGCAGATCGTTGACCAGATGAATCAGATGGCCCAGCTGGCGGTCCATCATCTCGTGCACCTTGCTCATGCTCTGGGGCGGGGCCGACGACATGCGGATCAGGTCCAGGCCGGTGCGGATCGGCGCCAGCGGATTGCGCAGCTCGTGCGCCAGGGTGGCCAGGAACTCGGACTTGCGCCGGTCGGCCTCGGCCAGATCGGCCGCCACCAGGCGCAGGTCGTTTTCGGCCTGTTTCTGGGCCGTGATGTCGCGCGTGATCGAGGCCAGGGCGATATTGTGGCCCTCGTCGTCGCACACGGCGAAACCCTTGTAGTACACCGGCAGGGTGGCGTCGCTTTCAAAGTTGCGCATGCGCAACTCGCCTTCCCAGCGCCCTTCCGGGCCGCGCACGGCCGGCAGCACCACCTGTTCGACGAAGGCGCGGCACTCGGGAGCGAAAAAGTCGCTGAGGCCGTACTCGCCGACCGAGGCGTCGGGCGCCAGGCCGGCCAGGCGGCGCCCGGCCGGGTTGACGTAGCTGGTGCGCGCGTCGGAACCGGCAATGCCGATGAAGTCGGACGACTGCGCCGCCACCGCCGCCAGGCGCCGCATGCCCTCCTCGGCGCGCTGGGAGCGCTGGCGCGACTCGCCCAGCTGCTGTTCGGATGCTTCGAGCTGCTCGGCGGCCAGGCGTTCGGCGGTGGCGTCGCGGAAGATCTTGGCGTAGCCGCGCAGGCGTTCGGACTCGTCGCGCAGCGGCACCATCACGCCGTCGGCGAAAAAGCGCGTGCCGTCGCGCCGCACGTGCCAGCGCTTGTCGTCGGCGCGGCCGGTGTCGCGCGCCAGGCGCATTTCCTGTTCCGGCACGCCGGCGGCCCGGTCTTCGGGCGTGAAAATGACGGCGCTCGGCTCGCCGCACGCCTTGGCCGCGAACCAGCCCGTGATGGTTTCGGCGCCGCCCTCCCATTCGGTGACGATGCCATCGGTATCGGTACCGATGAACGCATAATCGCGGGTGTTATCGAGGATCATGCGGATGCGCTGGTCACGCGTGCGCAACGCTTCCAGATGGGTGGCCTGGGCATGCAGGGCGATTTCGGCGGTCTTGCGGTACAGGTCGATAAACACAGCCACCTTTGCGCGCAGGATCACCGGACTGACCGGCTTGGTCAGGTAATCGACCGCGCCCAGCGCGTAGGCCTGTTCGACATGGCTGGGATCGTCGCCGGCGGCGGTCAGGAAGATGATCGGCAGGGTGCGCGCGCGCGGATGGTTGCGGATGAGCGCGGCAGCCTCGAACCCGCTCATGGTCGGCATGTGCACATCCATGAGCACCACCGCAAACTCGCGGCTGAGGAGTTCACGCAGGGCCAGCTCGCCCGATGTCACGCTCACCAGCACCTCGTCGAGGTCGGCCAGCACGGCCTCGAGCACGGTCAGGTTGGCGGGCTGGTCGTCCACCAGCAGGATGTTGATTTTGCCCTTCGGCTTGCTCTCTGGCGGGCTGTTCTGGTCGATCATGGGGTGTCCGATGTGCCTCGTGGCGGTCGCCCAGGGTCAAGCTGGCAATGTAGGCCGACGATGAATAAAAGTCAATTGTGTAGCAAATAAAAAATTCTAAAACCCCGGGAACTTGCGGCAGCCCCATCCATCTAAGCTTTTTTGCACCTTCGCAAGGTGGGGGTATCGCATGTCCGAACGATTCTTGGCATCCGCATTGCCGCAGCACGAAGCTGCCGAGCTCTACCGCCTGATGGTGGTCGGGATCCGCGACGTGGCGGTGTTCCTGATGAATCCGCAGGGATATATTACCGTATGGAACCGCGGTGCCCAGGATATGAAGGGTTACACGGCCGACGATGCCATCGGCAGCCATCTGTCGCTCTTGTATACAGAGCAGGACCGCGAACGCGGCTGGCCCCAGCATAACCTGGCCAAGGCGGCCGAGCTGGGGTTCTATAGCGAGGAAACCTGGCGCAAGCGCAAGGACGGCAGCCTGTTCTGGGCCCACATCGCCCTCACCGCGCTGCGCGGCGACAATGGGCAACTGCTGGGCTTCTCCAAAATCACCATGGACCTGACCCACCACAGGCTGCTCGAACAGTGCGAAAAGGAAAAACAGGAGATCGACCTGATCCTGCGCGCAGCCCAGGCCGGCACCTGGAAGTGGAATGTCGACAGCGGCCAGGTCGAGGTATCGCGCCACCTGCTCGAACTGCTCGGCTACGAGGGCGAAGCGCACGAGCTCGATTTCGATGCCTGCCTGGAGTTCGTGCACCCGGACGAGCGTGCCCGTTTTCGCGCGCTGCTGGAAAACACCCAGCGCGATCCCTGCACCGCTCCCATCGAAACCGAGGTGCGCTTCCTGCGCCATGATGGCGCATCCCAGTGGTTCTTTCTGCGTGCCAACTGGCACCGCGGCATCGAAAACGGCCCGATGCAGTTTCTCGGCGCCTGCGTGGGCATCGACAACCGCAAGCTGGCCGAAGAGGAAAAAGAGGGCCTGCTGTCGCAACTGCGCCAGGAGCGCTCGCGCTTCGCCGACATCCTGGAGCAAATGCCTTCGGGCATCATGCTGGCTGACGTCCCCTCCGGCCAGCTGACCTACCAGAACCGGGCCGCCGCCACCATGATGGGGCGCGATTTTTCCGGCATCAACAGTTTCCACGACTATGACAGCTATGCGTTTGTCGACGCCAGCGGGGTCCGCATCCGGGCCGAAGACCTGCCGTTGACGCGCGCCGTCACCGGCCAGGACAGCCCGCGCATGCAGGACCTGGTGTACGAGCGCGACGATGGCGAGCGCCTGCACCTGGACGTCACCACCGCCGCGATCGTCGACAGCGACGGCGTGGCGCGGGTGGCCATCGCCGTGCTGCATGACGTCAGCAAGCTCAAACGCACGGAACTGGCCGCCGCCGCCGAGAAGGAACGCGCCCTGGTCACCCTGGCCGCGATCACCGACGGCGTGATCACCGCCGACCGCAGCGGCGTCATCATGTCGGTCAACCCCGCCGCCGAGCGCATGATCGGCATCACGGAACCGGCCGCGCGCGGCTTGCGCTTTCGCGACGTGCTGCAGATCGAGGAAGTCGCCGCCAGCGACGCCACCTTTGCCGCGATCGAGCGCTGCCTGGGCGAACACCGGACCACCGACACCTTGCCGCACGCTACCCTGATCAGCCGGGAAGGCCAGCGTTTCGCGGTCGAGAATGCCGTGGCGCCGGTGATCCTCGATGACGGCGAGCTGATCGGCACGGTCCTGATCATCCATGACGTCACCGAATCGAAGCGCCTGCTGCGCCGGCTCGGCTTCGAGGCCAGCCACGATGCGCTCACCGGCCTGGTCAACCGGCGCGAGTTCGAGCTGCGCCTCGAGCGCGCCATCGAACGCGCGCAACACCCGGGCGGGGCCAGCGCCGCCCTGCTCTACATGGACCTGGACCAGTTCAAGGTGGTCAACGATACCTGCGGGCACCAGGCCGGGGACGACCTGCTCAAGCGCCTGGCCACCACTTACAGCGAGCACGTGCGCGAACGCGACACGCTGGCGCGCATCGGCGGCGACGAATTCGCCCTCATCGTCGAGCATTGCGACGTCGATGAAGCGATGGCGGTGGCACAAAAGATCCTCGACGCCACCCGCACCTTCCGCTACGTCTGCAAGGGCCGCGTGTTCCAGCTCGGCGTCTCGATCGGCCTGACCCCGATCGACGCCAGCACCATCAATGTCGAGGAAGCCATGCGGCGCGCCGACCACGCCTGCTACCTCGCCAAGGACCGCGGGCGCAACCGCATCTACGTGCACTACAAGGGCGACCTCGACTTTGCCCAGCGGCGCAGCGACATGCACTGGGTCACGCGCCTGACGCACGCCTTCCAGAACGACCAGCTGCAGCTGTACTACCAGCCGATCCTCCCGCTCGACGATGGCGACGCCCCGCGCCACTATGAAATCCTGCTGCGCATGCGCAATGGCCGCAACGGGCCGATCGGGCCGGCCGTGTTCCTGCCGGCCGCCGAGCGCTACGACGTGATCGTCAAGATCGACCGCTGGGTGCTGACGCGCACCATGGAATGGCTTTCCAGCAATCCGGAGCATATGGAGGCGCTGGAAACGTGCAGCATCAACCTGTCGCGCCGGTCCCTGGGCGACCCCAGTTTTCACAAGTTCGCGGCGGACCTGATCGACGCTTCCGACGTGCCGGCCGAAAAACTGTGTTTCGAGATCACGGAAAATGGTGCAATTGCCGATATGCAAAAGACGATTGCCTTCATCGAAGCCTTCGCGGCGCGCGGCTGCCGCTTTTCGCTGGACGATTTCGGCACCGGCATGACCTCGTTTTCTTACCTGAAACAGCTGCCGGTGAACTACATCAAGATCGATGGTTCGTTCATCCAGATGATGTCGTCCAGCCAGGTCGATTTTGAAATGGTGCGCTTTACTAACGATATCAGCCACATGATGGGGCGCAAGACGATTGCCGAGTACGTGACCGATTCGTCCATCCTGGCCAGCCTGAAGGCGATCGGTGTCGATTTTGCGCAGGGGTACTGGGTCGGCAAGCCGCGTCCGCTCACCCCCTGAGCTGGCGCGCTGCGTTGCGGCCGCGATCGGTATATCGTCGGCGCCCGGTGCAACACTGCTGACCGCGAACCGTCGCCCCGCCTCGCCTTGGCGCCCCGCCTTGGCGGCACCCCGGTGCCAAGTGACGCTCCCGTGCAAGCCGGGCGGATGGAGTTGATCTCGGCTGGCCATTTTTTGTTTATTCTCGTTGAGAATTTTTTACGACAGTGGCATTGCGCGGTAACAATTTCTGGACAGGGGGCGAGGCAAGAGGTAGTCTTTTATGCCACGTAGCCGTTTTTCTATCGCTTCATTCCAGCTGCAAAATTCGCGCTACGCACCCGCTGCGGGCATTGATTGACGGCCCTGCGAGTCATCAGTGCAACATCACGAGGGGAGCTATGGCCGTTTTCGCGCGCAGTCACGCTGCAAGGCAACAGGATGCTACCGCTGCCAAGGTTCCATCCTCGGCAAGCTCGGGCGCATTGGTCGATCAGCGCCCTGCTGCGGTAGCGAAACGGCAGCTTGCGGATCTCATTTCGCAAAGCCCGAGGATGGCGGCGCAGCTTGCGCAACAGGCAATGATCCATGGTGGAACCGCACAGCGGCTGGAAAAAGCGGCACCCCCACGCGGCGCAACAGGATCGACGGCTTTTGTGCAGAGCGCGGCCCCACCGGTACCCAACCGCACCGGCTTGCCAGACCAGCTCAAGACTGGCATCGAAACGCTGTCGGGCATGAGGATGGATGGGGTGCGCGTGCACTACAACTCCGGAAAAGCGGCCCAACTCAACGCGCACGCCTATGCCCAGGGAACGGACATTCACATCGCCCCGGGCCAGGAACGGCATCTGCCCCATGAAGCCTGGCATGTGGTGCAGCAGGCGCAGGGACGGGTAAAGCCGACGATGCAGATGCACGGCGGTGTGCTCGTCAACGACGACAAGGCCCACGAACACGAGGCCGACATGATGGGCGCGAAGGCGGCGCAGTTGCACTGCGCGGGTGCGGACGCCGGACAACGCAATGTCCAGTCGGGAGCGGCCATCACGGGATCGACCAGCGCGGTGGTGCAGCGCTTCAGTGACGACGAGTCGGATGAAGAGGATGAAGAGCCGTCGAACCGGTCGAACAAGGACGAGTCGTCCGACGAGCAATCCATGGACGTAGAGCCGCACGGTGAGTTGTCGGAAGATGAATCCGTGGAAGAACCGTCGTATGGTGAGTCGTCGGATGAGCAATCCATGGAAGAACAGTCAAACGATGAGTCCTTGGCTGCGGAAACATACACCGTGCGCTCGGACCAGAAAGCCAGGCGCGTCTATACCACGGTAGGCAAGACCAAGCGGCGGCGAACGGGCACGCTGGCAGACATCAGCAAGGAGGGCGATAACGATTATTCGTACGCGCAAATGTCGAAGGCCTTGCATGCTGCGCTTAAACGACATGATGGCAAACAAGACGCAATCGACGGGGCGGTGCGCTCCGGCACCGAGATACCATTGCGCGATGGGCAGGTCCCGCTCGACCCCGGGCTTGACCAGGACCTGCAACTGATCCCGTTTCACATGTCGATGTTTCAGAATTTCCATACACCGCCCAACTTGGTGAGCAAAAAGCGGCTGAAGGAAAATGCGTGGCGCCAGAAAGAACTGGACAACACGAAGAAGTGGATGGCGTTGCCGAAAGGCGCAGGCTTGACGCGCATGTTACCCCAGCTGCCGGAAGGAGCTGACTCGATGAAGAGGCTGCGTCATATCTATCCCGGCCCGGTTGACATCGGCTTTCCTCCGGATGAGAAAAAAACCTTGTTCACCTACCCGCAAAACAAGGCGATTTTTTTACTTAACAAAAAGATGCTCCTCGATGCTCACCTTGCGGAGCAAGAAGAAGAAGAAGAAGAAGAAGAAGAAGAGGGCACTGCTGAAGCGAAGCGTGGAACCAAGCGTACGCGGTCGGGCCGGCGTATCCTGACCGACTCGTTCATGAAGACGATCGCCGAGCAGGAAGGCAGTACGGTAACGGACACGGATCGATATCTGCGCAAGGCGCTTCGCATGAAGCGCAGCGACGACGAATCGCTCGACGAAGCGTCGTCGTCCGACAGCGACGATGATACTGGGTTGATACATAGCGAACAGGACAGCTTGAGCACTCGGGAGCGCAAGCGTAAGACTTTCCTGAACACGCTTGGCCTGGAAATAAAAATACTGAACCGCAAAATATTGATGGACCTGGAACGGTTGCATGAGGCAAAGGAGAACGACGATGCCGGCGAACTGAAGGCTGCACGGCGCGCCTTGCGCAAGCATGAAAGATTGTTGGGAATGCTGGAGGGGCGTCATGGTTTGCTGAGGAAACACCTTCGTGGCCCATTCCGGAAAACAGCCAAGGACTTCGACACTTTCAACAAAAAGAAGAAATTGCTCGCCAGTGTCGAGCCGAAGCGGGAACTGGCGAAGACCCGGGTCCGGCGCTACGACGAAGCTTTGCATGACTTCGAGGAGTCGCCTCATGGAAAAGCCATGCCATTAGACGGTCTCGGCAAGAAAAAGTTTGAGAATCTGGTGACGAACAAAAATCTTCCAACTGGAAAGAAGCAGAAAACCGTTGAGGGGCTGGCGCAGCACTATGGAGGTTCGCTGCAATATGGCGATTCCGACGGGAACAACTGTTTGATCTTCGCGATCGCGAACGCGGTGGGCAGGAAGATAACAAGAGCACAGGCGGCACTGATACGGGACTCCCTGGTACAGGCCAACCTCGCCGGTGTCGACAGCGAGGGATATCTGCCGGCGACCACGCGCGTGGTCGACATCATCACGCAGCATGTGCTCGGGCAGTTATATCCGGACGGCGGCGCGCCCGCCGTCACGGTGCACATCGACACTGTCTTGCCGGGCATCGCGCCGGTTGTCGTCGGCAACGGCGGCGCCGACGTGTATGTGATTCACAACGGGAATCACTATTGGTGGGTCAAGCGCGGCTGACGACGTGACGGCCAGATGATACTGGCGGCGCCGGGCGTGCCCCTCGGAGGCTGCGCTACCGCTTCTTGTTCTTCGACGGGCTGTTGCGCCCCCCTAGCCTGCGTAAGCGACGGCGCCCTGCGGCTGGCCATCGTCGCCGAAGCGCTGCGCCACCCGGATGGCGGTCATGCCGAGCGAACCGAGGGCGTCGCACAGGTCGTCCACCTCGCCCTGCAGGTCGGCGGCCACGTCGAGCGGCTTTTCTAGCGAGGCCAGCAGCACGCCCGCAGGGTCGCTCAAATTGACCCGCATCACCATTTCATCTTCCACCGCCGCCGGCCCGACCACCGCGCGCACCTCGCCCGCGGGAACCGCGCCCGCTTCCAGCGCCGCGTTGACGTCGGTGATCATCTGCAGCATCGCCAGTTCCGCCACGCCCTGCTCCTTGGCGCCGTAGAACAGATCCTGGTACAAAAAGTGCAGCTCGAGCGCCGACGGATCGGCCGCCAGGCAGCGCTTGACCAGCGGCGCGGCTTGCACCGTCCAGGCGCGGTAGCGTTCCATGCGCGCCTCGAACCAGGCATCGGCCGCCGCTTCGTCGGCCGGGGTGGCGTAAAACGGGTCGTCGGCGCGCTTCATCGCGAACCCCAGCAGGAAGCGCAGCTCGACCGCCTTGTCGGCCGGGCCGAAATGGGTTTGCGCCCAGCCGGTCATGCTGCGTTCGAGCGCGGGGCGCGCCACCAGTTTCTTTTCGGTCATCGAGCCGGCCGCGTCGCGCACCATGTCGTTCAGATGGCTGTAGGTGATGGCATCGACTTCGTCAAGGTCGTAGGCGTGGCTGATCATCACCACCGTCGCTTGCGGGCTTTCCAGCCCGCCCTGCTTGAAACTCTCGACCAGCTGCTCGAAGGCGTCGCCGTCGGCAAAGCCTTCCGCTTCCTTCAGGCCGCCCGTGCTGTGCACGAATACCGGCAGCGCAAAGGCGTTGATTTCCATTTCCGGACCATTTTCGCGGCGCAGGGTGACGCTGCCGGCCGCTTCTTCGGTGCGCTCGCGCAGCAGCTGGTAAGCGCCGGCATCGGTGTAGCGCGTGCGTTCGATGGCGCCGTACAGCACCTCGTCATTCTTCTTGCGCAAGGCGTTGCGCAGCAGGCGCCCAAAATCCACATCCTTCAGGCGCAGCGCCTCGGCGTCGCCATCGTCATCGTGTTCCTGTTCAGCCAGCGCGAGCGCGAGATCGGCCAGTTGCTGGGCCAGCACATCGTCATCCTCCTGCGCCGGGACGTGGGATTTGCGGGGAACGGGGCGCTTGTTTTTGGGCATGGGAGGATGGATGGATGACTAAAGAGCCGACATGGTAACAAATTGCCCGGGCGGCGGCTAACTGCGAACGCTGGCGGCGCGGCGCGCCCCCGCCTTGCGCGGCCGGCTCAGCAGTTCCAGCACGTGCTGCGGATCGGCCGGCTTGGCCAGATGATGGTCGAAACCGGCTTCACGCGCCTGTTCGCGGTCCTGCGGCTGGCCGTAGCCGGTCAGTGCGATGAACAGCGCGTCGCGGAACTGCGCCATGGCGCGCAACTGGCGCGCCAGCTCGTAGCCGGTGATGTCGGGCAGGCCGATGTCGAGGATGAATACGTCCGGCGCTTCCGACGCGGCCCAGGCCAATGCCGCGCTGGCATCGTAATAGGTGCACACATTGTGCCCGCCGGCCGCTTCGAGGAACAGCGACAGGCTGATGGCGCCGTCGACATTGTCGTCCACGATCATCACGCGCAGCGTCGGCCCGCGCGCGTCGCCGCGCCGGCGCCGCGGCGGCGGCAGCGGCACGCTTTCCCTGGGCTCGCACGGCAGGGTGACGGTAAAGCTGCTGCCCAGCCCCGGCCCCGGGCTCGACGCCGTGATGCTGCCGCCATGCAGCTGGACCAGGCTTTGCACCAGCGCCAGGCCGAGACCGAGGCCGCCCTGGGCACGGTCCGGCTTGCGCTCGCCCTGGGAAAACAGGTCGAACACGCGCGGCACCAGTTCCGGCGCCAGTCCTTCGCCGGTGTCGCTGACCGTCACCACGACGAGGCCGTCATCGACCTTGGCATCGATGCCGATGCGGCCGTTGGGCGGCGTGTACTTGGCCGCATTGTTGAGCAGGTTGGCGAAGATCTGGGTCAGGCGCGTCCTGTCGCCGCGCATGCGGATCGGGGTCGGCGGCAGGGCCAGCTCGACCCGGTGATGCGCCGACTCGACCAGGCTGTGGGTCTGTTCCAGCGCGCGGTCGAGGACGGCGTCGAGCTCGATCTCTTCCATGTTCAGTGTGACCAGCCCGCGCGTGACGCGCGAGACGTCCAGCATGTCGCCCAGCAAGCTGTTGATGTGCTCGACCTGGCGTGAAATGACGTCGCTGGCGTAGCGCACCCGCTTGGCATCGTCCGGTTGCAGGCGCAGCAGCTGGGCGGCGGTGCTGATCGGGGCCAGCGGATTGCGCAGTTCGTGTCCGAGCATGGCCAGGAACTGGTCCTTGGCACTGTTTTGCTGCTCGGCCATCTGGCGCGCTGTCTTTTCGGCATCGAGCAGGGCCTGGCGCTCGATCTCGGCGTTGCGCCGGTAAGCCTGGGCTTGCAGCATTTGCTCGCCGGCCGCATGCAGGGCGTCGTGCAGCTCGTTCATTTCGTCCACGCGCGAACGCACCCGGCCCGGCGCCCGGCCCGCACCCAGGTCGGTGGCGGCCTTGACCGCGCGCGCGATCGAGCGTACATGCTGGCGCCCGAAATACGCGGCCAGCGCCGCCGCGCACAGCATCGCCGCCAGCAAGCCCATGCCGGCCACGAATGCAGCGTGGCGCGCCGAGCGCTCGATCAGCTCCACCGGCGCGGCCACGGCCAGGGTCCAGCCGGACAGGGTCGAATGGGTGAACACGTCGTACGCTTCGGTGCCTTCCACCGTGTTGTGGCGAATCTGCCCGCTGTGCGCCTTGCGCGCCGCCGCGACCAGTTCGGGACGGGCTGGCTTGCCGATCAGGCCTTCCGGGTTGTGGTTGCGCGCGATGAAGCGCCCCTGACTGTCGATGATGCCGACCAGCCAGCCGGGCGGTATATCGACGCTGGCGATCAGGCGCGTGAAATGGTCGGTGGAAAACGCCACCGAGAGCACATAGCGCTTGCCCTCGTCGATCGGCACCGGCACGCTGACCGTGGTCACCAGGCCCTTGACCACGGGGCCGGGCATGACGTCCGACACATAGGTTTTCTGGGTCGCGATCACGTGTTTCACCAGCGCCGGAGTGGTGTTCGAGGGCAAGGCGCTGCCGTAGGGAAGGATGGTATTGATCAATTGCTGGCCATGCTCGTCGAGCAGCACGGTCCAGCCGGTACTGCCGCGGTTGGCGCGGCGGGCCTGCGCATAAAAGCCATTGAGGTCGCCTTGCGCCAGCGAGGGCGAGCCGCCCAGCACGCGCAGGCCCGCTTCGGCACTGTAGAGCTCGCGGTCGACCAGCAAGGCGATGCTGTTCGAGGTTTCCTTGAGCCCGCGCAGCGCGGCTTCGCGCTCGGCGTTTTGCAGCATGCCGAGGGCCAGCCCGGCGAACACCACCACCGGCACCAGGATGCCGGCGGCCATCAGGAACAAATAGGTCCGGATACGCATGCGAATTGCCGCCTGTCATAAGTGCGGATGCTGAGCCCGCTTATGTGGAACATTGTACTTTCCTCATACGCGCCGTGGCCCGATGCGCCCAACCGTGCGCACTAATTTGCGCAGGAATAATTATTTCCAAGCCGAAAGTTCAATGTAAAAACAACAGCGTGTGGTAACGAACAGATAGGGAACGACGAACTGCGCAAAATGGACTCATTCGCAAACAGGAGCACGACCATGATTCACCCTACCCTTACCCGCAGCATTTTCTTCGCCGGCCTGATGCTCTCATCGACCGTGTTTGCCGATCCGGCGATCGCGATCGTCAAGTGCATCGACCATGACGGCAAGGTCACGCTGACCGACGCCCATTGTCCGCAACAGGCCCAGGCCGTGGCGGTGGTGGTGGCGAGCGGTACCGAGCCGGCCAGTGCCGAGCCTCAGGCCGAGGTCGAGGAAGAGCGCCAGACGATCGTCAGCGGCGAGTCGACGGCGGCCGCGACCGTGACGGCACTTGTGGTCGAACGCTACACCGCCTCGCAGGCGGCGCTGCCGCGGCGCGAGCTGCCGGTGGTGCGCAAGCCCGGCGCCGGCGGCGGACTGGCACGCGACATCGCCACGCTCAAGGCGGCCCGCCATAGCCTGATGTTGCAGGACAGCGCCGCGCAGTCGGCCCGCTCGCAGCGTATCGCCGGCTTGCAGTAAAAGCCGGCGCGCCCGGGACGGTGGGATCGACATGCGCAATTGCCTGATGGGCGCCTGCTGATCGGAGGCGCAGCACAGCCTTCCGTTTTCCGAACATCAAACAACTGTCGTGCGGTGGCGACCCATCCTTTTCCGGGAGAGGCGCATCGTAGACGATGACCCCTCCTTGCAGCGCAACCAGGCGGCGTGCGCTTGCGATGGTTTCTGGCCGGTGCGCCACGATGATTCTAGTCATGTTGAGTTCCGAGATTGCAGTGCTGACCTCACGTTCCAGTAGTAAGCGTCCTGCCAGCGCCGTATTGAGCTGGACTTCGTTATGCGAGATGATGGCTTCACACCGCTGGGAAGCGGAGTGTAATTAGGCAGGTGCCAACTGCCCGGCGCAATGTCAGGGCAGAAACTCGTCAACGCGGTTGACGGGAGGATCGGCGATGTGGACGAGCACATGGCGCAACCAGGCTTCGGGGTCGACACCGTTCAGCTTGGCCGTCCCGATCAGCGAGTAAATAGCCGCAGCGCGCTCGCCGCCGGTGTCGGCGCCGGCAATCAGGTAGTTGCGTCGACCAATCGCAACGCCGCGTAGGGCGCGCTCTGCGGCTGAGTTGTCGATGTCGATGGCGCCGTCGCTGCAGTAGCGCGCCAGGGCAGGCCATAGATTGAGCGAGTATAGAATCGCCGCCGAAGTGTCGGATTTGCGTGAGAGCTTGTCGAGCGTAGCTCGCAACCATCGTTCCACGTCGTCGATCAGCGGTTTCGCTTTGACTTCGCGGACCTGCTGTCGTTCGTGAGGTGGCTTTCCGCGAATCTCGGCTTCAATCAAATACAGTTCGCCGATGCGTCTTAGTGCTTCTGCCGTTAACGGAGACGGCCTGGCCTCATGCAAGTCGTAGAATTTGCGTCGCGCGTGCGCCCAGCAAGCGGCTTCCTGAATCGTGCCGTCGTCGTAGAGCGGGTTAAAGCCTGCATAAGCATCGGCTTGCAACACGCCATTGAAGTTGGCCAAGTGCGTTTGTGGACGTATAGGCGAACCAGACTGCAGCCGGTGTCGCGTCGCCGCTCGGTCGGTCATCGCGCACATATGTCCACAGGCGCGCAGTCTTCGTTTCCCATTGCCTGGAGCGAGCACCGGGATCGGTGTGTCGTCGGCATGCAGCTTCGGTCCGGCCAGTACATGGCGTCGGATCGCGTCGACCAACGGTCGTAGTAAGCGCTGGCCGCACCGACCCAGCTCGCCAGCAACGCGCGATCCAGATCAACACCGTCAAGCGCGTAAATGACTGACTGGCGGTAAAGCGGCAAGTGGTCTGCGAACTTCGCTACCAGGACATGCGCCAGCAGGCCAGGTCCGGCGATCCCGCGTTCGATTGGCCGGCTTGGCGCCGGCGCCGGCACGATAGTGTCGCAGCAACTGCACGCCATCTTGGGTCGGACATGTCGGATCACCCGGAAGCTTGCTGGCACATACTCAAGCTGTTCGGCCACGTCTTCACCCAGCGGCCGCAGCCCGCCGCCGCAGGAGGGGCAGGCTTCTGCTGCTGGCCGATAGACTCTCTCGTCGCGTGGTAAATGGTCAGGAAAGGGCTTGCGCACCGATTTTTTGCGTGGGGCGCGGTCGGCCTCCGGCATTTCCCGTGCTGCTTCGCCCTCGTCGGCCTGCAAGTCTTCCAGCTGCAGTTCGAGCTGTTCGACCTGGTGATCGAGCTTCTCGGACTTGCGGCCGAACTGCATGCGCCGCAGCTTGGCAATCCACAATTTGAGATGCTCGATCTCGGCGACGCGCGTGTTCAACTGCGCTTCCAGTCCCGCAACCTGATCGTCACGCTCCTGCACCCGGCGTTCGCTTGCAAGCAACAGAGCCTTGAGGGCTTCGATGTCGTTGGGGAGGTCGGCGGCGTTCAGCATTGGTCAAGTTTACGCGCAGGCTGCTTCGTTTACAAGCCTGACGTTGGTTTCCATGTCCGCTCTGGCCGACGCCAGTCGATTCCCTCCAGCAGCATCGATAGTTGTGCCTGGGTCAAGGCCACGCTGCCGCTACTTGCCTGCGGCCAGACGAAGCGGCCCCGTTCCAAGCGCGTGGCCAGCAGGCAAAGGCCATCGCCTGTCCACCACAACACCTTGATCATGTCGCCGCGCCGGCCGCGGAACACAAAAACATGGCCGCTGAATGGATCCTCAGTCAACGCAGTCTCCACCCTGGCAGCCAAACCATTCATCCCAGCGCGCATGTCCGTGATGCCGGCCGCCAGCCAGATCCTGGTTCCGGCGGGAAGGCCGATCATGCGCGCAGGTTCTGGAGAACCATGCGCAGCAGTGCGGCGTTGGTATCTGCACTGACGCGCACGGTGGCATCCCCGATGACGATCTCAATCGGGCACCCGCGCAATACGGCGGTGGGCAGTGATGTCTGGGACGATTCGGGCTGCACAACGACCGGCAACAGGTTCGCCGAGGCCGGCACTGTCATTGCGCCTTGGCTGGCCCGCAGCTCACGACGCCATTTGAACACCATGTTGGCGTTGATGTCGTGGGCTTGCGCTAGCTTCGACACCGATACGCCAGGCTCACAGGCAGCTTGCGCAAGCCGCTGCTTAAATTCAGTTGGATAGTTTGGGCCTCCCCTCCGACCGCCCGACTCCACTTTAGTGTCCACAGTAGTTCCCACCAAAAAGTAACGGGAACTGCTTTGCCAGTCGGGATCGGTTATGAATAGACGGCGCTGCGCGGACGCTTACCCATATGATCCCATTAGCCATATCTTGTGGGATCAGTTCAAGAAGTCGATCAAGTTCTCATGGCCGACAACTGGCACTACAAGCTCGAAATTGTGCTACACACTGTTGGGGACGCGGACCACCCCGAGTCGCAACATCAGCCATACACGAATCTCGTTCTGAGGCACAGCCTGCCAAACACTGTGTCTGCGACGATGGGGGCATGGGCTCCTGAGGAGTAGTTTGTTGTGCGCATAAATTCGGGGTGCTCAAAATGGAAAAGGCCCAATTTCCGTACTGTCTTGCTTCTTGTTCCATACTGATATTTGCATAACTGTTGGCTATTGCTTCAGCAAGGTATAAATTGATAAATGATTCTTTTCCAATATTTCTATATTGTCGAACATGAACTAATTCGTGAATCATTGTTTTAAGGGCGCTTTGTTCAGCAACATTCAATGCCTCTCCTGTACCTTTACTCCAATTCCTCAAAATCGGAAATTCAGGGTCCTCTATGATCACTAGATCATCTAGTGTAATGGCGTTAAATCCGGGTCGTAAGTAAAGGTCGGCTGTTGGGTTTGTCTTGCTAATAATTACGGCGCGATTCACATCGATGGGATAAAAGTACGTATCTTGCGGGACTGTACTTTTCGATGCAACGCAAGCAACCCATTCTTTTAATTTTTCATTAAGGTGCGAACCATTGCATGACATGATGTCGATATGTCGATTTGCAACATCAAATAGAGTGCTTGATGTCCCACCTTTTGTTAGTTTAACAATATCTGTGAATGTTTGATCACGTATGCCCTCTATAATCCGTTCAGGTGTAACTTGTCTGAAGTCACAGTACTAATCTCCCGCATTAAGAACCACCTCTGCTACTTCCCTTGTTACCTCGAAAGATTTGCAAACCGGGTCTACATGACAGGCACCGGGTAAATTACATTGGGGCATGAAAAGTCGAGCATACCAAGGTAGGTCACAAAAAACTTTAGTTTGTGGAATTACTAATCTGTCAACAAGTCTTTCGCAGATATTAGTTGTCTTTGGTGTCGCAGGGCCTAGACCCAAACAGACTGCATAGGCATTACTATTGGCAAGGATAAAGGCTAGGGCTATTACAAATGATTTGTGGTTCATGAGGACGCTTCTATGTAAATAGACACGAAATCTCTTAATCAGGCTTTTCGAGCTTGTAGTACGCATGAGAATCTCCTAGTGAATATGCGGCACAACCAGGCGGTGCTGCGAACGCCCAACGTAAAGTTGTGGGGCGCCCCGGTTTTCGCGCGCCCCTCTCGAACGCAATGTTGGCCTTAAGATGGCGAACACAGGCTTACTGCATAGACGCATGCATCTTGAGCCACACCCCCCCGTGATGACCAATCCACGCAGGAAAACGCCACACATGTAGTGTTGCACATTCGTAAAAACAAAATATGTTTTAAATCACAAATCATTGAAATAGGGTGCGGAGCATGATGCATCAGTGATATGGGATGGACTGAGGAATCCGATGACGCGATCGAGGCGGTCAATGATTTGATGCTTTATCAGGGCATACTCGATAAGATTAAAAGCCGCACTGATGTGTAGGCCGTGCTGTCCCGGTATCGAACCAAAGCAGAATCAATACCAAATCAATGGGGTCAGGCTTTTAGCATTCAAGGGGCCAGATTACTTTTCATCTAAAAAGTAATCTGGCCCCTTTCTTAATAAATGAGGAAAGGCTCGGGAACGGACTCGATTTCGCATCATCAATCCAATCCGGCCCCGTTGATCCACATTGGTCCAATCTTAAGCTTACCTGGGGGTAGTCACGGATTTCGGAAAAAATAGCACGCTAAGACGTTGCGCAAACGAACCTTTGCGCACGAACAACACTTTTATCGACTCACCGGGGGTAAATCGTTGCACAAAGCTGTTGCGATTGCGTTGCCAACTGCAACAGCTTTGTGCAATGACCGGATGGACATTTCCACCGTTTAGCCTGTAACACGAACCTTAGCGTGCTATTTTTCCCGAATTCTGTGTTCTGCCCTTTATGACGTGAACTGGAGTGACACCAACGGCGCAGCCTTGTGGACGAGGATGGGCGAACGTCTGTACGGCAAGCTTATTGCCAAAGTATTGCCAACGCCGCGCCGGCCGTTCGGGATGAAACGAGGAGAAGGCGGATGAGATCGGCACCCGTACGGGCAGCAAAGCCCGAGCTCGGTTACAATGCAGGCAATCTTTCACCCGCATCAACACGCTCATGAAACTCCTACCGCTTCTCGCGCTGGCCGTGGCCTGCGCGCCGGCCTGCGCCGACGACCGCCCCGACGCCAGCTGGCACACTTCCGCCGAACTGGGCGCCATCAGTACCTCGGGCAACACCGCCGGGACCTCGGTCTCGGGCAAAATCGATGTGCGCCAGGAACTCGATGACTGGAGCAACCAGTACATCGCCGCCGGACACTTCAAGGAAGACGAAGTGAGCGACGGCGAAGGCAACAGTACCTCCAGGCGCTCGGCCGAACGCTATTCCCTCTCGGCCAAGGCGGCCTACAAACTGGTCAAGGACCACGAAAAGCTGTTCGTGCTGGCGGCCCACGTGGGCGACAAGTTTGGCGCTTACAGCAGGTACAACACCATGGCGGTCGGGCGCAGCACGCGCTGGTACGACTCGCCGGCGGCCAGCGTCGATATCGAAATCGGTCCGGGCTATTTCAGCGGCGAACGCGCCACGGGCGAACCCGAAAGCGGCTTTACCGTGCGCGGCGCCGCCGCCTTGCGCTGGCAGGTCAGCCAGAACGCGCTGTTCTCGCAGATCGTCAGCGTCGAGCGCGGCACCTCGAACACGCACTCGATTGCCGAGGCGGCCCTGAGCACCAAGATCAATGGCACCATGCAGATGAAGGCGGCATTTATCGCCCGAAACGACACGAATGTCCCGGCCGACAAGAAAAATACCGATACCCAGACCTCGCTCACGCTCGTCTATTCGTTCTGAGCGCCGTCCGCATCAGCCTTCGCTACGGGTGCGCAGGTACTGCGGCGTGCCGTCCTCGCCAGTGTCCCATGGCAGGCGGTAGAAGGTAAAGGTATGGTCGAGCGGGGCCAGCGTTTCCGGGTTGTCGAGGCTGCAGGTGGTGACGTCGATCTGGTCCGGACTGCCGTCGTGGGCGTAGGTCAGCTGGGTGCCGCAGGCGCCGCAAAAGGTGCGCGTGACATCCATGCTTGAATGGAACTGCGCCGGGGTGCCGGCCGTGACGCGGTACTCCCCGCGCGCCACGCTGAACCAGGCCACGCTGGGCGCGCCGCATGCGCGCCGGCACGTCGGGCAGTGGCAAATAGTTTGATGAAATACCTGCTCCGACGTTTCGTAGCGCACCGCTCCGCAACAACACCCGCCCAGTAAGCTCATCGCCTTCTCCATGTATGCCACGTTTGCCCCAGTGTAGCGCTGCGCGCAGGCGCATGGCGCCAGCTACTTGGGCGCCGCCGGCAGGCAGGCCCGATTGCGCGGATAATTGCGCTGTTGAAATAAATCCGCCACACCGATGACGCCGACCTCCCCCATTCCCGCCAGCGCCGTGCCGCTGCTGTCGCTGGCCGCCTTCGGCAGCGGCATGTCGATGCGCGCGGCCGATCCGCTGCTGCCCCTGCTCTCGGCCGAATTTGGCGTGCCGCTGGGCGAGGCCTCGCTGGTCATTACCGTCTTCTCGATCGCCTACGGCCTGTCGCAGCTGGGCTTCGGCCCGCTAGGCGACCGCTACGGCAAATATCTGGTGATCGCGCTGGCGGCGCTGGCCAGTTCCGCCACCGCCCTGCTGTGCGCGGCCGCCACCAGCCTGCCCGCACTGCTCGCCGTGCGCTTGCTGGCCGGGGCCACGGCGGCGGCCATCATTCCCCTGTCGATGGCCTGGATCGGCGACGTGATCGCCTACGAACAGCGGCAACCGGTGCTGGCGCGCTTTCTGATCGGGCAAATTCTCGGCGTCTCGGCCGGCGTGCTGGTGGGCGGAATGGCCGCCGACGCGCATCAGTGGCGCCTGCCGTTCTTCCTGGTCGCGGCGATTTTCCTGCTGGTCGGGCTGGGATTGCTGGCGCTTAACCGGCGCCTGCCGCCGCATGCCAAGTGCATGCGTCCTGTCGCCGGCGGGGCCGTGCGCCACATGCTCGCCGAGTTCGCCCACATCGCCGCCCTGCCCTGGGCCCGGCTGGTGCTGCTCACGGCGTTTCTCGAAGGCGGCCTGCTGTACGGCCCCTTCGCCTTCATCGCCAGCCACCTGCACTTACGGCACGGTATGTCGCTGGCGCTGGCCGGCGCGGTGATCATGCTGTTCGGTTTCGGCGGCTTCGCCTTCGCCGTGGGATCGAAAGCCATGCTGCGGCGCCTGGGCGAAGGGGGGCTGGCGCGCTGGGGCGGCATCGTGCTTGCGCTGTCGCTGGCCGCGATTGGCCTGGCGCCGCTGTGGTGGCTGGCCATGCCCGCCAGTTTTTGCGCGGGACTGGGCTTTTACATGCTGCACAACACCTTGCAAACCAATGCGACCCAGATGGCCCCGGAGCGGCGCGGTGCGGCGGTATCGGCGTTCGCATCCTGCTTTTTCATGGGCCAGGCCATGGGCGTGGGCGTGGCCGGCCTGCTCATCGCGCACGTCGGGGCGCCCGCGCTGCTGGTGGGCGGCGCGCTTGGCTTGCTGGCCGTGGCGCTCCATTTTTCGCATCGCGTGCGGCTGAAATAGGCTGCCGGATATGCATATCAAAAAGCCAATCTTGCCGTCGATTGCCGTGTTACATTGCCGTTCCGGCATCCGCCTGGGTAGCCGTGGCCATTCAACGTAAAGGATTACATGAAACACTGGTTCATCGCAGCACTGGTTTTCTCGTCCGCGTCGGCATTCGCCGCAACCGCCAGCAGCACCACGCCCAAGGCCGATGTCGTGGCCCTCGAAAAAGTGGTCGAGACGTTTCGCACCGCCGTGATCAAGAAGGATAAACCGGCCTTCATGAGTTTGCTGTACTCGCCCTCGATTCCGTGGATCGGCGTGGTCACCGATAACAGCGTCAAGATGGCCAACGAGCGGCGCAAGGCCCAGTCCAAACCGGATATCAAAAAGATTTCCGGGACCGGCAGCGCGACCGCATTTATCGACAACATCGTCGAGAGTCCGCATCCGGTGGAAGAAACGTTCGACAATGTGCGCATCGACTCGAATGGCGATGTGGCCCAGATCTATTTCGACTACAGCTATGTAGCCGACGGCTACAAATCGAACTGGGGCCAGGAGAGCTGGCAGCTGGTGCGCACCACCGACGGCTGGAAAATCAATTCGGTGATCTGGTCGATGGAATTCAACCCGGTTCTGCCGCCACCGCGGCCGAAATAAGCCCTTGCGGCGCCGCAGCCGCAGCCGTGGCCCGCCCGCATAGCTGCGCGTAGCGCTCCTCCGACACGCCGAGCCGGCGCAGCCAGTTAGCAAAGTACAGCTGCAAGATATCGCTGCGCGCATGCGTGCCGAGGTGACGGCGCTCGAAATCCTTGCGGTTCTGGACTTTATCGGCGATCAGCATCTGGTTCACCTCGTCCACGCAGCTCAGTTCGATCGCATCGTCGGCGCGCTCGCAATGGTGCGATAAATAGGCATTGGCCACGCGCCGGTATTCCATCGCCAGCGCCACCACCGCTGCATCGGGCTGGTGCGCGCTGAACACCGATTCCGGCGCGAGCGCGGCCAGCAGCGCGCCATCGTCCTGGACCAGCGGATGGATGCAGAACGCTTCCATGGCGCGCAGCGGCGCGCCGATCGCGTCGAGCAGCGCAATGCCTTCATCGATATGCGCAATCAGGAGCACGCCCGAGCGCTCGGCCCGGGTGTCGCCATAAAACCGGCAAATCGCCGCATAGTGTTTATTGTCTTTCATTGCGCTGGCTTTCTACAAAAGTGATCAATTCGGGGAAAAACACGTCGAAGCCGTCGGCGATGGCCTCGGCATGCCGTTTCAGGTCGTGCAGCGCATCGCGCATCACGTCGCCGTTTTTGGACAGGCGCGTCGAAATGCGCCGGATTGCGATGTCGATGCCGGCATAGCTTTGGTACGAACCTAGCCAGTCCTGCTCGATCATGTAAGGCGCGATCCTGGCCAGGTTGGGCGGCAGCACGCCGGCATGGGTATCCAGTGCGCCGTAAAAACGCGCGATGAAGTCGGGCAGCGGCACGTCGGAGTAGCGCGCCCAGCGCAGGGTGAGCACGTGGTCGTAAAAGACATCGAGCAGGATGCCGGAATAGCGCCGCCCCGGACCATCGAACAAGCCCTTGGCGGCGAGCACGACCGGGTGGCTGTCGGTAAAGGTGTCGACCTTGCGGTGGAGCAGGATTTCGGCTTCGGTGTCGGGGCTGAACTGCGCGCCCGAGTTCGGCTTGACAAAGTCGCCCAGCAAGGCGCCCAGCATCGCCTCGTCGCTGTAACGGGCCAGATAAATATGAGCGAGATAGTTCATGCACAGCCTGCAAATGGAATACCAGAGCGCAGAATGCCAGATTTCGTGTTTTCCTGCGGGAAAGGCGAAGAAACGCGGGGGCGTGACATGGGAAAAATTTTTCCATTCTGTGGTGCATCGAGACGATAACGCCTACTTTATCGACGTCATGGCATACCGGTTGCGGCCGGAATCCTTGGCCCGGTACAGCGCATCGTCGGCGTGCTTGAGCAGCGTGTCGACCCCGGCCCGGCCGTTTTCCGCCGTCGCCACGCCGATGCTGGTGCTGACGATGCGCGCCACGCCGTCGATGTCGAACGGCTTTTCCATGACCTTGATGATCTTGCGCGCCACCACGGCACATTCGGACACGTTCTGCAAGCCTTCGAGCAGGATGACGAATTCGTCGCCGGCCAGGCGCCCGACGGTGTCGCTCTGGCGCACGCAGGCCGACAGGCGCCGGCCGAACTCGACCAGCACCGTGTCGCCGCCGCTGTGGCCGAAGCTGTCGTTGATCGATTTGAACTTGTCCAGATCCAGGTACATCACCGCCATCACGTTGCCGCTGCGGGCGCTGCGGGTCTGGGCGCGCCCGATGCGCTCGGTCAGCTGGGTGCGGTTCGGCAAACCGGTCAGCGCGTCGAAGCGCGCCAGTGCGCTCAGTTGTTCTTCCAGCAGCTTGGAATCGGTCACGTCGTTGACCAGGCCGGTCACGCCGACCGCGTTGCCGGCGGCGTCGACCTGGGGAATGTAGGTCGCCTGGTAGTGGCGCCGCTCGCCGCCCTGCATGCGCGCGAAATCGAACTTGACGGTGTTGCCGGTCATGGCCTCGTCGAAGGCGCGCTGATGCACTTCGGCCTCTTCGGGCGAGAACAGGCTGCTTACCACGCTGCCGTGGATGCGCGCCAGCGGCCGCCCGAACCAGCTTTCGTGATGCCGGTTGACGAAGCCGAAGCGGCCGTCGCGGTCCATGAAATTGACCAGCGCGGGCAGGTTGTCGGTCACCGTATGCAGCAGGCGCTGCTGCGCGGCCAGGGCCAGTTCGGCCGCCTTGCGCTCGGTGATGTCCATCACCATCGTGTAGAACCCGGCCACCTTGCCGTCGGCGCCGATATCGGGAATGTATTCGGTCTGCAGGTAGCGTTCGCCCTTGAGCTCGGCGGCGGGACGCTCGAACGACACGCGCCTGCCGGCCAGCGCGGCCGCCATCTGGGCCGCCACCGCCGCAAACACCTTGGGCCCGAAGACGTCGCTGACCGTCCGGCCGACGATCTGTTCCGGGGCAATGTCGGTGATGGTGGCGTAGGCGCGGTTGCAAAAGGTGTAGCGGTATTCGGTATCGACGTAGCCGATCAGCGCCGGCATGTTGTCGGCAATCGTGCGGATGCGCTTTTCGCTCATCGCCAGCACTTGCTGGGTGGCCTTCAGTTCGGTAATGTCGTCGACCAGCACGAAGTAGCCGCGCACCACGCCGTCGCCATCGATATCGGGGTTGTAGGCAACCCGGTCCCACTGGAGCACGCCGCGGCGCATGACCTGGCGCTCGAATTGCACCGCGCGCCCGCTCAGCGCCGCGTCCAGGTAAGCCTTGCTGGCCTTGTAGACTGCCTCGCCGATCACCTCGCGCACGCTCTTGCCGGGAATCTGGCGCGCCGAGATGCCGAAAAAGGCGCTGTAGCGCTCGTTGCCGAAGACGAAGCGCTCGTTCCGGTCGACATAGCCGACCAGCGCGGGAACGTTGTCGGCCACCATGCGCAGGTGGCGCTCGCTGTCGGCGACAGCGCGCTCGGCCTGGTCGCGCTCGGCCATCAGGGTGTCGAAAGCGCGCCAGAGCTCGCCGATTTCATCGTCCGCATATGGCGCCTCCTGCGTCACCGCGCCGCGCCCGGCCGCCATGCGCGCGCCAAGGCGCTTGAGCGGGCGCAGCTGGCGGCCGATCATGAACCAGGCAACCGGGCCGATCACCAGCATCAGCAAGGCCGCGATGATGGCTGCGTTCCAGCGCATCTTGTCGGCGAACGCAAACGCTTCCGCGGACGGGTACACGCCGCACAGCAGCCAGCCGGTGGCGGCCAGGCGCTTGTACGACACCAGCGCGTCGGCCCCGTTGTCGGCGCTCGAACGCAGCGTGCCTTCGAAGCCGCCCAGGGCCAGGTCGACCGAGGGCGCGCGCTTGCCGCCGTCGTCGATGCTGCGCAGGATGCGCCGTTCGTCCGGATGGGAGACGAACACGCCCTCGCGGCTCAGGATATAGAAGTAGCCGGTCTTGCCAACCTGCCCGATCGACAGTTCCTTGATGAAGCTGTCCTTGGCCAGGTCGATCGTGCCGACCAGGATATGGCTGATCTGGCCCCCCTTGTCGTGGATGGGCGCGGTCATGATCACCACCGGCCGGCCGCTGAGCTGGCTTCGCAGCGGGCGCGAGATGACCGGACCATCGGTGCGGATGGTGTCAAGGAAATAGTCGCGTGTCGAAAAATTCAGCTGTCCGCGCGTATCCGGATAGTCCATGTTGGCGACGTGCTCGCCCTGGGCGTCCAGCACCGACATATTGGTAAAAAACCCATCCATGCTGTGATACTGCTCCAGCTTGTCCTGGAAAGCGGCGGATGGGTGCGGGCGCACTTCCAGGTCGTGCGCCAGTCGCATCAGGGCTTGCTGGCGGATCAGGAATTTGTTGTCCAGGTCGCGCGCCACCTGGCTGATCAGCGACGCTTCGCGCTCGCCCACCACCGTCTCTATGCCGCGCTGCACGATTACCACCGCGGCGACGGTCAGCACCGTGGCGGTCAGGACGATCAGCATGCCAACGGCCAGCGAAAAGCGGGCTTTGAGTGACATGGGGCCAGGAATCCAGCGGCGTCGGGTCAACATGAGGTGTTTGGCGATTGTCGGGGCAATGATAAAAACGACGAATCGGCGGGGCTGGGCCGGGGGAGTTCGGCTGGCCGCCTTGCGTACGGGCGCCAACCGGTGCACGGCCGGCGCAGGGAGTGGCGCCAGCGTACTGATGCTCCTGAGTGTACATTATTTCCCTTGGAAAATATCAGCCCGGGACGTAACAACAACAGTTTGGGCGGCGATAATTGCGCTACGCCAAAACTTGCCGCTCAGCGCCTGGCGGCCGTCGCCTGGACGAAAGCGCGCAGGCGCGTGGGAAGGGCCAGCAGGTCCTGATGGTTTTGCGCAATGAACAAGCTTGAGCGGGGAAGCAGCCGATGCAGCTCGTGCGCCGAGGCCAGCGGGTGGGTCGGGTCCTCGGCCCATCCGACAATCAGGGCCGGGGTGCCCGCCAGCGCTTCTAGGGCCGCGCGCGGCGGCAGGTCGGACCAAGCCGCGCTGTCAAACAGCGCGAGCATGGCCGGCGCGTCCAGGTCGCGCATGCCGCGCCGGGCGGCCGCGACCAGGTGCGGCGCGGCATTGAGCAGCCAGGATGGCAGCGCGCCGCCCGCGTCGCTGGCGATGAGTCTGGCAAAGCGCGCCGCGCCCATCGAACGGGCGAGCGCGATGGCGCGCCGGTACAGGGCGGCCTGGGCGCCGCGCGCCTCCCACAGGGTGGGCGGCAGGGCCAGGACCAGGCCGTCGACGCGTGCGGGCGCGTGCAACGCGGCGTGCAGCGCGCTGGCGCAACCCATCGACCAGCCGCCGGCGATGAAGGTGTTCTCGCCAAGGGCGTCGGCGAGGCCGAGCATGTCTTGCCCGAGCTGTTGCCAGGTCGCCGGCGCACTTGCCGCACTGCCGCCATGGCCGCCATGGCCGCGCGCGTCGTAGCGCACCAGGCGCAAGGAATCGGGAAAGTGCCGCCACTGGAGAATGTCGAGCGCGTCTTCCGCCTCCATGGACGACATCATCCCGTGCGCCCAGAGGAACGGCGTACCGCTGCCCGCCAGACGGACGTTCAGGTCGATGTCACGAATGCGCATGCAAAAATTTCTTGAAGATTCCCGCCCAGACTCGAGGCCGACAAAAATCTTGCCGACACTGCCTTGGCTGTCTTGTCGATCAACCTCATTACGCTCTCTCTGACGGCTCGGACTCATCCGTGTTGATCATTTTTCCAGGAACTCGCCTGCCGCCGGACGAACCACACCAACGGCTGACGTTTGCTCAGGAACGTGGCTACTTTCCGTGCGCGTCCTTCGTTTTGTGCACCATGGGATCAAACGGATGCGAATAAATGTTCTCGATGAACCCACCCTCGCGCTTCACCTGGCGCGAGAAGTACAACCGTTTAGCGTGCATCCACGGAGTAAACTCCGATGCGTTTGAATTGATCGGCGGGGCGATCCGTGTCGGCGTACCCCAGCCACCCTTCTCGCGCAGGCTGATCAAAAGATCCGGAGTATCCTGCGCCCGATCGATGGTCGAGAAATAAATCAAATAACTCTCATCGGGTGCGACGTACGGATTCGATTCGCGCTCCGCTGCCGTGTTGATCGGCGTTCCCACGTTCTCGGGCGTCTGATATGCCCCCCGCACCAGGCGTGACACCCACAGATCCGAATTACCGCCCACGGCCTTGTGAAAGTAAATGCTGCCATTGCTGGCCATCGATGCCGACGATTCCGATTCATCGGTATTGATCACATTACCCAGGTGAACTGGCGCGGCCCAGCCACTGTCGGTGCGCGCAACAGACCAGATATCGAAACCTTTGCGGTCAGGCTTGCCATGAACCGGTCGAGTGGACTGAAAGATGACCTGCCTGCCGTCAGGACTGAAGGCCGGGTCAATATCTTTCCACTCAGGGTTGCCGGAGAACGGCACAACGGTCTGCTGCTGCCACTTCCCGTGCTTTTTAAAAGCCTCCATGATGACCAGTTTGTCGCGTTTGCCACCAGAGTTGACCCACAGAGCGTGCGCACCGTCCGGCGACAACGTCAGCCCGAACACGCCCCCGTCGGAAATGGAACCAGGCTCGAACATGGTTGCTTCTTCCTGTGCTATTGCGGGTAGGCCCGCAGCCGCAAAGGCGAGCAAAATGGCGTTGGCGAGGGCGTTTAGCTTCATGGCTGGTACTGGTTATTGTTCAAGTCAGGAAAAATATCACAGTTAGAATGTGAATTGGCAGAAAACGAATGCATACCCATGGTGCGCAATCACATCAGCCCCCCGCCCGTGCGGCTCGGCATCGATTCGGCCACTGCCAACCGAACCGCTTGTCAGGCCAGCCGCGTGTAGTATTTGGCATGCCACCAATAGCACCGCGCACGCCCCCACTACGACCGAGTCAACCATGAAAAGAGACGAACCCGGCGCCGCAAGCGCGGCCCCATCCGGCGATGTGCTTGCCGCCGCCAAATCCGCCGGACTGCGTTACGTCAGCGACAGCACGCCCGGCATCACGCGCAGGGCGCAGGGCAAGAATTTCATCTACCTTGACGCCGGCGGCGAGACCGTCACCGACGAAGCCACCCTGGCACGCATCCGCGCGCTCGCCATTCCCCCGGCCTGGGCCGACGTGTGGATCTGCAAGCTGGCCAACGGCCACCTGCAGGCCACCGGGCGCGACGCCAAACAGCGCAAGCAGTACCGCTACCACGCCAAATGGCGCAACCTGCGCGACGAAGTCAAATACGAGCGCATGATCAGCTTCGGCAAGGCCCTGCCCGCCATCCGCCGCACGGTCGACGCCGACCTCAAGCGCCCCGGCCTGCCGCGCGAAAAGGTGCTGGCCACCATCGTGTATCTGCTGGAAGCGACCATGATGCGGATCGGTAACGAGGAATATGCGCGCCAAAACAAGTCCTTCGGCCTGACCACCCTGCGCGACCGCCATGTGCGCATCGACGGCAAGGCGGTCGAGTTCCGCTTCCGCGGCAAGAGCGGCGTGTTCCACAACGTGAAGGTCGAAGACCGGCGCCTGGCGCGCATCATCAGCCGCATCCGCGACTTGCCGGGGCAGGAACTGTTCCATTACGAAGATGACGACGGCAACGCGCACACGGTCGACTCGTCCGACGTGAACGACTACCTTCGCGAAATTACCGGCCAAGAGTATACCGCCAAGGATTTCCGTACCTGGTCGGGCACGGTGCTGGCGGCGTTGGCGTTGCAGGAGTTCGAGAAGGTCGACTCCGAAGCGCAAGCCAAGAAAAACATCGTGCGCGCGATCGAATCGGTGGCCGAAAAGCTGGGCAATACACCCTCAATCTGCCGCAAGTGCTATGTGCACCCGGCCATTCTGGACGCTTACCTCGACGGCACCGTGCTCGAAGCCATGCGCGAGAGCACGCGGCGCGAGCTGGTGGAGGATTTGCACGAGTTGCAGCCGGAAGAAGCGGCCGTGGTGGCGTTTTTGCAGCAGCGCTTGCAGGAGCCGCCGGTCAAGCGCAAGGCCGCTGCTTAAGAACGGCTTTCCGCCCGGGCGTAATTGGCGCATTGTGACGGGGATGAGCGCCGCTTTCACAATGGCCGGCCCGCTGATGCTCCGCCGGCGCAGCAAATGCCCGCCAGCGGCGCACCGGCGCTGGTTCAGTCCTTGCGGCCCTGACGCTGGCGCCGGCGCATGGACGTTCCAAGCACCAGCGTGCCTGCTCCCAGCATGAGGTAAGCCGATGGTTCCGGCACCGGCGAGGTCGAGTGGAGCGCCAGTGACGTGATATTGGCGCTCACCAGATAACCGCTATTGATGTGCGAGCTGCCCGGCAGGTTGATGTAATCCGCGAACCTGTAATTCAGTGTTGCCGAACTGAAGCCGGCGAAATTCAATGCCGCGGGCAGCAGCGGCAGGCCGTCCGCATTGTGGCCTCCCAGCATCTTGCCATCCGCTTGCTCGAACGAAAACGACGCTGTTTCCGACGTCTCCAGCTTGCCATTCGCGGGATCGGTACCATTCATGAAACTGGCAGAAAACTGATCCGATCCGGTGCCCGGTACGTGGTCGAAGACGCCGAACGAGGTGCCGGGCTTCGGACCCGACGAGTAGGCGTATCCGGTCTGATCGACGGAAAAACGTGTCCCGTTATTCGCCACACCATTATTGTCTTCGTAGAAGGCATAGGAATAGTTGCCCATCGCGCTACCACCAGGCAGCCGCGTGTTCAGGTCGATGCTCAGCGTGCCCCTCAGGGTATAGCCCGCACTCATCAGCGCGCCGTTCATCATATAAGCAGGACCCGACTCAGGCGTGCCGTACTCCTTCTTGATACTGGCCACCGTTGCGGTGAAGTCCAAGACGACCACTTGAGCCTGCGCGAATGAGGTCAGCGTGAGTCCGACGATCAGTCCGGCGATATGCGATTTCATGCATTTCCCGTATATTTGTTTAAGATTGTCAGTTGTACCACTCTTGCAGGCTGCCGTGGGATGCCCCCACCATCTTCTCCGCCGCCGGCAATGATCTTCTGATAGCGAAAAAGAGGTGCGGCGTAACGGCACTAGCGCAGCATCGCGCGCGCCCGGTCCAGCAAGCCTCCGACGCCCACGCCCACCGTGTAGGCGACCAGGTCGCGCCAGTCGAAGCCGCTGCCGAGGACCAGATGCCCAAGCTTCGTGGCGCGCATCTGCCTGATCCACGGCGCCTGGTACAACTGCAAAAACTCGACCGCGAAAGCGGTGCCCAGCGCAAGCGCGACCAGCGTGCCGGTTTTTGCCCGCGGCAGGCAAAACGCCCACAACAGGAACACCAGCAAGGCCCACAGCGCATCGCCCGGATAGTTTCCGAAGTAATGCGACAACACCGAGGGATACTTGCGCGTCGCCATGCCGCACGCGACCACGATCACGCCTCCGGCGGCAATCCAGCGTCTGTCACGCGCCATTGGGGCCGCCTTGTTTTTGCAAGAATTTTTCGATTTCAGCGAGGATGCGCGCCTTGAGTTCCTCGCCGCCGCCGTCGAACATATCGTTGTGGCGCGCGTTGGCGAACTTGACGATGACCGTGCCCGACGCGGCATGCTCGCGCGCCGTGGGCAGCACGCCCGCATCGGCCTCGGTATCGCTGGCGCGGATCGACAGCACCGGCGGCGTGGCTCCGCGCGGCAGCGCCGCGCGGCGGTGATCGAGCGTGATGATGGCCGACGCGAAGCCCGGCGTTTCGGTCTCGATCCAGGCCGACGAATCGCCCCCGCTCGAATGACCGACCAGAAGCGGCTTGTCCCACACGTAGCTCGCGGAAGACGGGCGCAATGCCGCCTGGACGAAGCGGATGTTGTTGGCGTTACGTTCCCACAGCGCGCGCCGGTGCGGGGCCAGGTCGCCCGCGCGCGGCATCGCCGGATCGGTCGGGAGCTGGTGATCGACGCTGACCACCAGGTAGCCCCGCGCCGCCAGCGGCCTGGCGATGAAGCCGTACTCGCGGATGCCGATGCCGGTACCTGCGCTCAGGATCGCGATGGGACACGGCCGCGCCGGCGCGCAGCCGCGCGACTCGGGCGGAAAGTACAGTTCCACCGGCACCGCGCGCTGGCGCGCGCGGTCGAACAGCTCGAGGGAGGACTGGCGCACCTGCGTGTCGGCCGCCATGGCGGCGCACGACAGCACGGCGGAAAAAGCGCCAGCGGCGCTCAATTTCAAAGCAAACATCGGGGCGATCCTGACCGGAAAATCAAAGCCGCTCATGATACAAGAAAGCACGGTGCCTGGATGAGCGCTTTGCCAATATTGCCGGCGCCAGCGTGTATCATCGGCAGCTTCTCTTTTCTCATCATTCCACATCCCTGACTACATCTGGTCGTGCCTGGGCTGCGGGACGGCAAATGCCTCCGTCGCCACCGTGTGCGCGCAGTGCACCTGCCCGGCGGCCGCCTCGACCCGCCAGATAACGGCCTGCCACGATGCATGGCGTGCGCAAGGAGGCAGCGTGATTGCGGGCGCCGGCAAATGACCGGAAGACGGCGATAACGATGTTCCCAAAGCGCTGTGGCATGTCATATCCCGGATACTGCGTTTCATTTTCTGATTTCGGCATCCGAGCGCTTGGACGCCTGTTCCCGAATGTTTAGCTGGCCCGCACTTCCTTTTGCAAGCTTCATGGGTGAAGTTTTGCGTACGCCTCGAATTTATCGTTCAGCTCTTGCAACGCTCTCACCAGCAGAGGAACCAGCTTGACCTCTGCAAGACCTTTCAGACCGTCATCGTTGGTAGCGACGATCCCATCCCGATACTCCACGTGGCGCAGGGATTTTTCAATGTCCTGAGCGATGAATCCGGCTTGCGTACCCTTCGGGAAATTGTGAACCTTGTGAGCGCGGAATGAATAGGTGACCGGCCTGAGGTTCATGACCTCGGCCAGGGCGTTTTTCAGGGGCTTGACGTTGCGCATGACGCGCCGGTCCGACGTAGCGATCACGGCCGACGTCGTATATATCTGGCTATTCACCTCAAGCCCGTATCTGAATCCGTTGCTGCTTCGGTAGCCAATCAACAAGGAACCATTGCTGTCAAACGTTGCCGCATCCTCCCCGTTTCCGCTCCTGAATACAATATTCTTGCCCGCGATTGCCAGATCCTTGTAGGCAGCAGCCACACGGTCATAGGCAATCAGGTAACTCGAGGAGGAATTGGGATCATAGGCAAGTTCAGTACCGGTACCGCCGGCAGGGACAGTTCTGCCGGTAACCCGGATGGTACTGGGCGTGCTTACCGGCGCCGTCGCAGTAGCGATTGCACCGACAATGTCAGCCCCATTCAGGGTAACAGCACCGGTTCGGTTATTAAAAGACCTTACGCCTGGCACGCCGCCTTCGCCGCCTTCCAGGTGAGCATCGCTATAAGTTCCGGTGCCGAAGGTTTCAACCATGGGCGCCGGGTTGGCGTCTTCCAGCCCGACGTTTGCCGCGAACACCTTTACGTCGTTACCGACCGAGATAGCAGGAACTCCCGCATTGGCCAAACCAAAGTTACGAATGACTACGTTACTCAAATTGACCACGCCAGGAACGTCAAAACGCAATGCTTCCAGGGCAGACCCAGCAAAGTCTCCGTTGACAAGATTCAGACTGATGGGAACGTACCCGCCACCGAGTAGCCCGGCGCTATGGAAGCATCGGCTGTCGTTGTTGAACGATTCTGTCGGATCACTTCGGCACAGCACGTAAAAGTTGGAGATGGATAACCGTAAAGCATCTGTGGAATAAATTCCGGTATTGCAGAGGTCAATGCCCAGATTACTAATCTGGAGACGCTGTGTAATGCCTCCTTCAAATCCGCCAGTGGGCGTGGTATCGGTATAAAATTTGATACCGGTACGGGCATAGAAGATGAAAATGTTACTCCACACTGGATTATCCGCGCGCCCGCACAGGATGCCTACTGAATTCTCGCCAAGGTGACGAAAAACAGCCGGATGGCCCGAGAAAAACGGGAAATTTGCATGCAGATTGTGGATGCGGACAACGTCATAATTGGCGGTAATGTCGATGAAGTTTCCAAAGCATTCTCCGAATAATCCATCGATCAGCCCGCGGGCCGCCCCGAACATCCTGACCCCGTGCTTGAAATTCCGAATCATCAAGTTATGCAAGAGGATGCTGTTTCCGCCCTGTTCCGCATATGCGTCCCGAAAGCACCAGATTGCCACAGGCGTTTCGTTGGACACCCACCCGGCCGCAGGAAAGGGTTGGAGGCACTCGAACTCCATATCCTCGACAATACAGCTATTTCCCACCACATAAAACACTGCCGACGTCTCAGGACTGGCATTGACGTAATCCGCGTAAATGATGGTGCCGTACACTTTGCTTGCTGCCCAATTACGCGCGTTGTAACCGCTGATGTCCCGTATATCCTTCCAGCCGTCTCCGTACAGCGCGCAGGTATCGGGAATGTCGAGCCGCCTGGTAATGCGGTATCGCCCGCCCGGAATGTACCCCCGGTAGCCGCCAGCTCCAAGGAAGTTAATAAAGCGCTGCAGGGCGATCGTGTCGTCGGCACCGGCAAAGGAGATCGTGCTGTTGCCACGCGCGCCGAACTGCCGTGCCGTAAAGGGTGCATTCCTGACCAATTTCCAGCGGCCGCCATCGGTCGCCACAATAACCGCACCACCATCATCGGGCGTATCGATGTCCGTGGTGTCCAGGTAATAGGTAGCGGCACCGCCGTCACTGGCTGTGTAATAGCCGCTGGTGCGCATCACGGTGACGCCGGTGGAATCAACCGACCGCAGGGCTGCCACATTCAATACAGTATCGGCGGAAATATCATCCGCCGCCGATGGTTTACCGTCCAAGCCCGCCATCCCGTTATTTCCGGTGATGATTACTTCTCCTGTGCGGGTATTGAAAGTGAACAGACCAGATGCTGTATCGCCTGGCCTTGCTCCCATCATCATACGAGCATTCACTTCCTCTATGGCATCCTGCACATTTATCGCAGTGAGGCCGGCGGGAGGAATGAAGCCAATACCCTTTGCTGTCCCATTAGGCAATGAAGTGCCAGGCACGCTCCCGCCATCGATAACGCAATTCTTAATCATACCGGGGGCATTTTCCATTGCGTCTTGCATTCCATGCTCCACCGGAGCGGCGTTATTGCTGACCGTGGCGAGATTATTCCCGCCGGTCGTGTCGTTTGGTTCAGTTTTCACGGTTGCCTCACGATTGATGGTTCCGCTCCATGGGTAAAAGGCCCTGCGCACAGCAGGCATCGCCTCCGCAACGTCCATGCGCAGGCAGTTCGGAGTTCCCGGGTATGTTTAATGGGAACTTTTATGGAAAGCACGGGAGAGTCAGGTAATCGTAAGGGATGGGCGACTCATCCGGCTGAGCTGGGACAATTGCTCGCGATAGCTTGGGCGTATCGGCATCGACGCTGGCTCAGGCATACGCGACAGGCATTGTATGCGATTCATGTTCGCCGACACGCGCAGCCGCGTTCGGCCCGCTTCGTACATGGCAAGGGAATGGGGGGGAAGGAAACGTTGCCGGACTGGCGGCGCAGGGCCGGGAATGGCTGCGCGGCCGGAGACTTCCCGCCGCGCGCAACTGAACGGTCAGCAGCAGCCGGGCTGTTTGGCCAGCGTGCAGCCGGAGCAGAACGAACGGTTTTTCAGGTGGGCGGCGAAGATGAACAGACCGCCGATGCTGGTCAATATGGCTTCGGCACCGTGGCCATAACGTGGGCCTGCGACCAGCACCGCCGCGCAGCAGCAGGCAAAACCGCAAGCGCCCAGGGCCAGCACCAGCGCGCGCCGGTGCTGGCGAAAGCCGGCTACCAGGGCAATCAGCGCCGGCAGCGCGACCAGGACCAGCAGCCAGGCATGCAGGCCATCGTCATGCGGAAACCAGTTCATGAGGGGAAAAGCGGCCATCAGCAGCGGCGGCCCAAGGCAGTGCAGCAGACACAATGCGGCCGCCGTCATGCCGGCGTAGTCCGCCACTCCAATTACTTGTTTTATCATCGACCTGACCAGACTCGCGCTGCTTGGTGCAACTGTGTTGCAAAACACGATCATAGCCGAAGGCGGGCGCAAATGCAACCGGATTGCATATGCGCGCTGCCCTTCCCGCGCCGCTGCCAGCGCTCATCCATGCCGTTCAGGACCGGCCGCTGGTCCTGCGGTTGACCACCCACTCGCCGAGCGGCGCATCGCTGTCGCAAGGCGTACTGGCATTGTTCGCCGCTTCCTGCAGACGGTTGGCCTGGCCCGCATTCTTCGCCACGCCGTCGCCATGGCGCAGCGCCTGCGCGTAACGGCAGCGTGCGACCGGATGGCCGGCATCGGCGGCGGTCTTGTACAGTTCCACTGCCGCCGTTTTGTTGGCGCGCACGCCCCACCCCTTGAACGTCATGTCGGCCAGGTTGACGGTACCCTGCATGTCGCCGCCGTCGTGGGCTTGCTTGAACAGGGCCACGGCCTTTTTCTGGTCTTTCGGCAGGCCCTCGCCAAAGCGGTAGGCGCCGCCGAGATTATTCGATGCCATCGGATGCCCCTGCTTGGCGGCGCGCTGGTACAAGGCGACAGCCTTGCGCTTGTCGGCCTTGACGCCAAAGCCCTGGCCATACATCACGCCGAGGTTGTACTGGGCATCGGTATCGTTGCCGGCGGCGGCAAGTTCGAGCCATTGGCGCGCCTTGGCGTAGTCGCGCTCCTTGTCGCTGCCCTGCAGATACATCTTGCCCAGCTCGGACTGCGCCGGCACCAAGGCCGTCGGGCCGCTGCCCGCTTCGGTGAACAGCGCGATCGCGCCGGCACGGTCTTGCGGCACGCCCAGGCCCGATGCCAGCGCCACCGCGGCGTTGTACGCGCAGCGGTTTTCGCCGAGCGCGGCGCATTTGCGCCAGTAAGCCACGGCCTTGGGCACGTCCTTGGGCACGCCATCGCCCTTGTTGTAGCGCTGGCCGAGCTGGAACTGGGCTTCCGGATAATTGGCGTCGGCCGCCTTCTGCAGCCACGCCAGGGCCTTGGTCACGTTCGCTGCGCCGGTGTCGCCATCGCTCTCCATCACGCTGATATTGAATTGCGACTCGCCGAAGCCTTGCTCGGCGATCCCCAGCCATTCGGAATATGCGAGCGCCTTGTTCCCTGCCTGGTAAGCCTTGAACGCGCGTTCGCGCCGCAGCTCGCCTTCCGGCGTCAGTTTGCCGTCGGCGACCAGGCTGCCCGGGGCCGCGCCAGCGCCGGCCGATGCCGCATCTGCCGTTCCGTTTTCCTGCGTGGCGCACGCCGAGAGCAGTAGCGCGGCGATCAGGCCGCACGCATAGCGGCTGGAGAGGTGTTTCATATTCGAATTCCTGCTGTGTTTTGCGATGTTGTCGGGCACTCGCGCGGCATGTGCGCGCCAGCGTAAATATTGATTGTGCAACAGAGCAGTATTTTCCCATCAGAGCACGCTGAAATGTTGGTTATATTCAATGTTTGGATAAAAATACCGGTCCCGACGTGGCAGGGACGGCCTGGAACGCGCTTCTGCGTGACGAATCAACAACAGAATAAGCCCTTGACATTTCGCGAACGGGGCAATAAGCTTGCGGCCATGAACTCAATGGACATCCTCTTTTTTACCTTCGCCCTCCCGGCACGTTGCTCGCAACGTCCCGGGCCGCGACAGTGCGCCCCTTGATTCGCTCTTGACGAGCACCCATCAAAAAAGGCCCACTCCGGGCCTTTTTTGTTTTCGCAGTTTCGCTTTCCACACCCACACACAGTAGTTGCTTAGGAGCATATATATCATGAAGTCAGCCGACGAAGAACGCGCGCGGGATCACTGAACAAGGGTGGTCGCATGGCTCCCGCGGCGCTTGTCCCCAAAGACAATCCACGACCGCTCGCTATGTTAGAAAGCACCATCATGACTGCTACAGTCCTTCGCGCCAACTCGCGCAACTTCGGTATCATTGCCCACATCGACGCTGGCAAAACCACCCTGTCCGAACGCATTCTCCTGAAAACCGGCGAGATCCACCGCACCGGCGAAGTCCATGAGGGCACCGCCACCATGGACAGCATGGATCTGGAAAAGGAACGCGGCATCACCATTGGCGCGGCGGCCACCCGCTGCGCCTGGAACGGCCACGCCTTCACGCTGATCGATACGCCCGGCCACATCGACTTCGCCATTGAAGTCGAACGTTCGCTGCGCGTGCTCGACGGCGCCGTCACGGTACTGTGCGGCGTCGCCGGCATCCAGCCCCAGACCGAAACGGTCTGGCGCCAGGCGCAGAAACACGGCGTGCCGACCATTGTGTTCATCAACAAGATGGACCGCACCGGTGCCGACTTCGGCCGCGTGGTGGGTCAGATCGCCTCGCGCCTCGGCGCCCTGGCCGTGCCCTTGAGCATTCCGGTCGGCGCCGGCGATGCCTTCGAGGGCACCATCGACGTGCTCGGCAAGCGCTTCCTGGCCTGGGATGCGGCTGGCGTGATGACTTCAAGCGCCCTGCCCCCGCATCTGCGCGCGGCGGCCGAGGCCGCCTATGCGCACGCCGCCGCGGTGGCGGCCGATGCCAGCGATGCGCTCACGCTCGCCTTCCTGGCGCACGACACGCTGTCGCCGGCGGACGTGCGTGCCGGGCTGCGCGCCATGACGCTGGCACGCCGCGCAGTGCCGGTGCTTTCCGGCTCGGCATACCGCAATGCCGGCATCGAGCCGCTGCTCGACGCCATCATCGACTGGCTGCCTTCGCCCGACGAACGCGCCGCCCCCGTGGCGCACCTGGACGGTGTACCGGCGACGGTGGGCACCGGCGACGCCGACCCGCTGGCGGCGCTGGTGTTCAAGGTGGTGCACGACGAGCACGGTTCGCTGTCGTATGTGCGGCTGTACGGCGGCACCCTGCGCGAAGGCGATGTGCTGTGGAATGCGTCGCTCGAAACGACGGTGCGCGTGGGTCGACTGTATGTGATCCATGCGGACCGCCGTACCGGCGTCGGCCAGGCGCAGGCCGGCAGTATTATTGCCATCGCCGGCCTGAAGGATGCGTTGACCGGGCATACCTTGTCGACCAAGGCCGTGCCGCTGGTGCTGGAATCCATTCACGCAGGTGAACCGGTGGTGGCGCTGGCGATCGAACCGGGCAAGGGTGGCGATCGCGGCAAGATGCTCGCCGCGCTCGACCGCTTCCGGCGCGAAGACCCGTCTTTGCGCCTCGAAAGCGATCCGCTCAGCGGCGAGACGGTGCTGTGGGGCATGGGCGAACTGCATCTGGACGTGGTGCTGGAACGTGTGCGCCGCGAAACGGGCGTGGAAGTCACGGTGGGTGCGCCTCAGGTTGCCTATCGCGAAACCATCGCCGGGCCCGCTGTGGAACTGGAAGGCAAAGTGTCGAAGCAAAACGGCGGCAGCGGGCAGTATGCACGCGTCGTCTTGCGGGTGGAACAGTTCGATGGCGTGTTTGCCTTCGAGAATGCGATCAAGGGCGGAGTTGTACCTGCGAACTTCATTCCGGCCATCGAAAAAGGCGTGCGGCAGGCGCTTGCGCAAGGTCCTCTCGGCTACCCGGTCACGGGCGTCAGGGTGACCCTGCTCGATGGCGACTACCATGCCGTCGACAGCAACGACATGGCGTTCACGGTGGCGGCCAAGGAAGGCACCTTGGCCGGGCTCAAACGTGCACATCCGCTGATGCTGGAACCGGTCATGACGGTAAGCGTCGATGCACCGGCGGTGAATGCGGGCGATGTCATCGGCGACCTGCAGCGCCGCGGCGGCAAGGTGCTCGGCATCGAAGAGCAGACCGGCCGCGTTGAGGTGGTTGCCGATGTACCGCTGGCGAATCTGTTCGGTCACACGACCAGTTTGCGTTCGCTCTCGCAAGGGCGCGCGTTTGCCAGCGCGGTGTATGCAAGACACGCGCCGCGCATGCAGCAACGTGCCGAGGCAGTCGCTGCGTAATTATGTTGTAAAGTAAGTTCCGGGCCGGGAAGCGATTTCCGGCCCTTTTTTCCGCGCTACGCGCTGCAATCGTATTCATAAGAAAGACAACGTCATGGAATGGCGCACGCATCCCGCCCTGGCGGGCAAGCTTCACCCGAATCATCCGGACGACATTCAGGTCATCATCCACGACGGCGGCCGGCGCATCACCAGTCTGCATCCCGAACTCGCATGGGTAACCATCAGCGGCGTCGAGGGCGACATTTTTACCGGACGGGTGATCGTCTCTCCGACGCAGCTCGTGACTGTACGCATCAATCAATCGATCCGCTTCATTGCCACCGGCACCGGCCACCCGCTGATGGTCAGCGAGAAGTACATCATGGAACGCGCCTCCTGGCATATCCACGGATGCAGCAAGTGCGGGTTCGCGGAGCTGTTCGACGCGCCGTCCGATTTGATCAAGGCGATTTTCCCGGCCATGCCGGCCGACGCCATGCTCGATACTTTCACCTCGTTTTGCCCTTTATGCGACGGAGTTCAGGCAATCGAGTCGCGCCAGGCACCGGAACGGCATTGATGGAAATCTACCTGGTTCCAACAGGGTCTCGTGGCGTCCCGCTGCACACGCGCTGCACGGGTACCGGCAGGTTCGTGCGCCAGATGGGGCCTCCCGGGCGTTTCGGCGTGATCGATCTGGTACTGGAACCAGTACCGGAGTATGGATGCACATTAAGCTGGGAAGTGTCGGAGGAACAGATTCCTGTCCTGTTCCTCGACGCGGTTATCAGCAGCATCAAGCACGTGCTGGCAGAAGACGCGTTTGACGGCGACTATCTCAGCGGCTGCCGCATCCGCGTCGTGGACGGGGCGTACAACAGCACCGATTCCAACATCAGCTGTTATCAGATGGCCACTGTGATGGCCATGCGCGACGCGTTGCGCGCGGCAGGACTGTATGCGCCGGTCGACTCAACGGCGCCATAGAACAAAACATTTTTCGCCAGTGCATTGAGTAAAGTTGGCAAAGCTGCTAGTGTGGTCGTCTGAGCATTGATTTTCATCAATGCTGCTGGGCGCCGCGTCCATGCAAACAATTCCGGAATAGCTCAATGGCAGAGGACTCGGCTTTTTACTGAGTAGGTGCTGGTTCGATTCCAGCTTCCGGACCCCCAGCATTTCATTTCAATGGATACCACGTGGATAACGACACTCCCGGCGCGGAACCTCTCCGCAGTGCGCCCGGCTATGCGGCACTGCAACTGGCTGCCGCCCTGCGCACCAACACCGACCACCCCGATCCGCAGGTGCGCGAACGCGCGCGCGTCAAGGCGCGGCAGTGGGAAAAGGTCATGGCCGGAACGTTCACGGGATCGATCGAGGTCGGCTCGCGCACCCCGCTGGCCGGCGTCCCGGCCTGGGTCACGCCCGACGTCGTGAAGGGCGGCTTCGCCACGGGCGAATTCAAGGCCGGTAGCGCTTTGCTCGACCACGAACTGCAGACGCTCGCCGCGGCCGGCATGGTGCCTTCGGCCGATGCGCGCCGGTGGCTCAACGCGCGTCTGCTGACCGACGACGGGATGGCGGGCCTTTACGCCCTGCTCGACTCAGGCTGCTACGACGTCAACGTGCCCGAGGAAGGCGCCCTGCTTGTCGTAGCCTGGCTCACCCGCCATGGCAAAGCGGATGCGGCGCGCGAGGTGCTGGGCGCCATCGCGCCCTGGTTCGACCGCTTGCGTTTTTTCCCAGCGCCCGCTGCGCAAGCACGCCGCTTTGGCGAGCGCCTCTTTCTCAATCCGGTGCGTGACGTGGCGCTGGCCTTGAACAAACGGCGCGCGCCGAACCGCCGCATTATGACGCAGCGCGAAACCGTTCGGGTGTTGCCGCTGTATGACCGCGCGGTCCAGCTGTTCATCGATAGCGTCGAGGGCGAGCCGCCGTCGATCGATATTGATGCCAGCGGAGCATGGCGCGACGCCGCCAGCGGTAAATTCCGCATCGCTGGCGGCTGGCCGTGCCGACACTACCCAGCGCAATGGCATGCGCGTGGCGAGGCCCTGCTGCACGAGTGGGTCGGCCACAGCGTGGCCCGGCGCAAGGACGACAGCGTGGCGCAATTGCTCGACTATCTGCGCATCTGCGTGATGGAACCGGCCACGCTGACCGGGCGCGACGTCGGCAGGATCCGTCTCATCCTGGCCAGGTATATCGGCAAACGCGGCCTCCCCGGATCGGCCCGATGCGCTGCGCTGCGCAGCGAGCAGGCCAGGCAGGTGCGAGGCGTGCCGCACCATCTGCTGGCCGGCGTACTGGCCGAGCGCCTGCGTGCCTACCCGCAGGAAGGCGGAATCGATGATCTGGCGCCGCTCGGCGTGACAGTCACCGCGGCGGAAGCGGCCAATCTCGGCGAAGGCGCCGGCTGCGCGATTCCTTCCTCCCTGCTGGCCAAGCTCCAGCGCTGCCACATCGATACCATCGCCGCGCTGGTCGAACGCGGCGTCGTCCGCTCGGCCGAGGCACTGGGCTGCGTGCTGCCGCAGTTGAGCGCCGCAATCAACGGCGCTGCGATCGAAGACCCCTCGCTGAAACACCTTTACGGCGCGCTGTACCAGGCATTCCGTCGCCGCCGCTCCCTGCTGTTGCAGAATCTTGAACATCAGGTGCAACTGCACGAGCTGCCGTGGCTTGCCGCCGTCAACGCCGAGCGGCAGCACGGCCTGCAGCCTCGGACACTCGCCCGCAGGACGCTCGAAGAAATCACCGTGCTGACACTGACTTCGTTCCCCCACACGATGATCCCTAATCCGCTGTTGCAGGAAATGAGCGCGCTGGCGGCGAACGCGGGACTGGACTTGCCGCTGGTGGATGAACTGGCCGCCGATATTTTCGAGGGCGCGTTCTCGCCCAAATTCACCAAGGTGGCCGCGCACGCGACTGCGCTGCTGGACGATAGTTTGTACTGCCGCTACTACGGCATCGATGTCCGGCAGCGCGGTCGCTTACGTGAACTCGTGAAGCCGGCCAAGGCGACGGGCAAGGCTTCAAGCGACAAAAAAGAGCTCCTTCACCTGTGTGAGGAGCGCGCGGGCATCCCCTACGGCAATGGCCGCGTGGCCGGCAATGCCATGATTATCGAGCAGCAGCAGATCCTCACCACCCAGAACCTGGCCACACTGGTATCGTCGCTCGGACTGGTCGACGAACTGCGGCCGCGGTTTTACGGCATGGCGCAGCAATGCTTCGAGTGGATCTGCCGCGACCAGCAGGTCCGGCGCGACAACAGCCACGCTGAACTGCGCGCGGTCAAGAACGCCGCGTACGCGTGGCGCCAGATGATCTTCTTCCTGTCGCTGGCCCCTGCCCCTGCCACAGCCGAATTGATCGCCTGGGCGCATGCGCATCTGGGGCCACAGTCGCGGCGGCTGCGCAAACGCCTGGCTCCCGCCATGGCAGGGCTGGAACTGGCCGCCGCTTACCGCTCGCTGGACGAGCCGGCGATTGTGGCGAGCGGTGCGCGCAGACTGCTCGGATATTCATGCACGCCTCACTGGATGCTGGCCATGTGAACACGACGTTGTTGCGTGGTCGGGCATGCCGGCGGCTTCGAATGAATCCGTGACCGGCTTGTCAGGCAGGGCCGGGACATCATTGTTTCCTGCATGCGCGCCGGCCGTCAGGGTCGCGCACAGCTAGGACAAATAGCTCACTATGTGCGCCTCGGTCGGCAGCGGCACCTCCCATTTGAACAGCATGCGCTCGATGGCCTTGTTGGGCAGGCTGGTATCGCGCTGCGTATTGCGCTTGAAGATGACCTGCGGCGGCTGTTCAAGGTACACCAGTTCGACCTCGGCATCGTAGGCATACAGCAGGTCGAGCGTCTTCTTGCGCATCTGCGCGCTCAGGTGCGTGGTGTTCCACACGAACGGCGCTTTTTCGCGCAGCATCTCCTTGGCGAAATCGACCGCCCGGTGCGCCACCGCGCCTTCGTTGGCGCCGTGGCGCAGCCCCAGTTCTTCGCGCGCGTCGTCGATCGACACCACCGGCAAGCGCGCCCGGTTGGCCGCCACCCAGTGGTTCTTGCCCGACGCCGGCAAGCCCGACATCACCGTCACGCGCGACCCCGGGTTCTGGTGATGCGTGAAATCGGGCACGATGCCGGCGCCGCGCATGTACGACAGGCGCGTGTGCGGATCAGCAAACGCCTTAGGCGTGCCGTAGCAGCCTTCGTCGCGCGCCATTTCGCGAAACAGCTCGATGTCGACCAGGCAGTCGTCCTTTTTCTCGTACGTGCGCCCTTCCATGTCGGCCTGCGCCATCGCCGCGAGCAGGCGCAGGTCCAGTTCATGCGAGAGCTTGCGGATCAGGAACTCGGCCGACTGGCCGTTCTTGTTCCCCGCCAGCGCGAAGAACGGCAGCTGGTGCACGGTGATGATGCGGCAAATATGCTCGCGCACGGCGAACGGCACGCCCGCATGCCAGCACAAAATGCGCGCATCGATCGCGCCGCGCTTGGAGTGGCCCGGCTGCCCGATGCGGCCACTGTCCGGATCGATCACCGTCGTCGCCGGCTTGGCGATATCGTGCAGCAGCGCGGCGTAGAACAGGATGAAGCGTTCCTCGTCGCTGCCGTCGATGTAGTCCGGCCCGCGCATCAGCGCTTCGATCACCATCCGCGTGTGAATCCACACGTCGCCTTCGGCGTGGTAATACGGGTCCTGCGGCGTCGATGCCAGCAAGACCAGCTCGGGAATTGCGTGCAGGAACCAGGCCCAGTCGGGCGTCTGGCCGGGCGCGGGTACGTGCGCCGCCATGGCCTTATAGGTCAGCTTGTCCATCATTTGCCTCCTTCGGTTACCAGGCCCAGGTCTTCCCATGTCGTCGTCAGGCGCGGTGCGTAAATGTCGACCCCGGGCGCCAGCTGATTGGGCACGTAGGGCTGTTGCGAGTGGTGCATCTTCGAGTCCAGGATGGCCTGCACGAAGTCGCTGCGCACCCATTTGTAGCGTGCCGTGACCACGCCGTCTTCCTCGACCTTGATGTACAGGCCTTCGGCCAGATCGGACTTGTCGGCCTGGGCCCAGCATTTGGCCAGGTCCAGCCCTTCGCGTGCGACGGTCGCTTCAAAATCGGTCTTCCACGCCGGCGTCTTTGCCAGCGAAAAGCGGATGAATGCCAGCAGGTCGGCCAGTTTGCGTGGCGCGACACCGGCATACAGCACCGGCACCGCCAGCACCGGCGCGTCATCGAGCAAGGCGGCGCGCGCGGCGGTCGACAGAAAAATGCCTTTTTTACGGTCGTAGATGTCGAACTCGCAGAACAGGTGCGGCAGATGGTTGTAGAAGACGCTGTGCTTCTTGCCCATCCACTCGCCGTACATGACGTAGCGGTCGCCCAGGCGCTCGATCAGCGCGCTCTCGTGCGCGGCGGCCCAGCGCTTGAAGATGCTGAACTGGCGCTCGCGCCCACCGCCGGCCAGGTAGTGGCCACGGCTTTGCAGCAGTAGTTCGGCGCCTTCGCTGAAGCTCACGCCGGCATTGGCGCCGTCGAGCTTTTCTTCGACGACGATATGGCGGCCGGCCAGCGCGGCATAGGCCGCGCGCGGATCGTTGCGTTTGCCCGGTTTGTCGAAACCGTCGTCGCCTTGCTGCAGCTGCGAGCCTTCCAGGTGACGGGTGGAAGGGTATTTATGTAATTCCAGATTGTGAACGAAGTTCGTCATGATGCGCTCCATGGTGTAGACGGGAGCTGACGACAAAGGGAGAACTACGCCACGACAGCAACGGTCGTGGGAAAGCGGCATGCACAGCCTACCGGGTTGCTAATCCGGGCAGGTCAATCCGATATCGTCAGCAGATAGGTTGGCTGTGTACAGGCACGTCAGGTTCTCGATTCAGTAGTGAGGTTTTCTTGCGAAGGCGCAGATACTAACCCGGCCTTGAAGCGGATGTAAAGAAAAATATCGAACGCCGATTGCGCGCCGGCGGCCACCGCCACCGCGGACGATGGCCGCCGCCGCACATGCTCAATGCTGGTACGCGCCGATGTCGAAGCCGGAAAACACATTGCGCGGACGGCCGTTAAAATCGGTTGGGGCGGCGTGCATCGGGGTGGCGCGCCCGATCGCCGGCGAGCTGGCACTGAGACTAAAGTTGGGCAAGGCGACTTTGATGTCGCCCACGAACAGCGGCGCCGAACTGACCGTGCCGCTGTGCGCCAGCCCATTCTTCAGGCGCCAGTCGTAGCCGCTGTTTTTGTAGACCAGGTTATTGCGGTAGCTGTTGTTGCGTCCCGTGCGACCCTGCTCCGAGATGCCCATCCTGTTGTCGTATACGATGTTGTTGTACACCGCCGTATGGTCGTTCGGGCCGGACGTGTGATAGAAGTCGCCGCCGCCGACGACGATGCCGGTGTTCGAGCCGGTCACGGTGTTGTTGGAGACGACCACATTGCGCGCGTCGTGCCACAAATGAATGCCCGCTTCGGCGACGCGGTACACCACGTTGTTTTTCACGCTGCCCGTGGTGCTGACGTAGATCCCCTGCACGAAGCGGCAGCCGGCCGGTCCGATGTCGTGCACCAGGTTGGCGAGCACCTGCGCCTGCACGCCGCGATAATACCCGTCCACGCCGATCGCGGCGCCGCCGTTGCTGGTGCAGGCCACGTGCTGCGCGATGTGATGCACATGGTTGCTGCGGATGATGTCGTGCGAGCCGCCGTTGTAGATGCCGGAGCTCCAGCGCGTGCCGCCCCGGTGTTCGCTGCCGTCGACATCAAAGCCGACGATATCGACGTAGTCGCCGCGGTTGTCCCACGCGGCCTTGCTGGCCGAGCGTTCCGGCGGCACGATCCGGGCGCCCCAGCGTTCCGTGGACACGTAGGCAATCCGGGCGCCCGGCTGGCCGCTGGCGGTGGTGCGGATGCCGCCGCTGTAGGTGCCCGGCGCGACGAACACGGTGACGCCCGGCGCAACGGCGCAACGGCGCGCGCGGCGCGCGCCAGCGTGCGGAACGGTCGCGTGTCGGTGCCGGCATTGGCGTCGGAGCCGTGCGGCGAAACGTACAGCGCGCGACCCTGCTTGGCGGCGGCGCGCGCCTGGTCTTCGCCCTCCGGCGCGTAGCCGGACATGGCGAACGACTCGGGCGCTATGTCAGGCACCGGCGCGGCGTTGGCACTGGTGGCGTCGACCGCGCCGTCGCCGGCCGGATCGGCGCGATCGGGTTCGGCCGCCTGCGCCGGCGGCGTGGCGGCGGGCACGCTGGGGGCCGCCGTGCGGGCCGGGGCGGGAGCGCGTTCGCTCTCCCCGCCTGCGCCACCGCAAGCGCCGAGTAACAAGGAAAAACCGCTGCAGGCAAATAACACGGCTCGATGCTCCAAAGTGATCAAGGCAATCTTACTCATGCGAAGTTCCTCTTCCAAAAGCGTGAAAGCTTGGTTTGAGGCCGATCAAGCGCCAAGGTTCGGATTTTCTTCGAGGTTTTTTTCACCTGTAATCAATGGCAATTTCACCTGATGCGTCGCGCGTTGCTTGCCGTTATGCCTTCGTTTTGGATTATCGCAACACGTTGGGCGCTAAACGGCAGCGCAATATTGCCAAAGAAATATGCGAACCGCTCAGCGAATAGACAGTGCCCGGACAAGTGCGTATGCTTTCAGGAAAGGCGAGCCCGTCCGGGGGACGCCGCGGCATCCGATTTCACCGACAGGAGCGCGTCCCGACTTGAACGTCCACGACACATCAGTCCGTCGCCATACCCGCGCCCTCCGGCGCGCTCTCCGCTCACGTCGCGCGGACCAGCGATGACGCCCACCACCCTCCCACACCGCCTGCACGGGCGCCAATGGCTGGTGCCATTGATCGCCGCCCTTTACCTTCTTATTTGCATAACAGCAAGTTCGACGGCAGCGGCGGCCGCTCCCGACCGCTGGGAAAAGCTGGCCACCCCGCTGTTCGAGCATATCGGCCTGGAACAGGGCTTGCCGCACCCGGTTGCAATGGCGCTGGCGCAAGATGGCGACGGCTTCATCTGGATCGGCACCCAGCGCGGCCTGGGCCGCTGGGACGGCTACCGCATGCTCGCCTTCGTGCATAACGCAAGCGACCCGTATTCGATTCCCGCCGATTTCATCCAGGCCCTGCACGTGGACCGGCGCGGGCGCCTGTGGATCGGCACAGCCACCGGCGGGTTGGCCATGTACGACAAGGTCAAGGAGCGCTTTATCCGCTTTCCGGCCGGCGCCAATGGCCTGGCCGATGCCGCCATCAATGCCATTGCCAGCGACGGCATGGGCGGCGTGTGGGTCGGCACGCCCTCGGGGCTCGACTACGTCGACCCGGCGCGCACGGCGGTGCGCCACTACCGCCACCAGCCGGGCGTGCCCGGCAGCCTGCCGGACAGCCGCATCCGCGCGCTGCACCTGGACCGCAAGGGCAACCTGTGGATCGGCACCAGCAGCGGCCTGGCGCGGCGCGACGCCGTCAGCGGCCAGTTCACGGCCGTGCCGGTGGGCCCCGACGGCATCGACGCTCCCTGGCGCGACGCGGTGCTCTCGTTCGGCGAAAACAGCCGCGGGCAGATCGCCTTCGGCACCCTGAAAAGCGGGATCGGCGTGGTCGACGCCGGCGCCGCGCGCGGCAGGATGATGGAACTGGTGGGGGTCCCCGACCCCCACGCCAACATGGTGCTGGCCATTACCGAGATCGTGCCGGGCCGCTGGTGGGCCAGCACCTATGGCGGCGGCATCATCGACGTCGAGGCCGACAGCGCCCGCGCGCGCCGCATCCTGCACCAGGCGGCCGTGCCATCGAGCCTGGCCAACGACCGCACCGCCGCCCTGCTGCGCGACCGCAGTGGCCTGATCTGGATCAGCAACGAGCGCAGCGTCGATTTCCATGACCCCAACAACCGCGCCGTGGCCGCCGTCTTCGGCGCCCACGGCATGCCGGAAGCGGCGGTCACCGCGCTGATGACCGACTCCGGCGGGCGCGTCTGGCTGGGCCTGGCCGACCAGGGGGTGGACCTGGTCGACCCGGACGGCACGCGCAGCGCCGCCCTGCGCCCCGACCCGGCGCGCCTGGACAGCGCCCTGCCCAACCGCGTGCTGCTGGCGATGGCCGAGGCCACCCCGCAAGACGCCTGGATCGGCACCCAGCTTGGGCTGTACCGCACCCTCGACCAGGGCCGGCGCGTGGAGCGCATCGCGCTGCCGCAGGCGAACCCCTACCCGCGCATCGGCACCATCGCGCCGCAGGCCGGGCAGCTGTGGCTGGGCACCTTCGAGGGCTTGCTGCGCTACGACCCGGCGGCCAATACGCTCGCGTCGTACGTCACCGGCCCGGGAGGCCTGTCCGACAACCGCATCCAGGCGTTGATGACCGATCCGGGCGGCGCGCTCTGGATCGGCACCCGCAACGGCTTGAACCGGCTCGACCCCATCACCGGCAAGATCGAACAGATCCTCGCCAATCCGAGCAACGAGAGTGCCCTGTCGGATCCGGTGATCAGCGCGCTGGCCATGGATGGACGCGGGCGATTGTGGGTGGCCACGCACGGCGGCGGCATCAATGTGCTGGAAATGCGCACCCCGCTCGGCGCGCCGGTGTTCCGGCGCCTCGGCCTCGCCGACGGCTTGCCCAGCACCGCGGTGTCGGCCCTGCGCCTGGACCGCAGCGCGCGCATGTGGGCCGCCACCGGCAACGGCATCGCCGTGATCGACAGCGGCAGCCTCAAGGCGCGTCCGCTGGCACGGGCCGAGGGCCTGGGCTTTCCGACCTACTTCATCGGCGCGGCCGCCTCCACGCCGGAAGACGACCTGCTGTTCGGCGCCACCGGCGGGCTGACGGTGATCCATCCGGAGCGCCTGGCCAACTGGGAATTCCGCCCGCCGCTGGCCATCAGTTCCCTGCGCACCGACGGCCATCCGGTGGCGGGCGCGCAGGTGCTGGCCCAGCGCGACAGCCGCCTGATCCTGCCGGCCGGGATCAAGGGCTTCGAGATCGAAGTGGCGGCGCTCGACTTTTCGGACGCGAAGCGCAACCGCTACGCCTTCCTGCTCGAAGGCTACGACCAGAACTGGGTCGAAAACGATGCCAACCGGCGCGTGGCGGCCTACAGCAACCTGCCGCCCGGCAGCTACCGCCTGCGCGTGCGCGGCGCCAACCGCGACGGCGTGTGGGCCGACGAGGAACTGTCGATCCGGGTGCGCGTGCTGCCGGCCTGGCACCAGACCTGGTGGGCCTACCTGAGCTACGGGCTGGCCGGCGCGGCGGCGGCGTATGGCCTGTACCGCTGGCGCGTCAGCCAGCTGCAGCGCAGCCGCACGGCGCTGCAGGCGCTGGTGTACTCGCGCACCCAGCACCTGGAAAAGCTCAACGCCATCGTCAAGTCGATCAACGAGCAGCTCGACTTCGACGCGCTGCTGCACACAATCCTGCGCGAATCGATGTTCATCAAGGGCATCGACGCCGCCTGGGCGCTGGTGCGCGAAGCCGACACCGACACCCTGGCCGTGCGCGCGGTGTGGGACCGCAACGGCGGCACGCCGGTCGAAGAGCGCATGGACCTGATCGAGGCCGAAGCGCGCTATGTCAACGCGGGCGAGATGATCACCACCGACATTTACCTGACCCGCGCCGGCGTCATCCCGGGGCAGGCGGGCCACGCGCAGCTGGCGGTACGCATCTGCATCGAGCACCGCATCGAAGGCTTCCTGGTGTTCGAGAACCGTGCGCCCCAGGTGCCGCTCGAAGAGGGTGACCTGGAACTGCTCAAGGCCCTGAAGGAACCGTTCGTGTCGGCCTTCCAGAAGGCCAATGCGCTGCGTCTGATCGAACAGGCGCGTGCGCGCGCCGAAGCGGCCACGCGCGCCAAGAGCGAGTTCCTGGCCAATATCAGCCACGAAATCCGCACGCCGATGAACGCCATCCTCGGTTTCGCGGGCCTGGGCACGCATCTGGAACTGGACGCCAAGCCGCGCGACTACTTCCGCAAGATCGCCCGGGCCGGCAACAACCTGCTCGACATCATCAACGACATCCTCGATTTTTCCAAGATCGAAGCGGGCAAGCTGGAACTGGAAGTGGTGCCGTTCGACCTGCCCGACACGCTGACCAACATCGTCGACCTGTTCGCCTGGCGCGCCGCCGAAAAGGAACTGGAACTGGTGATCTGGGCCGCGCCCGACGTGCCGCAGATTCTGATGGGCGACCCGCTGCGGCTTGGCCAGGTGCTGATCAACCTGGTCGGCAACGCGCTCAAATTCACCGCGCACGGCCACATCCAGCTGCGCGTGGAGCGCGCCAAGGACTGGAGCGGCGACGACAACCAGGTTCGCTTGTGCTTTTCGGTCGAGGATTCCGGAGTCGGCATCAGCCCGGAGCAGCAGGAGCGCCTGTTCCAGGCCTTTGCCCAGGCCGACGCCAGCACCACCCGTATCTACGGCGGCACCGGGCTGGGACTGGCGATCTCGCAGCAGCTGGTGCGCAAGATGGGCGGCGAGATCGGCGTCGACAGCGAACTTGGCGCCGGCAGCCGCTTCCATTTCACCCTGACCCTGAACGTGGCGCCGGCGCAGGGCACGGCGCGCCTGCAGGCCGGCGCCGGTGCGCGCGGCAAGAAGGTGCTGGTGGTGGACGACAGCGCGCCCACGCGGGAAATGCTCGAACTGCAGCTGCGCAGCTTCGGCTTTGACGCCAGCGCGGTCGGCTCGGGCGCCGCCGCCCTGTTCGCGCTGCAGCTTGAACCCTACGATCTGGTGCTGATGGACTGGAACATGCCCGACATGGACGGCCTGGAAACGGCGCGCCGCATCAAGGACGACCCGACCCTGGCGTCGATCCCGTCGATCATCATGGTCACCGCCTTCGCGCGCGACCATATCAAGGCGGCGGCCGAGGAAGCCGGCATCGGCGCCTTCCTGGTCAAGCCGGTCACCGCCTCGCAACTGCTCGACAGCGTGCTGGCGACCATGGGCTTCGACGCCGCCGTGCCCGGGCGCGACGCGGCGCCCTTCCCGTCCCAGGCGGCCGAACACATTCGCGGCGCGCGCGTGCTGGTGGTGGACGACAATCTGGTCAACCAGCAGGTGGCCAGCGAAATCCTGCGCCGCGCCGGCGTGCATGTGGACCTGGCCGGCAACGGCGTCGATGCGGTGCGCCTGGTCGACCAGACCGACTACGACGCGGTGCTGATGGATATCCAGATGCCGGAAATGGACGGCTACCAGGCCAGCGCGCGCATCCGCGCCAACCCGCGCCACGCCGAGCTGCCGATCATCGCCATGACCGCGCACGCGGTGGCCGGCTACCGCGACAGCTGCCTGGCGATGGGCATGAACGATTACCTGTCCAAGCCGATCGAACCGGCCATCCTGTACACCGTGCTGGCCGGGTGGATCCATGCCGATCCGACCCGGGTGCCGGCCGAGAGCACGCCGCAGCCCGAGGTGGGCGGCGTGCCCGACCACCTGCCCGGCATCGACGTGGAAGCGGCGCTGGCGCGCCTTGGCCACAACGGCCCGCTGCTCACGCGCCTGCTGACCATGTTCGCCAAGGATTTTGCCGGGACCCACGAGGCCATCGTGCAGGCCGTCGACGGTGGCGATCTGGACAACGCGGCGCTGCTGGTGCACAAGGTCAAGGGCGCGGCCGGCAACCTCTCGGCGCAGCAGTTGTACGGCGCCGCGGGCGAGCTGGAAGAGCGTCTGATGGCAAAGGATGGCAAGACCGCAATGGAAATATTGCCTGGTTTCCTACGCTTGTTCGACGAGGTGATGGACGGAGCCAACAGTCGGGAGAAAAACACCTAGCTATGATTTGTAAACCTTGATACTGATCAATAAGTGTCCTACTATGGATAAGTGCTTTACCTACGTGACTCGTCATTTTCCTACACGAAAGGCCCTTACCATGACAACCCACCTGCATAGCGACCTGGACTCCCTGCTCCATAAATTGTCCAGCGATGACGTATTTCGCGCGCGCCTGCTGGGCGACCCGGTGGGGGCCCTAGGCAGCCTCGGCATTGCGCTCGACGCCGGCCAGATTCCGTCCGAGCGCTGCCTGCCGGCCAAGGATGCGATTGCCCTGGACCGGATGGCCTTCATGTCGAAGCTGGACAGCGCTGCCGGCGCGATTCCGTTCTTTTTGTCCGGTACTGCCTGAGCCGGGATTCTCACACCTCGCATCACTCTTCGAAACGCAATTCCAGCGTGGTCTGCCCCGCAGCTGCGACACCGCAGCCGCATACAGCGACCACCGCGTCAGACAAGGGATCGAGCCCGAACGCGCGCTCGATCACCATCTCATTGATGGCCGCAGTCACAAAGCCCGGCATGCCCGCTTCGGTGGCCAGCAAATAGAACGTTTGCGACAAGTGACCGGCGTCGAGCATCAGGGCGCGGTACGCCTTGGCGTGATTGCGGTACTTCCAGAAATTGCGCGCCACCCGTGCCGCCATCACCACCATGACCGGAGCATCGACGAACCAGTGCTGGTCGGCCACGAACTGGCGTGCCATCTCGCTGGCGGCGGCCGCATCGAGCATCGTCAGCGGTTCGAGCGCGTGGTGGAGCGCATGATAGTGGTACAGCCCGGGCGCCACGCCCGGCACGCGCTGCACCAGCACGTAGGCTTCTGTCGGATGCAGGCCGCCGGCGGAGGGACTGGTTTTTTTGAAGACCAGCGCTTCCTGGGCCACCATGCGCTCGGCCTGGACGCCGAAGGTACGCTGCAGCAGGCGCGCCAGCACGTCCAGCGGCAGCACGGCGTCGGGATCGTAATTGCGGCCGGTGTAGCGCTGCATCAGCTGGGCGTCGAGCGGGCCGCTGGAGGGCGGCGGCAGCTTGATCGCCGCCTCCGGATCGCCACGGCTGACGGCCGGCGCCGGCGGCGCGCCGTAGGACTGCACCAGTTCCTCGAAGCTGGGGAAGTGCATGCCCTTGTCGACCTGCATGCCATCCCAGCGGCTGAACATGTGGGCGGCGGCAGAGAGCGGGCGCCAGTGCTGGTCGCGCAGCAAGGCGTCGCGTTCGCGGGCCGGGTTGTCGCTTGCACCGTCGTCGAGCAGGAGGCCGAGCGCGAGCAGGCTGTCGACCATGGCGGCGCCGAGCTGGCGCTCGGCATCCAGGCGTTCGGTCCAGGCGGTCTGGCCGATGGCGCCCAGGGCGGCCACCTGGGCGGTGTCGATGGTGGTTTCGCGGTCCAGGTGCGGCGCCAGCGCCACCCAGCGCAGCGAGGCGCTGAGCGCCCCCGCACCGGAAAACAGGGCCGTCCAATCGATGCCAAGGTCTTCGCGCGGTTCGATGAACAGCACTGCGCAACGCCGTATCTTCATAAGGTCCGCCCTTTCGAGGCCAGGCGCTGCCCGGCTGGATGAGTGCTGGTATGAAGCAATATCATAGCCTGTGCAGACCTCGCGCGCATCTGATTTACGGGCAATTCCGGGTATGTCGTCCTTATCGTTTTCGCACCTTCATCCTGCATCCCGGGCGGCGAGCGGAGCGGCCACACGTGCGTTTCACATCTCAACGGCAGGCAAATGCAAGGTGAAGCGCACGAGGGAGAAGAATGGCGACTAAAGGAGGAACGCAAGTGCAAGCCCGCACGGCACTCATCGCATCGGAATGCTCGGCCATTGGCACCAGTGCGCGTAGAACGCGTGTACTACCCTGCCGAGAGCGTGCAGGTGCCTGTCCGATCGTCTGACCGCCGTCAACCAGCCATTTCGGTCGACGTGAGGATTAGTCCCTGACGGGGCTTCGAGGTGTGCACGCCACAGAGTTTTTCACCTGTGCCGCAACCCCGGTGCGAATGGATCAGATCGCAATTCTGACACTAAAGCCATGCTGCGGCGTCGGAGAGCACCCTTCTCCCGGTAGGTAATGCTCAAGCTGCCGCTTGCGCATATTGTAGGTTTCCCTCATCAGGAAACGCTTACCAAGTACCGATTCCGCGCGCCTCTCTGCCGCGACATCGAATGCCAGCAGGTTATTGCTGAGGAACAGCCGAAGCCTACGGGCGTAAAAGTGAGGCCGGCGACGAATGGGTACCTGATCCCCCGCTCATGAATCCTCTTTTTCGGCACGCCCCCCGCTGTTTCCTCATGCCTCTGCAACTACGGCTTTTGACAATGAAACTTATTCAATTTACACACCCAGGGAAGCCAGCCACTTATGAAAAGGACGCGTCTTTCATCATCGGTCAAGCTCAAGTCGTCGGTGCCAAGGACCCTAACAAATTGAATGCGAACCCCATCCCGCACGTTTCTACCAGAACGACGAAAAATTGCCGAATCAAGCGACCCAACGACTTCATCCACTCTGCCAAATTTAAACCCATAAGCCGTATAAAAATTTACAGCCCCCACCAAAATGAAAACAATGGCAATGGTCAAGCAAAGTGTCAAACTCGAAGAATAATGTTGGCCAGTTTTCGTTAACGATACAGCTATAGATGTAGCGTAAAACGATATCGCCAAGCTTCCTAGCCCCATCAGAAAATATACGAATGAACGCGTTGTATCGATCATTATCTGCATCCACACTCTGTTTTGCGCGTTTGTTCAGGCTGCCCGCGCTGTGATTACCCCATAACCCGCGCGCCTAGATGCCAGCCTCTCTTGACTAACTTGTTTTATCATTTGACTGGCTTGTTTGGATTTCGGATTTGAATGTGCAGATTTCTGTTGTCAGCAAAAAAACAGCACTTTCTCATGCCGGTTCGTTAGCATCGCTACTGTGTTTCTTTGTTGCCTTTGGCCTGCCGCTCTGCCCACCTCATCAACAACAGTCCAGCACTACCAGTTATGGTGCCAGCGCCAAAGCAAATTCCAATAACCACAGGGGCCCATGATGAGTATTGGTCGTCCTTTGCACCTAACCAAACAGGCATCCAGTAGATAGCATATGAGACGCAGAATGAAACCGCCGCGACGATCAACATTTTAGTTGCTGGACTTTTCAGATAGCGACATAAAAATGCAGCTACCGATGAGAAAAATATTGTTAAGATTATCGATATGTACATTATTTCCTCCACATAAACTGCATCATCACAGGCTCATTTCTATTTTTTATATTCGCACGCCATTGGGCAGGAGGCGGCGTTATCACCAGGAGGACGAATGCCGTCTCTTTGCATTGCGCGCACAACAACAGCCGACATCATTTCACTTGTCATTGATGCGGAAACCGCTAAATTTCCATCACAAGATTGAAAGCACGCAGACCTTTTCGAAGCGTCGCAAGGGTTATCCTTTCGACATTGATAGTAGCAGATATCATGAGTTTTACACGCTGTGTCTAATGGAGTGGTGGTGGATTTGTACAAAGCATTATTGGCAGGGGAGTACTGTTCTTTTCTCCCGCCAGTCCAGTCAGGACCACACCAATTCCCATGCACCTTTGCAAGCCCTAAGGGATCTATTGAACCAAGCGGATCACTATCTACATATGCATACGTATTGATTCCGCCGATCAACCCGATCGGGTCGCTTTCAATGTACCGCCCCGTTTGGGGATCGTAGTGTCGATAGTAGTTGTAATAGAGGCCAGTCTCGCGATCATAATACTGCCCCGGAAAACGCAGATTGCAAGTAAATTTACTTTGAGAATTCGGGTTTTCATCAGGCGCATCGTCCCCGAACGGATTTGAGCTATCCCAGCGCCACACCATCTGGTTGGTGCTGGCGCGCGTGATTACTCGCGGTGTTCCTAAATGGTCTGCATAGATATAGTATGCATTCTCCCCAGTGACCGCCGGGCGCGGTTTGATTACAACGATCGGTATATTTCCAAGATATATCGTTTCCTGCATCGGCGTGCCAGCGCTGTCGTACTCCCCAAGAATGCGGCCAGACTCGTCGTACACCAAGTAACTCGTTGCCCCTGTTGAATCCGCCTTTGTAGTCCGTTGTCCAAGTCCGTTGTAGCGATATTGAGCTGCAGCACCGCCGCCTGACGCGCTGCTGAGACGCCCGTTGTTGCCGTAGGTGTAGCGTATCGTATCGTCGCTGATGAGGTTGCCCGTGGCGTCGTACGTATTGCGTTTTGCCGGCAACGGCCCGGAAGTGGCAGTCAATCGATTGCTGCCGGGATCTATCTTGTTGAGGTAGCTATTGGCTCCCAGAATAACTTTGGTCCGGTTACCGTTCGCGTCGTACTCGAAGCGTTGGCTGGCGATGGCGCTGGTGACGCTGATCAGGCGGTCACGTCCATCGTAGCTGTAGCGTTGGTCCAGTCTGCTAGACGTGGCGTTCCCCGCGTGCGTGCTGGCCACGATCCGCCCGGCGGGATCGTAGCTGAGCGTGCGCATCGATCCGCCGACTTTGAGGTGGCCAAGCGGATAGCTGACAAGACGGTTTTCAAGATCGAACTGGCGCTCGTATTTGTTGGGACTGCCCACGCTGTGATTACCCCATAACCACGAGCGCGCTGGGCCGAACGCCTGGTACGCCACTTCGCTCAGAATCGTCGTGCGCACGGCGCCGGGGCGCATCAGACTCAACGCGGACGGTCTGCCATTGCTGTCCCAGTCCGTTGACAACGTAGCGCGTCCGCAAGCGACGCGGGTCGAGCACGGATGCAAGCTGATCCTGCTGCGTGTAGCCGTAATCGATCAGTGCGGGTTTGCCTGTGGCGTCCGTCGCAGGCAGCGTCTGTTGAATCAGACGATTGAACGTGTCGTAAGTTCCCTTGCTGACGCGCGCCATTTGATCGGTACTCGATATCAGATTGCCGGCCGCATCGTACTCAAAGCGCGCGCCGGGGTCATTGGCACTGCGCTGTTCCCGCTGCAGGCGGCTGAGCGCATCAAACGCACGCGTGGTCTGCGCCACCAGTTTGCCGCTCGGGTCTTTCACTTCCTGGCGCACGGCGTTGCCCATGGCATCGAGCGTAAAGTCGATGCTGTTGCCAGCTCGGTCGCGCAAGCCGGTCATGCGGTGGGCGTCGTCGTATGTGTAGCTCAGCGCCGAGCCGTCGGGTGCAATCATGCGTATCAGTTGTCCGGCCACATCATACTCGTAACGCGTGGTTTCGGCGTGTCCACCAGCGGCGCGGATAGTGCTGGACGTTAAGCGCCCGCGCGGGCCGTATTCCAATCCGACAATCTGGCCCGTCGCAAGTTGAATTTTTGCCGGCAAGCCCTCCGGGCTGTATTCGAAGTAACTGGTGATCTCGCCAACGCTTTTGCGCACACTTGCCAGGTCGCCGGGGTGGTGAGTTGGGCTGGTATCGGCGTAATAGACCATGCTCGACGTTACAGCCTTGCCATAGGCATCAACCGGACCGCTGCTCGTCAGCACCTGTCCGGCGCGGTTGTACGTGTAGCGCCATTCCTGGACAGGTCCGGTTCGGGCAGCCGCAAAGCCGAGTCCTCCGTTACTGTCGGTAGTGGCCTGGACGGTCGCGCGGCACACGGCAGCGATTGGTTTCCCATTCGGCAGCACTGCGCCTCCGGCGCACTCCACTACTTTCCCGCTGGCATCGCGCTGCCCGTTATAGATCGTCGTTTCCACGCGCCCCGGCGAGGCGATACTGCTGGCCAGGGGCCAATCCGGATGCCAGCGCGTACTCGTCTTGCGCTGGCCTGCCGGAAGCGCGGTATCGGTGCTCGCGGGGCACGCAGCATCTTTGGCTAGGCCCGTCATGCGTGCCAGTTCGGTCCCACGGATGGGATCGCTGATAAAGCAGGTCTTGTTTCCATTAAAGTCAGCACGGCTTGTCACATCGCCCGCAGCGCCGTAGGTCGTGGCGCTAGCGCTCGCAGCGCAGCCAGCGCCGGCGGGTCGGCTCTCCGCGGTAATCCGGCTCTGGCCACTGGCGTCGTACGCAAGGTCGATGCTGCGGCTGCTGCCGAGCGGATCGGTGACGGTTCGGCCGGTCCGGGTGGGATAGGCGAAAGTGTAGCGCTGGGCGCCGCCGGCATGCTCCGACAGCACGGCCTGCCCGTCGCCGTTGTACGCGTACGTGGCAAAGCGCTTGCCGTGTTCATCGGTGATTCCGGTAAGCAGGAAGCGATCGTGAGCATCTTCATAGTGGTACGCGCGCGATGCAATGCCGGTACCGGAGAGGTCGAGGAAGTGCACACCGATCAGGCGCGACATTCCTTCGATCGTCACGCCGCCGGCAAAGGCGGCCGGTGCATATTCGTAGCGTACGCTCTCCGTCGCGCTGGAGATCGACGCGATGAGGTCCTCCTCCCATGTGATCGTCAGGCTGCGCCCGTTGCTGTCAACGATTTTGCTGAGCTGATTTTTCTCATCGTAGGTGTAGTGCGTCGCCATGCCGTGGCGGGCGTGTACGCTGCCGAGCCTGAAATCGTCGCCGAACCGGAGGTAGCGTTCGACCGTCCCACCCGGGGTTGTCAGGAGCCAAACGGTGTCATCAGGGCCTTGCACGTCCAAGGTCATGCCCTTGTCGTAGCTTGATTCGTAGCGACCATCGGCCTTCCGCAAGAATTGAAAAACGCTGCCGTCGCTCAAGGCACCCCTCACTATTGGCCGGGTCGCGCGCCCCGTTGTTTGCGGCGCGGAAAAGACACGCTCGAACGAAAACGACCAGCCCATGCCGGCGGATTGGCCAAGTGCGTTTTCGCGCACGCTGCGGTAGGTGCGCTGGACACGCAGTGCATCATTGGCGCCTCCGACCAAGTCGGTTTCATGCTGGACTTTGGCGCCGCTGGCATACTGCACTGGGTTTCCCGCTGCCTCTCCACATTTCAGGGCAACAGGAATCTCCCGCCCCTCCTTTCGACAAACGCCCTGTTCGTAAGTTTTATATCCGGGCTCACATTGCAGGTGGGTGTTCGCATACCAGGAAACGCTGCCTCCTGAAGAAAGCCTGTAATAGCATTGAAAAAAGTCGCGCCGGCCTTTGTAAGGCCGCATCAAGACCAGCTGCAGTCCGGTGTGATTCCTCGCTGTTCTTTGACAAGCAGTAACCGGGTCGGGCACATAAAGATCCTGATTGAGCACCCCCGCCGTGTAAGACCACCAGCCGAGCGTTCCCTCCGGCAGGCCATTCTCCGCATGCACACGCCCATGCAGCAGGACAAAGAACAGCAGCGCGAAACGCATAAAATGAACAGTCGCCGGAACATTGCTGGCGGCCGGAAGCGGCATGGTTTTCCTGTCTTCTGCGAGAGAACGTCGGCGGTAAATTACCTGCTGGAAACCCAATGGTAGCGCTCTTCAACCGTTTGTCATTGCGATACGGCAATATTCACTAATCACCGGTTCTGCGCGGAGTTTGTTCAGCCACCGCATACCCTCCCCTCACGGTCCGTCATCAGCTTGTCATTTCCACCACCTAGAATTCCGCCTTTAATACAGGGAGACTCAGCAATGGCAATGAAACGAAATCTGGCAGTCATGTGCGCCGCCACCATGGGGTTGGCCGCGTGCGGCGGCGACGATCCGGTCGTCCTTAACACCCTCGACGGCAAGGCACCGCTGGTGGTGGCGCACCGTGGCGCCAGCGGCTACCTGCCGGAGGAAACCGTGGAAGCCTACGCCATGGCCATCGAGCAAGGCGCCGATGCCATCGAACCGGATGTGGTGTCGACCAAGGACGGCGTCCTGATCGCCCGCCACGATCCCAACCTGGTCTACAGCACCGACGTCGCCTCGCACCCGGAGTTTGCCAGCCGCAAGCGCAAGATGAACGTCGATGGCCTGGTCGAGGAAGGCTGGTTCGCCGGCGACTTCACCCTGGCCGAGATCAAGACCCTGGGTGGCATCTCCACCGACGCCGAACGAGCGCAGCAGTTCAACGGACGCTACAAGATCGCGACGATCCAGGAAATCGTCGACATGATCAAGAAAAGCGGCCGCAACATCGTCATGTATCCGGAAACCAAGAACCCGACCTTCCACCGTCAAAACGGTCTGCCGCTGGAAGACAAGCTGCTGGCCCTGCTCAGCGCCGCCGGCTGGAACAGCAGCACCGCGCCGGTCTTCGTGCAATCGTTCGAGCCAGGCAGCCTGAAATACATGCGCGGCAAGGGCTCGACCGTGCGCATGGTGCAATTGATCGACGCCGACGACGTCGACCTGAAAACCGGCGCCCTCACCTACGCCGCCCCCTTCGACCGTCCCTACGACTGGGCGGTGGCGGGCGACAAGCGCCTGTTCAGCGCCATGGTCACGCCGGCCGGCCTGGCCGAGATCAAGACCTACGCCGACGCCATCGGCCCGTGGAAGCGTTATATCGTCAGCACCAAGGGCAGCACCGGTGCCGACGGCAAGCTGGTCGACGCCAATAACGACGGCAAGGTCAACGAAGCCGATACCACCACCACCGCACCTACCACCCTGGTGGCGGACGCGCACAAGGCCGGCCTGCTGGTCCATCCCTACACCTTCCGCAACGAAAAACGGCGCCTGCCGCTCGACTACAAGGGCGACCCCAAGCTCGAATACAAGCAGTTCTATGCACTCGGGGTGGATGGCGTGTTCTCGGACTTCGCCGATACGGCGCTGGCCGCGCGCGCCGATTATTTCCGGGAGATCGGCTACTAGATCCTGACGCCGCCACTATGGTCTAATGCGCACCGGGAGCGAGCGGTACTCCGCTGCATCCTCCCAAGCCTTTCAAGGACCCGATGCCCTCTTTTCGCTACCTGTTGGCGCCGTTGGCGGCGTGCTTGCTGCTCAGCGGCTGCCTGATGAACTCCACCCGGCCCCTGCCGTCCGGGGGGACGCCCAGCTTCTTCTGGCGCGCCGTCGTGGTCTACGGCATTGGCATGGAGGGAACCTGGGATGCTCAGCGATTTGCCGTCGAGCTCGAAGAATACAGTCTGGCGGACCAGGCCATCACCGGCGGCTGCCTGTTTTATAACCGGACCGAGGGCAGTATCCCATCGGTGCCGGGGCCGGTGCAGTACGTGGCGTTCGACGTACCGGCCGGCAACTATGCCTACGGCCGGCTCATCGACGAGCCGAGCGGGAAGGCGACGGCCTTTAACGCCCCGGCGGGACGCATCGTCTATCTCGGCGACTTTATCTACACGCGTGAGAAGCGCATGGAATTGCGGCGCGACCTCAAGGCGTTCGAGCAGGTCCGCAAACAGGCGCTACCGGACCTCAAGGGCGAAATTGCACTTGCCGAGACACAAACTGTCGCGCGGCCACGATTTTTTTATGTGCTCCCTGACTCCACACGACAGATAGTGCCGTTTTGGCAACCCCACCGGCCCTTGACGATGCCGGGATAAAGCAGCGTGCCGGCCTGCCGTCCGCCGTTGCGCATGCGCAAAAATGGGCGCATCCTGTTCTCGGTTCAAGCCGGTCCAATCCCCAAAACCAGGCGGTTGTTGCGCTGACGCTACCTTTTTTATAACTTTTCCGGCAACAGTCATGTCACCCGGTTCAGGTTCGATTAAGATGGTCGGATTTTTACTGTATGGAAACTTAAATGATCGTCGGCAAACGAAGCTTCCGCCTAAGCGCAATCGCCATGGCACTGGTGGTCTGGCTTCCCTCCGGCGGCACCAGCGCGGCTGCTCCGGCGCCCGCGGCCCCTATTGCCACCGTCGCGCAGCCGGCGTTGACGGGCATGGCGGCCGAACTGCGCACGCTGGCGATCACTGCGGCGGCGGTGACCACGCGCACCCCGCGCCCCTATGACGAACGCGACTGGCTGGCCCGCTTTTACGTGGCGCGCGCCTATGCGCCAGCCTGGCAGGACCGCGGCCACAAACAGGCCAGCGCCGCCATCGCCCTGCTGCAAAATGCATCGCTGCATGGTCTTTCGCCCGCCGAATACAACGCCGACGGGCTGGCGCGCCAGCTGGCCGACCCGGCCGCGCGCACCAGCGCCCGTTTCGACGCCGCCATGACGCAAGCCATGCTGCACTACCTGGCCGACCTGCGCGTCGGGCGCGTGCGTTCCGAATACCACACCACCCTGCCCGACCCGCGCCTGACCAAGACCGATCCGGTCGACCAGCTGCGCTTGGCACTGCTGAGCCAGCGCCTGGACCAGGCCGTGGCCGCCTCCGAGCCACGCATCCCTCTGTACCGGCGTGTGATGGCCACCCTGGCGACCTATCGCAAACTGGCCGAGCAGCCATTCACGGCGCTGCCGCCGCTGCCCGACGGCGTCAAGAAGCTCGAACCGGGCGCGCCGTACGCGGGCGCGGCCATCCTGCGCGCGCGCCTGATCCAGCTGGGCGACCTGGGCGCCAGCGCACCGGCCGAGCCGCCCGCCAGCGCCGGCGTCTACACGGCGGCCCTGGCCGAAGGCGTCAAGCATTTCCAGGCCCGCCATGCGCTCAATGACGATGGCGTGATCGGCACCGGCACCCTGTCGGCGCTGAATGTGCCGCTGACGCGCCGCGTGCGCCAGCTCGAACTGGGCCTGGAACGCCTGCGCTGGCTGCCCGATTTTCCTGACGGCCGCCTGATCGCCGTCAACCTGCCTTCGTTCCGCCTGTGGGCCTTGGAACTGGGCCCCGGCGCCAAGAACCCGCTGATCGAAATGCGCGTGATCGTCGGCGCAGCCGTCAAGACGCCGACGCCGCTGTTCGTGGGCTCGATGCGGTACGTGGAATTCAATCCGTACTGGAACGTGCCGCGCAGCATAGAAAAAGGCGAAATCATTCCGAAGCTGGCGCGCGATCATGGCTACCTGAGCAAAAATGAGATGGAACTAGTGCCGCTGGGCGGCGGCGCCCCGGTGTCGGTGGTCGATGCGGAGACCCTGGACGGCCTGCGCGCCGGCCAGTACCGTGTGCGCCAGCGTCCCGGTCCGCGCAATGCGCTGGGCGCGGTGAAGTTTGCGATGCCGAACACGGACAATATCTATCTGCACTCGACCTCGGCGCAGAGCTTGTTCAAGCGCGGCCGGCGCGACCTGAGCCACGGTTGCATCCGGGTCGAAAACCCGCTCGGCCTGGCCAAGTTCGTGTTCGGCGACCAGCCGCAAATGACCCCGGAAGCCATCGAAACGCTGATGAAACCGGCGCCGATGAAAACCGTCAGCCTGAAAAAGCCGATTCCGGTGGTGCTGTTCTACTCCACCGCCGTGACCGACCGCGAAGGGCTGGCCCTGTTCCCGGAAGACGTCTACAAACGCGATCCGGCGCTGGAAAAAGCGTTAAAGGTGCGTAGCGATGCTATTGCGCAGGCGCACTGACCACGCGCTTGAGGCGCTGCCCGTGGATGCCCCACAGGCAGTCGTCGCCATCGACGCGGCCGGTTAACACCCAGCCGGTGCCGATTTTCTGCACGCCTACTTCGCCGCCAATCTCGGCGGCGAGCTTTTCGGCCCACATGCTGGCCGACCCCTTTCCCTTGAACAGTTCATTTCCTTCAAAGATTACCGTGGCATCGAACACGGGCATGGCAAATACGGTCGTCATTTTCTCTTGATCACTTCAGTTGGTGGAACGGACGCACATCCTACCATTTCGCCTCAGCCCTCGCGACCATCGATGCGGGCACGCCACAGATACGGCGTATAGACCAGCAAAAACAGCACGAACGACAGGCTCCAGCACACACCCGACGCCAGCAGCACGCCATTGCGCCACGCGGCGGGAACGAACTGCGCCAGCAAGCGCAGCACCGCGCCGGCCTGGATCAGAAAATACATGATGGGCTCGTAGCGCCCCGCCTTGAGCATCCTGCCCGTGTGGCCGAGCGTGGTGCGCGTCATCATGCCGAGAATCAGCCCGGCCATCGACCCGACCGCGAGCGCGTGAAAGCCGGCGCTGGCCGTGCCGATGCCCAGCGCGGCCAGCGACAGCAAGCCAAACCCCAGCGCGATCCAGGCGTAACCGAGGTGCAAAATCCACAGCAGCGGCACGTGCAGGGTACGCTGCGGCTGCCAGCCGGCCAGGCGCAGCAGCATGGCGCAGGCGGCGGACATCATCAGCGCGGCCGTCAGTGCGCCCGGCAGCGAAAGCACCCATGCAATGCTGGCCGCGGCCGTCAGGCCCAGCGCGATACGGTCGTAACGCGGGCGCACCAGCGGCTTGCTGCCGGGCGCGCCGTTGGTGGTGAACATCGGAATGACACGCCCCCCCATCACCGCTTCGATGATGACGATCACCAGAATCGCCGCATGCACCGGCGTGAGCGGCGAGAGGCCGATCCAGCCCAGCGTGGCGGCATGAAACAGCGCATTGGCCACGGTCAGCAAGCCGAGCAAGGCGATCAGGAACAGGTTGCGCTTGTTGCCCGACTGTTTCAGCACGCGGTACAAGGGCCAGGCCGCCAGCGGCAGGAACAGCAGGTCGACCACGGCGGCGGCCAGCGGCGGCGCGCACAGCATCGCGCCACGCCCGGCCAGCCACACGCCGGCGAGGGCCGCGAGGTGAGCGCCGTGCGGGGTCGGCAGATTGGTCCAGTTGCGCCCGGCCGTGAACAGGAAACCGATGATGACGGCAATGGCCATGCCGTACACCATCTCATGCGCGTGCCAGCCCAGGCCGCCGTGCGGCATCGTCAGCCAGCCGAGATATTGCGCCAGCCACAAGGGCACCGCCAGCGCCGCGAACGCCGCCGTCAGGATGTAGAAGGGCCGAAAGCCGAGCGCCCACACGGGGTGTTGTGCGCTCCAGGGCGCATGGTGGACCGGCGCGGCCGGTTCGTCGATTGTCAGCAGACTCATTTCATCACCCGTTTAAAGTTATATCTAATATACTACTTTACAGCGCCGCCCCGGGCAACGACTATCGCGCGTGTTTTGACGGGAGATCGCGCGCGCTGCCGGAGAAATGCGCCATTCTTGATGCAGGTTATGCTTTTCGAACAAATCACACGGGCTTCTGGACGCGTGGCGGTGCGGCGCTTTACGCTGTTCGCATCAACCACGCCCATCATCGGAGAACATATGCAAACCGCCCTGCTCACCATTCCCGCCATGCAGAACCAGACCGTCGCGCTGGCCGTCGCCCAGGCGCTCGAAGCCGTCGCCGGCGTCGAGACCGTTCAACTGACCCTGGCCACCGGCCGCGCGCGGGTCGGCTACGACGAGGCGCGCGCCTCGGCCGAGCAGCTGCGCTTCGCCGTGACCGCCGCCGGCTTTACGGTGGCGGCGCCAGCCAGCGGCGGCTGCTGCGGCGGCTGCGGCGGTTAAGCCAGGGTCAGCGCCGCTTGCGCGGGCGGCGCTTTGCAGGTGGCGCCGACGATCGTGCCGTCCAGACGTGACGGCACACTTTCCACGGGTCGGTCTGGCCGGCCTTGAGCTTGCCATCTGTCGGACACCCCGAGGCCAACATGCCCAACTCCTCCTCGCGCGCCGGACCCGGCTGGCCGAGATACGTGCGCAGCGGCGCCAGGGGCGCCAGCGCGCCGGGATAGCCGTTCAGCGCGGCGGCGTAGCGGCGTCCCATGCCGTCGTTGTTCGAGAACACGCCGCAAGTGGTCTGCTCCGTCCCGATCTTGTCGATGGCGAAGGCAATCCAGAATGCGTCGGGCAGCCAGGCGATGCCGGACAGGTCAGGCGCGCAACCGGGCACGGCCGCGTATTCCCGGCCCAGTCGCACGACAATCTCCTGTGTCGCAGGGGATAAGGTCGCCTCCTTCGGAAGCAACGCCCACGGATTGGCAAACGCGGACGTTTCCACATTGAGCCCGTCATGCAAGCTGGCCTGCATCGCGTTCGCCGTGTGCAGCAGCATTCCGAGCTCGAAGGCCTTGCGCCAGCTTTGTTCCAGCTCGCCTGGCGGCCAGGGAGCCGTATGGCGCAGCAGCACGGACAGCTTTGCCGTGATGAAGATCAGCCGGTGCACCGCCACGCGCTTGAGCGCCATCAGGTCAGCGTTTTCGGCCGCGCTCAAGTCGCCGTTGCGGTCCGCAAGGTGGGATGGTATCTGCAACGGTGTCGCCAGCGCGAACCCGGGTTCGATGGCATTGAGGATGGCGGGCAAGCGGACTGCGTCGGGGTTAAGTGAAATCAGCGCATGCAGCAGCGGCAGGCAGCTGTCCGCACCCTTGCCGGCGCAGCGCTGCGCCAGAAGGTAGTCGCTCAGCTTTTGTTCCAGAATGGCGGCCGAGCCCGCGCCGCGCGCCGTCAGCGGCACGTCTGGTGCCGGGCGGTTGTCGTTGCTCTGCATGCGCACGCACTGGCCGAATTCATGGGGCAGCCCCCAGAAAACGCCGTTCTCCATGGCCCACAACATCGGCTCGGTGTGCTGGACGTGCCATATCGGCGGGGGCAAACATCGCATCAGCGCGACCTGGGCGCCGGCTTCCCTGCCCCAGCCGGCGTCCGCATAAAACACGTCGGGACGACGGATGATGCCGCTGCCGGCACCCAGCGGCCCGACCGGCTTGTCGATACCGCGCTCGGGATACCAGAACGCCCACAGCGCTTGCGCGTCGGACGGCTTGTCGAAGGGTAGCAAGTCCCAGGCGCCCGCCTGGTCGATCAGCGCCTCCTTGGCGGTACTGTCGAGCGCGACGAAGTCGGGCATGCGCGTCATGCGCGCCAGCGTGGCGCGGTCCAGCGTGCTCCAGCTCTGGGCTACCGGGTCTTCCTGGCGCGCACGGCGGCGCGCTTCGGCGGCGATGGCGGCGAAACGCGCCTTTTCGGGTAGCGGCGGCCCGGCCGCGCCGGCGCAGCCTGCGGACGGGGCAAGGCCGGCAGGGTCGGACTGCCTGGCGGCCGGCCACGCCGGCTGCGGCGCGCCCACACGGTAAATGCGCCGCACCGCACCATCGCCGCGCGTGAACAGCAGCGCTTCCCCCGTCGACAATGGCGCCAGCTCCGGCCCGTAGGTGTCGGGCAGACGCTGGGCCGAGGGTATCCAGTGCAGGCTGTCCGGATCGAGAAAGGCGACATGGGTGGAATCCGTGGATGCCAGAGCGACCACAGGGTCGCCGATGCCATAGTTCGACACGTCATCGGGACGGCCGCCCCCTTGCCCGCGAGCGGGCAGTTCGATCCAGCGCGACGCCTTTTCGTCCCACAGCAAGGGGGCACCCAGCGTGCCGCGCCGCCTGGCAACCGGGTCGACAAAGTCGGCATGGGTGACCACCACGCGCCCGTCCGCCAGGCGGCGGTGGCTGATCGTCAGGTCGTCCACATTGGCCAGCGATGGTGGCCGCGCCCGCACATCCCAGCGGCATGTACTGGTGTCGAACAAGACGGGCATGGCCGGGGCTGCGCCATCGGCGATCTGCCGGCCATCGAGCGTGCCGCGCACACCGGCCGCGGCCAGCATGGCGCGCGTGGCCGCCGTCGGCGCCACGATGCGCGGCTTGCCGTCCGCCAGCCCGATCAGCACCGCGCTGGCCGCCAGGTCATCGTAATCGAGCCTCTTGCCGCCCTTGCCCGACCCCAGGCACGCCAGCGCGTACTGCGCGTTGACCGGCACCAGCGCCTGCACCACGGTGGACGGGGGAAACGCCAGCGGCGCCGAAAACGCCCGGGCCCGCGGGTCCCACCAGATCAGAGAATCGTGAACGAGATCGGCCTCGGTGTGGGCGCGGCCGGTGATGAGGGTGCCACCGGCGAGCGCAGTCCATTGCCTTTCCACGCCGGTGTGTGCCGGAAACCCCCTGGCCATGCTGAATACATTGTTGCGCGCATCCCAGACTTGCTTGCCTGCCCGCACCGACAGCAGGTAGTGGTCGCCACCGAGCGTGACGAAACGCGGGTTGCTCGGGTCCGGCCAATCGATCACCGCGTACGGTGCGGGCGTATCGGCAGCGGGATTTGCCGCTGCCCGGGCCGGCGCGGGCAGCGCCCAGGCCAGTCCGGCGATCAGCATGGCCTTGATCAGGTGCATCGAGAGTCCTGTTGTATGTTTCTATAACGTAATTTTATTCAACATCGCGCGGCAAGTCACGCCAGCTATGCATCGGCTACTTGAGGCGGTGCTCGACGGCGAACACGGCGGCCTGCACGCGGCTGGCCAGTTTCAGCTTCTTGAGCACGTTCTGGACGTGGATCTTGACCGTGCTTTCGGCCAGGTCCAGGTTGCGGGCGATGCATTTGTTGCTTTCGCCGCGCGCCAGGCTCTCGAGGATTTCCTTCTCGCGCGGGGTCAGCTTGTCGAGCTCGGACGCGGGAGCGTCGCCCGGGCCACCCGCCTGCAACTGCGCCACCAGCTTGCCGGTCATGGCTTCGGCCACCACGGTTTCGCCGGCGGCCGCGCGGCGGATCGCGCGCAGCAGGTAATCGGTGTCGATGTTCTTGATCAGGTAACCGCTGGCGCCCGCGCGCAGCGCCGTGGCCAGGTCGTGCGACTCTTCCGACACGGTCAGCATGACGATGGCCGCATCCGGGCAATCCTGCCGCATCAGCTGCAGCGTTTCGACACCGGACATGCCCGGCATGTTCAGGTCCAGCAGCACCACGTCGGGCTGCAGCTGGCGGGCGCGCTTGATGCCTTCGACGCCGTCGGCCGCCTCGCCGACGACGGCAAACTCGGCGTGGCGCTGCAGGAGCGAGCGTATGCCGCTGCGAAACAGGCTGTGGTCGTCCACCAGCAGCACGCGGATCGGTTCATTCGTGGTGTCCATGATTCCTCTATATTAGTATCAGGCGGCGCGGCGGTGTGCCTGCGGCAAGGTCAATGCGATCGTGGAGCCCGCGCCGGGGCTGGACGTAACGACCAGCGTGGCCTCGATGCGCTGGGCGCGCTCGCGCATGATGTGAATGCCGACGTGGCTGTCACCGCGGCCTTCCAGCAGCGCCGGATCGAAGCCGACGCCATTGTCCTCGATGCTGAGTAAAAAATCGTGCTTGTCTTCCAGGCGCACCAGCACCCGGCTGGCGCCCGCGTGCTTGCGCACGTTCGACAGCGCTTCCTGCACGATGAACAGCAGTTGCAGCTGCTGCTCGCGCGGGAACGGAGCGCCGTCGACGTCGGCAACCAGCTCGGCGGCGATGCCGGTCTGGCGGCGGAACTTGTCGACCGCCGTTTCCAGCGCGCCGACCAGACTGCCCTCGACCAGGCGGCTGCGGAAGTTGTACAGCAGCTCGCGCACATCCTCGTAACTTTCCTGCACGCCGGCGCGCAGGGCCGGCACGATCTCTTCCACATCGCCGAGCTTGCCGTCGCCGACGGACTGCTCCAGCATCTGCACTTGCAGGTTGAGGAAGTTGAGGCCCTGGGCAATACTGTCGTGCAGCCCCTGGGCTACCAGGTTGCGCTCTTCGGACACCGCCATTTCGCGTTCGCGCGCGCCCAGGCGCAGGTTTTCGATGGCGGTGCCGAGCAGCTGGCCCAGCGTTTCGAGCAAGCCTTGCTCGCGCGCGTCGAGCACGCGCGCCGAACGGAAATGCAGGTTGAAAAAGCCCAGGTGCTGCTGGTGCGCATAAATATGGAACACCGAGACCGTGGCGAAGCCTTCGCGGTGGCATTCGAGCTCGTAACCCTTGTCGAGCTTGCGCAGGTCATGGATCACCGTCACTTTTTTCTGGACCGCTTCGCCGCACAGGCAGTCGCCGACTTTCATGCAGTGTTCGCGCTCGACCAGGCGCGGCGACAGGCCATGGTGCACCACCATGTGCAGGTTGTCGCGGCCGGTATCGAGTACGCGCACCGAGCCGCCATCGGCATGGAAATAGTCGCTGATGCGCTGCAAGAACCCTTGGCACAGCGGCTCGACCGGCTGCGGACGCTGCAGGAAGGCGGCACTGTCGTACAGCAGGGCCAATTCGCGGTTCTGGTGTTCCAGCGCGGCCGTCTTGGTCTGCACCAGGTCGGCCAGATTGCCGTACAGCGCCTGCAGGCGGTCGGCCATCTGATTGAATCCCTGCGCCAGCTGGCCGAATTCGTCGACGCTGTCGACCGCCAGGCGCACTTCGAAATCCTTGTCCTTCATGCGGTGCAGGCCTTCGTGCAGGCGCGTGACAGGTTCGATGATCAGACTGAACATCAGATAGATCAGGCTGACTGTACCGACCAGGGCCAGGGCCAGCAAGGCCAGCTGGGAAGCGCGCAGCCAGAAAGTGCGGGTTTCGCTGTCGCGCTCGATCAGCTGGACCAGCGCGTTGACCCGGCCGGCGAAGCGGTCGGTACGCGCCAGGTAGCGTTGCAGGGCGCCGTCGCCGACGCCCTGTCCGGCCGCCAGCGCCCGGGCCGCGGGACGCAGTTCGCGCTGCCAGTCGGTGTTGATGCGCTCGAATTCGCCGAGGATGGAACTGGTGGGCGGCAGGAACAGGGGTCGCTGCGGGTCGCCCAGGCGCAACTGGGCCAGGGTGGCGTCGATCTGCGCCATCTGCTGGCCCGCGCTGGCCTGGCGCGGTGCATCGTTCGCGGCGTCCCCCTCACCCGTTTGCGACAACAGGATTGCCAGCCGGTAGCTGCTCATGCGCAAGCTGCCGGTATCGTTGATGGCGGCCGCGCTGCCTTCCAGTTGCCAGGACAGGTACAGCGTCACGCCAATGGCGAACAGGGCCAGCGCGAGGAAACCCACCAGCGCACCGACGATCTTGGTCGAGAGCTTGTGGCGGGACGGAATGAGGGTGTCGAGGGTCATGGGTACTCCTTGCTGACGCCATGATACGCTGCTGCGGTGCAAAACGTTCCCGCCGCAATGGCGCTCATCCGCCGGTCTGCGACATGAAGCGGATGATTTTTCCGGGTTGCTCGCGAAATTCGTGTTTTTCGGGCTTGAGTTCGATGGCCGCGCGGATCGCCTGCTCCAGCTCGGCATCGCTGCCGCCGCCGCGCAGCAAGGGCCGCATCTCGACCTTGTCTTCCTGGCCGAGGCACAGGTACAGGGTGCCGTCGACCGACAGGCGCACGCGGTTGCAATCGGCGCAGAAATGCTGGGACATCGGGGTGATAAAGCCGACGCTGGTGCGCCCGTCCGGCGTGGCCAGGTAGCGCGCAGGACCGCCGCCGAGCGTGGCCGACTGGTGGATCAGGCCGAAATGGCGGCGCAGGTGGCGTTCGATCGGGCCAAGATCGAGCCAGGTGGCGTCGCGCCCGGTAGTGCCCATGGGCATCGCTTCGATCAGGCGCAGCACGAACTGGTGCTCGATGCAAAAGGCGACCATGGCGTCGATCTGGTGCTCGTTGACGCCACGCAGGGCCACCATGTTGATCTTGATCGGATCGAAACCGGCCGCCTTGCCGGCCATGATGCCGTCCAGGATCATGCCAAGGCTGTCGCGTCCGGTGATCTGCTGCATGCAGGCGCGGTCGAGCGAATCGAGGCTGACGTTGATGCGCGACACGCCTGCCGCGCGCAGTTCGCTGGCATGGTGCGCGAGGCGGGTGGCGTTGGTCGAGAGCGACAGGTCGTCGATGCCGGGCAGGCTGGACAGCCGCCCGACCAGTTCGGCCAGGTTGCGGCGCAGCAGCGGTTCGCCGCCGGTCAGGCGCAGGCGGCGCGTGCCGAGACGGGCAAAGGCCGCCACCAGGCGCTCGATTTCGTCGAAGGTGAGCCAGTGCTTCGGTTCCTCGAAGCCCTTGAAGCCTTTGGGGATGCAATAGCTGCAGCGCAAATCGCAGCGGTCCGTCACCGACAGGCGCAGGTATTCGATCGATCGCCCGTACCGGTCGCGCAGCATAGCCCTACTCCCCTGAAGATGAATGACAGGCCGATTGTAGCGGGATGGGGTGGATTTGAATGTGCCCATGACGGGCTAGCTGGACTAGTCATAAAGGACTATGTCGTCAGGCGCCACTGATCGTGACGGGAAATGCGATACCGTCATTCCATCGGCGATCTCGCCGGAAATGCCGTTCGATGATGCGGATCGATGGACGCAAGCGACGCACCCGAACCGGCATGTGGATCGAGAGCTTACAATATACCAATATTAACGAGTAATTATGTGGCAGAGCCGCCAATGATTGCCTTCACTGGAGAGGTCGACGAATGAGATTACACGCAATATTCTTGGGTGCGCTGTTGCCGCTGCTGGCATTGTCGGGATGTGCCTCATCACGCATGTATCAGGGACCGACGCTCGATAGAAGTGAGCTTGCCTTGCTGTTCATTCACGGGCGTCCGAACAGCAAGTACCGCATGATCGATGGTAAGCCTGTCGATTTCATCTATGGCGGCAGGGTCCTCGAATTCGCACCCGGCAAACATGTGTTTCAAGTGGAGTTAAGCACCTTCCGAATCGAGGGCTGGCCGATCAGCAGGCAGACGACGGATTTCCTGATCGGGACGTACGAGAACGAAATCGACATGCGGCCGGGATATACCTATGCGCATGATTTTCATACGGTGAACGCGCATCAATTACCGGATAGTTTGTGTATGGATGGCGAACCACATGATGCCCCGGGAAGTTCCGTCAACGCCACCGGTGAATTCCGCCGTATGAGTCCTACAGGGGAAAAGCTTGTTTGCGTGAGGGCCGAATCAGTGAGACCGAACAAGAAGTAGGATCGAGCCCGGCCGGCGCCTTGTGCGCGGCTCCCGGATTGTTACGACAGTGCGCTGCTTTCCGGGATTAAATAAGACAAGCCTTGGAGCGCCGCGGTCCCTTGTGGGGACGGGCTCAGACCACGGATGACCGCCCTGTTGCTATGCCGCTGGCAGGTGCCTCGTTTCGCCGATCAGAATCAGCGACAAGGGCATGCCTGTTTCGGGATGTGCCGGTTCGCGCAGGTCGACCAGGCTCAGGCCGCTATCCCTGAACAGGCCGAGCCAGCTTGCGAGCGTACGGAAGTACCACGGCGCGGGATCGCAAAACGCGTCGCTGAAGCCGGCCCAGCTGCCAGCGCGCCAGCCGTCGCGGTAGTCGCCTGAGACGCAGGCCGCCCCCGGATGGATGGTCTGGACGATCAGCGCACCGCCGGGGGCCAGGAACGAACCGGCCGCGCGGAACACGCCTTCCACCGATTCCTTTCCAAGCAGGGAGAAGTTGCAGACCGCGACATCGGCAGCCATGGAGAGCTTGCCTGCGCCAATCTCTTCGTACGAGAGCACGCGAAAATCGCCCTTGCCTGCCGCGCGCGCCTGCCCGATCAGCGCGGGGACCACATCGACGCCGACCATGGCGATCCCGTCGAGCGCGCGCACCAGCCAGCCTTCGCCGCAGCCGATATCGATACCGCTGGCCGGCGCGCGCCTGCGCACGGCGTCGACGATCGCCTGGTTGGTGACGAGGGTGCGGCTGGCGATGGCGCCGCTGCGCACCGCATCCGTCCATGGATCGCTATTGTTCA